>JBDUDA010000106.1:0-9948 GCA_040003205.1 Acidobacteriaceae bacterium | reverse complement strand
ATCCGGAAATATCTTGACGATATTGTTACCGTGAGTGAAGAGGAGATTGCGAAGGCCATGACACTTCTGGCTCGCAACCCCAGAACGGTGGCCGAGCCCAGCGGAGCGGTCTCAGTGGCGGCGTTTTTGTTCCATCGGGACGAATTACCAAAAACAGTTTTCAATGTCGCGGTCATCAGCGGCGGAAATATTGATGCAAAGTTGCTGGCTCAAATAACGGAGACAGCCCCTCCCCGCATCTAACTCTCGACGCCACATTCTGAGATCTCGAGTCACCGTATGAAAGTCGCATCTCTTATTCTCACTTTTCTTGCACTCATCCCAGCGCTGAGCGCAGCCGACTATCAGCACGCCACAAACGTTCGCGTGAGTTCCATTTACCTCTCGCCCGACGCCGGTTCCACAAAACTTGCGGAGGTCGATCGCGGACGCGAAATCGTTGTCCTCGAAACCAGCCGCGATTGGGCCCACATCCAGGTGAACCTTTCCGAAGACCGCTCCCTCACCGGGTGGATGCCTGCCAGCGGAGTCATTCAATCTTCGACGCCGAATGGCGACAAAATTGTATTCGGCGAAGCGATTGACTCCGAAGACCAGGCAAGCCGCGCTAAAGGGAGACACGATGCCGCCCAGGACTCACTGCGCCTTTATTACGCGGTGTTCGAGCTATTTCCAACTTCACCTCTGGCTGCTGAGGCCGCTTATCGCTCGGCCGACATCCGCTGGCAAATGGAGAAGCCCGACGTCCTGGCGCGTCCATCCGCAAAAGAGCAAGACCCTTCCTTGCGCGAAGGCATGGAAGAAAAGTACATGAAGGAAGTCATCAAAAAATTTCCCGGAACAAAATGGGCCGACCTGGCTTCCTTCCACCTCATTGACAACAAGTTGTGCGGCGATTGGCAAGGCCAGGGAAAGTGTCCCGCAAAAGAAGCGGGAATTTATGAGCGATACGCCAACGAGCATTCGCAATCGCCTTCCGCAGCTGAGGCCCTTTACAACGCTGCCTGGCGGTGGTCCGCTCTCATCGAGATCGCTAAAACTGAAGATCAGGCGAAGAAATCTGCGGACGCGAAAGTCAAGGCCGTTGCCGATGGCCAAAAGCTGGTTTCGCAATTTCCCCTGAGTAGTTGGGCCGCACGCGCCCAACGGTTGCTCTACTACATGGAGTTGAACATTCCCACCTACGGGAATGGAAACCAGTAACATCGAAACTTCCGCCGCGAATTTGTTAAGACCCGTGTTATTCGGGTTAAGAGAATCAAGGCTGCCAGCCGCCTACTGCGCATCTTCTGCGATACTTTGATCTTCATATTGGGAGGACGATTGAACGACTATCTGTTGTCCGTCGTACTGGGGATCATCGAAGGCCTCACGGAGTTTTTACCAGTCAGCTCCACCGCGCATTTACGCATCGCTGAAGCGCTGTTTCACATAAGCCTGGGTGACGGATACTGGAAGATGTACACCATCGTCATCCAACTGGGCGCAATTCTGTGCTTGCCGGTGTATTTTCGTAGCCGCATTGCGAAACTGCTCTCAACCTTCCCGCGCGGCGAGGGCGGACAGACCCCACTCACTCATCCTCTGGGACTGACGTTGGTCGCATTTGTCGTAACTGCTGTTCCAGCATTTCTGCTCACAAAAGTTATCGGCAAGCACCTTGAAGACCTGCACATCATGGGGGCGGCGCTTCTGATTGGCGGAATCGTAATGTGGATCGTGGACGCCATGAATTCCAAGGCAGAAGCGGCGGGGCCGAATGCCCCCTCCGGACGAATCCACACCTGGAAGATGGAAGCCATGAGCCTCGGGCAGGCGGTCTGGATCGGCGCCTGCCAAATTCTCTCGGCGGTCTTCCCCGGCACCTCAAGATCGATGTCGACCATTGCGGGCGGGCAACTGGCGGGGATGTCTCGCGCCGCTGCACTTGAGTTCTCATTTTTTCTTTCGATACCAACTATGGTGGTGGCCACGTTTTACGACCTGCTGAAATCGCTGCGTGGGAAAAGCGCAAATCCAATCGGCGTATCGCAAATTGATCCCCACGGATGGGTAGTGCTTGCGATCGGCTTCGTTGTGTCTTTTGTCGTGGCGTATGCCTCGGTCGCGTGGTTTATGGCGTGGGTACGCAAGCGCGGCTTCGCGCCCTTTGCGGTCTACCGCATCATTGTCGGATCACTGGTGCTCGCGTTTGCCGCGCGCATCGCGGGTTAAGCTGTTAACAGAAACTCTTCATAACGCGAGTTGGGAAACCAACTCGATACTGCCAGCCGATATCCAGAGTTGTAGCCGCAGTCACTTCTTGGCATAATCAAAAGGCTCTGGCGTAGGTCTGGCAGCGCAGGAGAGTTTTCCTGTGAAGCGCGAAATACGCCCAATGAAAATTTTCTCGTCGCTGTTTGCACCCACCAACAACCGCCGGCTCAACGAGCTGGTCGGATTCCTGTTGTGTGTCTCCGCGCTCCTCCTCTTCCTCGCGCTGGTTTCTTATTCCCCACTGGATCCGTCTTTCAATAGCGCGTCGGTGCTTACCGGTACCCGCGCAGCCCGCAATTGGATTGGCGTCGTCGGCGCTCTGGTTAGCGACGTGCTTTTACAGGGCTTCGGCATGGGGGCATTTTTACTGCCGTTATTTGGGGCAGCGCTAGGTTTACGCTGGTTCCGTTCCCGCCGCGTGGCATCTCCGATAGCGAAGACCGTCGGTGCGTTATGGCTGCTATTGTTTATCCCCGCGCTGCTGGCGCTTTTGACAGGCCATTTGCGCTGGATGAATGCGATCCCGCTTGTAGGATTGGTAGGTCGCGTTTTAGGCGATGTCTTGATCCACTACTTTAACCTCGCTGGCGCGTACATCGTGTGCGCGAGCGTCCTCGCGGTCGCGTTATATTTGACGACCGCGTTCTCATTTGCAACTTTGAAGCTGTGGGCTCCGACCCGCTTCGCCTTCATCATCGCTTTGTGGAACCGCTATCAGGACTGGAAAATTGAACGCGCACGAAAAAAGGCGCAACGGGATTTGGATCAGCGGAGAGCGTCTCCCAAACCAGTTATCACAGCGCGAATGACTCCGGGCGCAGCGCCCGCTCCCGCGCCCTCCCGAACACCGGAACCGGCCCGCACAGGCATTGATCGCACGTTCGAGGAAGAAGAGCGACGAGCGCAAGCTGCCGCGACCAAGCGAGTAGAACCTGAAGCAGTGCTTCCTGAAGTCGAAGTTACCGAACGCGCCGACACTGGCCAAAAAACTAAAACAACCATGCCGCGCATTGCTGCTGGCGGCTTCAAACTTCCTCCCAGCAGCCTGCTGCATCGCGCGGATGAGCAACAGATCGTGGATGCGGACGAACTAAAGTTACTGGCGCAGGTGCTCACGGAAAAATACGCCGAATTCGGTGTTCATGGACAGATCACCCAAATCAATCCCGGACCCGTGGTCACCACTTTCGAATTTAAGCCCGAAGCTGGAATCAAATACAGTCGCATTACAAATCTCACGGACGACCTGTGCCTGGCATTAAAGGCTGAAAGCATTCTGATTGAGCGCATGGCGGGAAAATCCACCGTTGGCATTCAGGTGCCGAACCGCCAGCGCGAAATTATCTGGCTGCGCGAGAACATCGAGTCGCAGGAATTTTTTGGCACGAAATCCAAACTTACTCTCGCCCTCGGTAAAGACATCAATGGACGCATCGTAACCGCCGACCTCGCCGGCATGCCTCACCTTCTGATTGCAGGTTCCACGGGCGCCGGCAAGAGCGTGGCGATCAACGCCATGATTATGTCCATTCTCTACAAGGCGACGCCAGATCAAGTGAGACTGATCCTGGTTGATCCCAAGAGGTTGGAGCTGGGGAATTATGAAGGCGTTCCGCATCTCTTCACTCCAATCATCACCGAGCCCAAGCTGGCGGCCAATGCGCTCCGCAATGCGGTGCGCGAGATGGAGCGGCGGCTGAAATTACTGGCGGCGAAGGGTGTTCGCAACATCGACCAGTACAACAATCTATTTGAAGAAGGCGGAACACCCAGCCTGTTCGGCGAGACTCCGGACGAGTCTCCGCTGCCATTCATCGTCATCATCATTGATGAATTGGCAGACCTGATGATGCTCGATGCCGGCAACGTGGAAGAATCCGTCACGCGATTGGCGCAGATGGCGCGCGCCGTCGGAATCCACCTCGTGCTGGCAACCCAGCGGCCCTCGGTGGACGTCATCACTGGGCTGATCAAAGCTAACTTCCCTGCCCGCGTTTCCTTCCGCGTGGCCACGAAAGTTGACTCGCGCACCATCCTCGACGCCAACGGCGCCGAAGCCCTATTGGGCAAAGGCGACATGCTGTATCTGCCGTCGGGATCTGCCCGCGTCCATCGCCTGCACGCGCCTTTCGTTACGGAAAAAGAAATCGCCGCGGTTGTCGAGTTTTGGCGGTCGCAGGGAACAGCGCAATACGAGGAGAAATTCTTGCAGGCTCCTAGAGAAGAACGTGAGCCGGGGTCGCTGGGCGCTGGCGGAGACGATGAAGGCGAGCACGATCCCCTGTTCGAAGATGCCGTACGTCTTGTTTTGGAGTTCGGGAAAGCCTCCACTTCCCTGCTGCAACGCCGCCTGCGTATCGGCTACGGGCGAGCCGCTCACTTGATTGATCTGATGGAGCGGGATGGAATCGTGGGAGCGGCCGATGGCCCCAAACCTCGTGAAGTTTTGAAGAGGCCCGATTGGATTACTGAAGTCGAACAGTCGATCCCTTAACTTCGCTATTTTCCCGGCAGTTTGAACCCAACCTTGATTTGAGTTTCAAAGCTCACAGCTTTGCCATCTTTCAGCAGGGGCTCAAATCGCCACTGCGAGATTGCATCGGTTGCCGACGAAGCCAGAATCGGATTTCCGCTAAGTATTTTTACCTGCTCCACCAGTCCCTTTGTGTCGACGAGAACGTCGAGTTCGACCGGACCCTCTATGCTCTGTTGCCTTGCGCTATCCGGATACACAGGTTGCACTCTCTTCACTACGCGCGGAATCATATTGGCATAAGCTGGGGGATTTTTCGAACTTCTCGAGCGATATATGACCTTGCCTTTGTCATAGACGACCAGGCCGCCAGGCGATCGCTCCCGGTCTCGCCTGGGGCCCGGATTGGCGGTGGGCGATGCACCGCTGTTCGGATTACCTTCCCCTCGTTTTGTCGGCGGAGCCGGGTCACTCTTACCTTCGACCGGTGCTGCGACCGTCGAGTCCGTTCTGCCTTTACTCGATGAGTCATTGCCTCGTCCCCAAGTCCACCCCAGGAGAAACGCTGCGGCAATAATTCCAACCGCTATCGTCGCTGTCCAATATTCCCGGGAACGTGGAGGACTGACCGCTTCGCTACTGATAGCGTCCGCTGCAGGCGACGGTTCAACTTCCGGAGCATGGAGCTCCTGTTCCTGGTGATACCGTGAGGGAAAAGTTTGTGCAATTGCGGGGGGCGCAAGCAGGCGCAAGATTTGAGCACGAAAAGTACTTAGAGTTTCTACTTCCTGATCCCCGAAGGCTTGTGGATAAGGAGAGAACACCTCAATCAGACCTAAAGGAACTGAGTTTTCAGGTCGGGGGTTGGATTCGTTCGAGAATCCGAGAATCGGCACCACCAGGATAGATCGAATCCCAAGTTCGCGGCAGATGCCAGGATCGAGACGCTCATCCGTTTCGGAATCCTCGCACATCTGGACCTTACAGGTCTTCAGGGCGATCCCCGACAGACCCGCATTTTCCTCCAACTGCATGCCTAGGTTGGGCCCTCCAACGCCGGTGGTGGCCCGGCACACCATGCTCCCATCGCGCAGAAGAGCCAGGGCAGCCCCGGCGGCGTGGGTGGCAAGGCGGGCCTCTTGAACGATTTCGTTGAGAATGATGTCCAGCGCCAAGTCACCGGAGGACGCGCCCCCTCCGAACAGGGATAAGGTATTGGCCAATCTTGACAGGTCGGTGCCAGGTTCGACATCTTCCCGGGGCTTTTGCCGTGAATCGCCGGGGCTTTGCGGGACGAACATGGAGGGATCAGGCAACGAAGTTGGCCGCGAGATGGGACGAATAGCCATACTAAGTGCTGTGGCGACGCGATGTGAATTGACCGGAGTTTCCCGCGAAATCAACAACTTGTCAATGAGGAACACGGGAAGCGTACAAAGTGAAGCATCCTCGACGTTCAACATCACCTAGCGCTCCATACAGTAAGCACCCGATTGAAGGATTTCCTGCTGTGCTCTAACTTACCTGTAAATCCCCTTGTAAGTCTTCAAAGCGTCCTTCCTCCAGCAGGACGCTTTTCTCATTTCGGGAAGCTAGACCCCGAAGCCTCTCATTGGACGCATACAGTTTCCCCGCAAATAATTTTCGTGGGGCCATCCCCTTAATTCGGTAACGACATCCAATGCCCCGTTCTGAAAGGTAGGGATGAAATGAAAAATGTAAACATTATTAAGGCGGCGCTTGCTGGACTCCTATTCTTAAGCGCGGCCGGTATCGGCCTAGCGCAACAGGACGCGAATTCCACCCAGGCTCCGGCTGACAATACCAAGGTCAACCAGCGCGACCGGGACAAATCACAACCCACGGCAGACCAGCAAAAAGAAGCAAAATCGGACCGCCAGATCGCCGCGGAAATTCGACGATCTCTGGTGAAAGACAAAGCTCTCTCCACCTATGCTCACAATGTGAAAGTGATTGTGCAGGATGGAGCAGTCACCCTCAAAGGACCCGTGCGGTCAGACGAAGAAAAGCAGGCAGTTGAGGCAAAGGCTGCTGAGGTCGCAGGGGCAGACAAAATCACAAACCAGATTGAAATAGCGCCCAAATAACTAGGATCGTAAAAGTTCTCTAAAAATACTTCAAAAGGAGTTTCATCTTATGGCAGGTAAAAACACAGCAGCATTCGGAATTTTTAAGACTCGCGATGGTGTTGAGACGGCAGTTGATGCTTTGCGCCAGGCGGACTTCAGAAATACGGATATCTCCGTCCTCTTTCCCGACAACGCGGGCACCAAGGACTTCGCGCACGAGAAGAATACCAAGGCGCCGGAAGGCGCAGCCACTGGCGCGGGATCGGGCGCAGTCATTGGCGGCACACTGGGATGGCTTGCCGGCATCGGAGCGCTGGCGATTCCTGGGCTCGGACCGTTCATTGCTGCGGGTCCGATTGTTGCCACCCTGGCCGGAGTTGGCGTCGGCGGCGCAGTTGGCGGTATCACGGGAGCTTTGATCGGAATGGGCATTCCGGAGTACGAAGCAAAGCGTTACGAGGGACGTGTCAAAGATGGCGGAATTCTACTCTCCGTCCATTGCGATGACTCGGCCTGGACCAAGAAAGCAAAAGAAATTCTCGAGCGAACCGGCGCGGAAGATGTATCTTCCACGGGTGAGGCTGGGGCAGACTGGCAGAAGAGCGACAAACCCATGCCTCGAGCCAGCTAAGTAGTGCGCAGCATTGACTAACACAAACGAACGCAAGGAGGCCGTATGAGTATCTTTACCATTATGTTTGTCGTACTGCTGATAGCTTGGATCCTCGGTTTCAGTGTCTTCCACGTGGCAGGAGGCTTAATTCACCTGCTACTAATCTTCGCCGTTATCGCGCTCATTCTGCATTTCGTCAGGGGTACGCGCGCGGCGTAGGACTTAGAAGTCGAAAGTTCTTCCGGGGGAAGCGAAATTGCTTCCTCCTTTTTTTCTTGTAAAATCTCTGCTGCGGATTTATCTCCTCACTCTATCTACCTCACTCGACGAGGGGTGAGTGCGGCCGTTCTCCCAACATTGATGAGATCGAGAGCATCCACTTGTTTTTCAAACATCCCGAATTCGAAGAGCCTCTAACCATTAAATCCTGTTGATACATAGGATTCACCCTGCTTCACCGCCTACACCCGTGTTCTATAATCCAGACCAAGCATCCCACTAAAACCAAATGCATTTCTCTAATTTGCTTTCTCTAATTATTGGCGGACAAATCACCGACCTCGTGAGCGAAACCGGCCCGGTCGCCAAAATTGTCCTGCTCATCCTGCTGATTTTCAGCCTGATTTCGTGGTCAATCATTCTTTCCAAGTGGACCTTGCTCCGACGGGCCCGCGTGCAAAGTGGACGCTTCATCCGCGCGTTCCGCAAGGCGCAGCGACTACAGGATGTCGCAGCCGTGGCTGAACAGTTTCGCCCTAGTCCGCTGGTAGGAGTTTTTGAGGGCGGCTTCGAAGAGTATCGCAGGCAGGGCGGCGGCCATCCCGGCACCATGATCCGCACGCCGATCGCAGTGCAGCGTGCCATGCAGATCGCTACTTCAGAAGAGTTGACGCGCTTCGAACGTAACTTGCCCTGGCTCGCCATTACGGGCGCAGTCACCCCCTTCATCGGATTGTTCGGAACCGTCTGGGGCATCATTGACGCGTTCCACGGACTGGGTACTGCCGGCGCCGCAACTCTGCGAGCGGTCGCTCCTGGAATTTCGGAAGCTTTGATCACAACCGCTGCCGGACTGGTCGCCGCCATCCCCGCTGTAATTGCCTACAACTTAATCGGCGGCTCCATTCGCGAATTTGCAGCGCGCGGCGATGATTTTGCTCTTGAGATGCTGAATGCCGTTGAGCGCCAGCAGCCTATGCCCGCGCCGACGCCGTCGTATCGCACCGCTGAAATCCCTGAGGTGCGGCGGTAATGGCATTCACGGCTGCCAACGGACGCACGCAAACTTCACTCTCCGAAATCAACATCACTCCGCTGGTGGACGTTGTGCTCGTGCTGTTGATTATTTTTATGGTCACTGCACCAGTGTTGCAGTCGGGGATCGAAGTTGCCGTTCCCAAAACGCGCTCAGTCAAAGAAATTACCGAGGAGCGCATGGTCGTGAGCATTAACAAGGAACAACGCGTTTTTCTGGGAAATGATCCCGTCAACATTAATGAAATCGGCGCCAAGCTTCGACAGAAGATTCGCGACCCGCAGCATCAATCAATTTTCGTCCGCGCCGACGAGAGCGTTCCTTTCGGAGCCTTTGCTACCGTCATGGATGCGGTCAAACAATCCGGCATCACCAACGTCAGCATCGTCACGCAGCCGCTAGAGTCGCATGCCAGCAAACCCTGAGATTTATCTTGAGCACGCAGACTGGGGACGCCCGCTGGTCTGGTCGGCGACGCTGCATATTGCGATCGCCGTCTCCATCGCGCTTTACACCATCATTTCCCCCGGCGGACACGCAGGCAGTTGGGGCGCTGGAGGCGGCGGCGATGCCATGGGCGTTTCGCTGGTCACAACCGTTCCGCTGCCCACGAAACCGGTCGAAGCGAAAAATGTACTGGCGAATGAATCCAAGGGACTCACGCAATCGCAGCCGAAGCCAGTTGAAAAAGAGCCGGATGCGATTCCGATTCCCGATAAAGAAACCAAGCCAAAGCCGAAGCCACAGCCGAGCGTGACGCAGCAGAAGGTTCCTCCGAAACCGTTCGAAGAAGCTAACAACATCGTGCCCTACGGAGAGGGAGGCCCGGTCAGCGGTCCTTATGGAACTTTTAGCGCGGGCGGAGCCAAGGGCGGATTCGGATTCACAGGAGGTGGCGGAGATTTCGGCACCCGCTACGCCTGGTACGTGCGCGTAGTGCAGCAAAAGGTTTCGCAGAACTGGATGAAATATGAAGTGGACTCCCGCATAGCGAATGCGCAACGCGTGTACGTAACTTTCGACGTCGTACGCGACGGACGACCTACAAACGTGCAGGTCGAACAGTCAAGCGGGGTGCCTTCATTGGACCAATCTGCGGTACGAGCGTTGCAGCGCATTGATACTTTTGGTCCCCTGCCATCGGATTATTCGGGAAATAAAGTCTCAGTCGAGTTCTGGTTCGATTACAAAAGATAGTTACATAAACATTTGTGCTTCGTGGAAGGTTCAACTTTCGAAGCCACTCAACGGCTCAATATGC
>JBDUDA010000105.1:0-9984 GCA_040003205.1 Acidobacteriaceae bacterium | reverse complement strand
AAACTCCGGTTGAGGTTTGTCCCATATGCTCGGGCACGGGTTGGAAGCCCACAGCACAGGACAATTTGTCGCGAGGTGCAGATCGCCGCGTGACTCGCTGCGATTGCCGCCTTCAGGCACGCGCCCAGTCTTTGCTCGACGCGGCCCGTATTCCCAAGCGGTACGAACACTGCGAGCTATCTAATTTTGAGTTCGACGGATCTCATCGCGGATTGGCTTCGGCTCGACTATCAGCATGCCGGTTTGTAGAAGATTATCCAATCGACAACACTGGGCTCTTGATCATCGGCAGCATCGGAGTCGGGAAAACCCACCTCGCGGCTGGGATTGTGAAGGAGTTAATCCGTAGCAAGGGAATTGCGTGCCTCTTTTATGACTATCGAGAATTGCTGAAGCAGATTCAAAATTCCTACAATGATTCTGTCAAAGCTACAGAACTCGATGTTCTGCGACCGGTATTCGAGACCGAAATTCTGCTTTTGGATGAACTGGGCGCGGTCAAGCCGACGGACTGGGTGTGGGACACTGTAAGTCTGATTTTGAACACGCGCTACAACGACAAGCGCACCACGATCATTACTACCAATTTCGACGACAAGCCGGCCGGTTTTGTTTCCGGCCCGCGCTGCGCGAATCGCGATGAAACCCTTGGAGACCGCATAGGAGAGCGCATGCGCTCCCGCCTACACGAGATGTGCCGCATTATTAAGATGGATGGCGAAGACTTTCGCCAGACGGTACGCAACGCCAACTTCCGCTAAGTTTTCTGTTTCTCTTCCTCGTCATGAAACTAGAATTGCCGTGTGCTGACTGAACGAGTCGAGTTCGATCCGCTGAGTGAGCGGGAAATTTTATCTGCGATCCCAGACTCGCCGGCAGTATTTCGCCTACGCGGACACGACCCGGCTTCCGATCCCTACATCAGCAAAACCGCGAATTTGCGGCGGCGTCTGCAAAGGCTTTTAGGTCCGCTGACTGAACTGACGCGACGACTCAACCTGCGTGATCGCGTGAAGGAGATTCAATACACTCCCACAGGTTCAGATTTCGAATCTGGATTTCTCCTGTATCGGTTGCTGCGCGACAGCTTTCCGAAGACTTACTTGTCACGGTTGCGTTTTCGATTTGCGCCGCTGGTCAAATTACACCTCGACAACGCCTATCCGCGGGCGTCAGTGACGACGCGATTGGGCGGCGCGACCGGCAAGTCGGCTTACTACGGTCCATTTCCGTCCCGCTCCGCCGCCGAAAAGTTTGCCAGCGACTCTCTGGACCTGTTCAAAATGCGCCGCTGCGTGGACGACCTCCATCCCGATCCGCAATTTCCCGGATGCATTTACTCAGAGATGAAGATGTGCCTCGCGCCCTGTTTTAAAGGATGCAGCGACGACGAGTACCGCTTCGAAGTAGAGCGCGTGCAGGCTTATTTCGATAGCAATGGCCATTCGCTCCTAAGGGAGATTTCTTCCCAGCGCGACCATGCGTCAGCCACTATGGATTTCGAGGCGGCTGCCTCTATGCACGCTCGTCTGGAAAAAATTAAGCCGGTCGTCAATCAAGTTTCGGAAATCGTTCATCGCATTGATCGTCTCGCCGGAGTGATCGTGCAGACTAATTCCAGCCCTCTCGCCGTTACTTTTTTCACGATTAGCGCCGGATGTATTTCTGGACCACGGACTTTCAGCATCCAAGCGCCTGATCACATGAAATCGCACTCGATGGAGGGGCGCGTAATCGAAGCTCTTGCGGCAATGCCTCCTCACCCCAGCATGAGCGCGCTCGCAACTATGGAACACTTGGCAATTTTAAAACGCTGGTATTTCCGTAGCAGCCGGGTGGGGGAAATTTTCTTCTGCGACGATAAAGGGACGCTCCCAATGCGACGCCTGGTGCGGGGAATTTCGCGCGTCTATCATGGCGAAAAGGAAGTTGAACATGCCAACTGAAACCGACAAAGCGCTGCGAAAGCAATTGGTCACCCTGCTAAAGGGCGGGGAGGCGCATGCAAAGTTCGAAGACGTAATAACTGATCTACCGGCGAAGTTGCGCGGCACCGAGCCGGACGGCTTTCCGCATTCTCCGTGGATGCTGCTTGAGCATCTCCGCATCGCTCAGTGGGACATTCTGGAATTCAGCCGCAACGCCGAACACAAATCTCCGAAATGGCCCGACGAGTATTGGCCAAAAACCGAGGCTCCGCCGAGTCCCGCTGCTTGGGATAAAAGCGTCACGACCTTCAAGCAGGATGCTCAGGTATGCAGGATTTAATCGCCGGCTCAAGCACTGACCTGTTTAAGAAAATTCCGTGGGGGGATGGCCAGACTATCCTGCGCGAGGCACTGCTGCTCGCGGACCATAATGCCTACCACGTTGCGCAATTAGTGGATGTGCGCAGACTACTGGGCGCGTGGAAAGGGAAGTAGGTCTTAGCCTCCCTCCGCGGTTCACGCGACATTTTGCTGGTTTTCTGCCGCTCTTGCCCGCGCGGGATTCTTGCGGAAGATGACTCGCAGATTTTCTCTCCAGCGCTCGTCGATGCCGATCAGTTTCCATTCGATCTTGGGAGAGATGTAGTGCAGCAGAGTGTCGGTGGCGGGATGAATATGCAGCGCCGGCGCAACCAGGAATAACAGCGGCGGTGCGTCCGACAATTCGCGTCCGGGGAAGTATCCATAGCGCTGAAACTCTCCCCGTGCCTGGTGCCACGCCACCCGAGACCAGTAATCCAATCCCTGAAGTGGCAAGTGGACGTCCTCGTCAGCCTTCAATTCCACGACCGCGAGACGACCGTCGCGAGTGCTGGTCAGCACGTCTACCATGGCGCGATCTGACGCTGAAAACGCGGGGACCTGAGAATACGCAACTGCCGGGTCCAGCCTGCCATCGAGCACATCCACCCTTAAAAACACCAGCGATTCCAGCCAGCGCTCGGGATGGAGCCTCCACAAGGCATGGTCCTTCGGCCCCTCTGCGTGCCTCACCTCGCCAATACTTCTTACAATGTGTCGAAACGTGGCGGAGTTGATCTGACTTAATACAGTTTCATTGGCGCCGACTCCGTAGACAATTTCCGGCGTACTGCGAAAAGTGACTGCATTGTGAGCGAGCCGGGCACGAGCGAACTCCAGGCCATGGCAGCGAAATGCGATTTCAGCGGGAGACAAAATCGCGATTTCGGATTCCGGCATGAGCTCCTGGATCGTCCGAATGGGCTCAGCAAAACGTTCGCGAGCGGCGCAGTCATCAGTCCAGCGGACTAGTCGAGTGTCAATATTTCCGCGATCCGAGCAATCCATCTCGCGCACCTCGCCTTCGCGCTGATTGAATTCGTAGAGCTGCCACTTCGCCGCCTCCGGATGCAGGTTTGCCATGCGATCGCGAACTATTGCGGAGCATCCCGCGGGGATGAAAAGTTTCAATCCTTCCACAACCATTTTGCCTGCGTGGCGCTGGCGGCAGGAATCCATCCAAAGAATGCCGAAGGTGAGAGCAGCGTCAATGGATGCCTGCGTCTCCTCGTCATTCACTCCCAATACCGCGAAAGCTGATTGCCCGCGCCGGACTAGTCCGGAAGCGTAAACCGGTGCGGAAGCCTGGCGCGCAAGATCGGCTGAACGTCCCACTTGAACCTGGCCGAACTCTGGGAAGCGCCTCTCGATCATCAACCGCAACTGCCTCTGATAAGCCAGCCGCGCCGTGCGCCGCGCATTGACGGTGCGGCGGTCGCGTTCCCGGCAAATTTCCAGCTTAGAGGCTTTGCTGTGTCCCAGCCGCTGCACTGCGAGCCGAAGAGTTTCGTTTTTCGTTTCGGCATCCAGAATTCGGCGAACAACGTTCCTCTCCGACGACCATAGCTGTAGCAGGCACTTGTTATGCTCCCCCGAAATAGAGTATTTCGCCTGCGCAAGATCGAAAATGATCCCGCCATCTTCAATCACTACCGCTCCGCTCGATCCCACAAGAAAGTCTTCAACCGTCCGAGCGAGCGATTCTGGAGTCATAGTCAGCACGTTTACAGTGACTTGAGCCTCTTTGTCTGTGATGGGTAACCAATCTGACAAATTGTTCTGCGCAGAGCGTATGGGATAATGAGTAAACAGCATTACGCGTGCGAGTCTTTACCAACCCTGAGGCCATCTAATTCCTGTGGATAAAAATAGATTTTTCTTCGAACACTATGGGCTGTCTGAGCGCGATCTCGAGCAGTATCTGAACGCAGCGCTCTCCGCCGGCGGCGACTACGCCGACCTTTATTTCGAATATTTATCGTCAACCTCGCTGGGCGTGGACGAATCCATGGTGAAGTCGGCTTCCCAGGGAACCTCGGCGGGGTGCGGGGTTCGCGTCATCTCGGGCGAACGCACCGGATACGCCTATACCGACGATCTCTCTCCGCGGCGCATTCTTCATGCCGCCCGCACCGCCGCCTTGATTGCCACCGGCCCGGCGAAGACTCCTACTGTGGGTTTTCAGGAGAAGCCTGCCCGCAGTCTGTATCCGGTAACACTGCCTTCGGTGGATGCAGAGATTACCGCGAAAGTTGAGCTCGTAATGCGCGCCGATAAGGCCGCCAGAGCTTACGACCCTCGCATCAAAGAAGTGCGTGCGAGCTATTCGGACGAACTTCGCAACATTTTAGTGGTGGGATCGGACGGCACATTCGCCGAAGATTCCCAGCCCCTGGCGCGAATGAATGTTTCCTGCATCGCGAAGACGGACACCAACAATGCCCGTGGAAGTTCCGGAGGCGGTGGCCGCGTTGCCCTCGATTTCTTCTTCGGAGAAAAGACGCCGGAATATTTCGCTAAAGAATCCGCGCGCCAGGCAATTCTGCAACTGGATGCCCGCGAAGCTCCCGCCGGCGATATGGAAGTTGTCCTCGGTCCGGGATGGCCGGGAGTCTTGCTGCACGAAGCCATCGGTCATGGGCTTGAAGCCGACTTCAATCGCAAGCAAACCTCCGCATTCGCAGGACTCATAGGCAAGCGCGTGGCCAGCGAAAAGTGCACCATCGTTGATAACGGCACCATGCCATGGCGTCGCGGTTCCCTGAATGTGGACGACGAGGGACATCCGACACAGAACACCATGCTGATCGAGAAGGGAATTCTCAAGGGCTATCTCAGCGACAAACTCTCTGCAAAATTGATGGGAGTCGCAGATACCGGCAACGGACGCCGGGAAAGTTACGAGCACATCCCAATGCCGCGCATGACGAATACTTACATGCTGGCGGGCCAAGACGAACCCGAAGATATCATTCGCTCGGTGAAGCACGGAGTCTACGCGGTGAACTTCGGCGGCGGCCAGGTAGACATCACAAATGGCAAGTTTGTTTTCTCCGCCTCGGAAGCCTATCTGATTGAAGATGGCATGATCACCGCGCCCATAAAAGGCGCAACGCTCATCGGCAACGGACCAGATGTTCTCACGCGCGTGTCAATGGTGGGAAACGACCTGAAACTCGATGAAGGAGTAGGCACCTGCGGGAAAGACGGACAAGCCGTTCCAGTCGGCGTAGGAATTCCCACGGTAAAGGTAGATCGGCTCACAGTAGGTGGCACCGCCAAGCGCGAAGGCGGCGGATTCATGCAATAAGTTTATTAGTTTAGTTTTGTACTGTCATTCCGAGCCGCTCGCAGCCGCGTTCACGCGGCGAGAACGTGTCGAGGAACCTGCTGTTCACTTGCGCACAAGGAACCGATGCCAACGTCCGAAATTGAAACCCGCAATCCGAAAACAGAAACCGACCTCCGCAACCTCGCGCAGGACATCGTCCAGCGTGCCATGAAAGGCGGAGCCACTGCCGCGGAATGCGTCATCCGCGAAGGCGATGAATTCTCCACGCTCGTGCGCCTCGGCCAGGTAGAAACCCTGAAAGAATCCGGCTCAAAATCCATCGGCATCCGCGTTTTTCACGGACAACGCGCCGCCAGCACCTATTCGAGCGACTTCTCTGCGGCAGGACTCGATCGCATGGTGAAGTCCGCGCTCGAGTTGGCGAAGATAACCTCCGAAGATCCGTTCTCCGGCATTCCTGAGCAATCGCAGCAGGGCTCGATTCCCGGCGATCTGGACTTGTACTCCGAAGACGTCTATTCGCTTCCGGGAGAGGAACGCATCAACTACGCTCGCCGCACCGAGAAGGCGGCGATTGACTTCGACCCGAGAATTAAAAATTCAGAGGGCGGCTCATTCGATGCTGCCACCGGCCACAAAATTCTCGCGAACTCAAACGGCTTCATCGGAGAATTCAAGCGCTCGTATTGTTCGATATCCGCCGTCCCCATCGCGCACTCTGAAGATGGAGGGATGCAGCGCGACTACTGGTTCTCGGTGGCCCGCAGTCTGGGACGCCTGGATTCTCCAGAAAATGTTGGGAAAATTGCCGCCCAGCGAACGCTGCGAAGGTTGGGCGCGCGCAAAGTTAAGACTGCACACGTGCCCGTCGTGTTCGATCCCATGGTCGCGAATTCCATCCTCGAACACATCTTCGAAGGCGTGAATGGAGACTCGGTTTATCGCGGAGCTTCATTTCTCGCTGGCAAGCTGGGGCAAAAGATTGCCGCGGATGGCGTCACCATCATTGACGATGGCACTATCCCAGGCGGCTTTGGAACCAGTCCGTTCGACGGAGAAGGCGTGCCTACACGCCGAACCGTGGTCATCGAAAACGGTGTTCTGAAGTCGTATTTGCTGAACACTTACTCGGGCAAGAAATTGTCCATGCCCACGACGGGCAATGCCTCGCGCGGACTTGCGGGAACTCCCGGCATCGCGCCCGGAAATTATTTTCTCCAGCCTGGTGCGAAAACGCCAAAAGAAATTATCGCCGGCATTCCAGATGGCCTCTACGTCACAGAGTTTCTCGGTCACGGCGCGAACCTCGTCACGGGAGACTATTCACGGGGCGCTTCCGGCATGTGGATTTCCGGCGGGGAACTCGCTTATCCGGTGGAAGAAATCACGGTGGCAGGAAATTTAAAAGAACTGTTCTTGAACATTGCCGAGATTGGCAACGATCTGGAGTTCCGTGGTTCGGTAGCTTGCCCGACCATCCGAATCGAAGGCCTCACCGTCGGCGGGCAATAGTGAATCGTTGTGCTGCTAGTACAATCTAGCCATGGGCGGCTTCATCGAACCATCTTCAGCGCCACCGCAATCGGACTCAGTCCTGCGGCCCGTGATGCTTGGCGTGGCGGTGGTTCTGGTTGTCGTCGGCCTCGCAATTTTCTTTCTCCCGAAGAATTCCAATTCCTCACGTCAGCCGCATCCTTACGCGGCCAACATCAAACTTTCCGATTTAAAGATGAGCGCGGCGGAAAACTTCGTCGGAGCGACCGTCACCTACATTGACGGCAACGTCACCAACACCGGCCAGCAGACCGTAACTCACAGCGTAATCCACGCAATCTTTCAAGATTCCCTCGGCCAGAATGTGCAGGTCGAAGATGTCCCCCTGCACGTCTTACAAAGCGGCGGCCCGTACTTGGACACCGCTGATCTCAACGCCTCTCCACTTCTACCAGGACAGAGCAAGCCTTTTCGTCTGACGTTCGAACACATCAGCGGCGAGTGGAACCAAGCCTATCCTACTCTGCAAGTCACTGATGTTTCCCTGAAATAAAACTATACCCATGTCATGTTGAGCGAGTGAGTTCTTCCCGCAGGGAAGGACGAGGGAGTCGAAACATCCCTATGCCCGCCGACCCTGCCAGCCAATTACAATGAATTTATGGCGGACGCGAAGCCCATCCGATTAACCGAAACCGTGAAGGCGGGCGGATGCGCGTCCAAACTTAGCCCCGCCATACTCGATAAAGTTCTGAGCAAACTTCAGCGTCAGGCCGACCCTAACGTTCTGGTCGGCTTCGACCACGCCGACGACGCCGGCGTCTATCAAATAGACAAATCGACTGCGCTGGTGCAGACGGTAGATTTTTTCACCCCGATGGTGGACGACCCTTACACCTTCGGACAGATCGCCGCCACCAACGCCCTGAGCGACGTCTATGCCATGGGCGGACGTCCCATCACGTCGCTCGCCCACGTCTGCTTCCCGCCCAATGGTGACCTGGCGGTTCTCGAACAGATTCTTTCAGGCGGCCTCTCAAAAATGATTGAGGCGGGATGTTCAGTCATTGGCGGGCACAGCGTCCGCGATGAAGAAGTGAAGTTTGGATACTCCGTCACCGGCTTGATTGATCCTCGCAACGTTCTTACGAATGGCGGCGCACAGGTGGGAGATCGCCTGCTGTTCACCAAGTCGCTCGGAACCGGAGTGATCTCGACGGCAATAAAAAAAGGAAAAGCGCAACAATCGTGGATTGACGCAGCCGTTACTTCGATGACCACGCTAAACAAAAAGGCCGCCGAGATAATTGGACGGTCCAATAAAGCCGATCGCAAAGTTCACGCCATGACCGACGTTACAGGCTTTGGGATGATCGCGCACGCGCGAGAAATGGCGATGGCCTCGAACATCTCGCTCAAGATCTACGCGACCAAAATCCCGCTGTTGGAAGGCGCACTAGATTCAATTCGCGCCGGCCACATTCCGGCTGGACTGAAAGCCAATCGCGAATTCGCCGAGTGCGTAGTTGAATATGACGACGGAATCAGCGAAGAAATCAAGACCATACTCTTCGATCCGCAGACTGCTGGAGGGTTGTTAATCTCCGTAGCCGCTGATTCGTCTGAAAAACTCATCCACGACTTGCGCGCCGCCGGAGTTCCCGCAGTGGAAATCGGCGAGGTCCTTACCAAGTCGAAACCACTCATCCTCGTGACCCGTTAATTACCACTTGGAAAGGACATGAGAGTGAGTTTTCTTTAATTTGGCCCGAACAGGAGTACAAGATGAAAGCCTCCGTCTTTGTCGGCGTTAGCGTTGACGGGTTCATGGCGCGAGCGAACGGCGAACTCGACTTTCTCCCACCCGGCGGTGGCGAGCCTCACGGCTACAACGAGTTCATCGCAACCGTTGATGCAATTGTAATCGGTCGCAAGACCTTCGACACCGTTCTGGCGATGACCGCAGCTATGAAAGAGTGGCCCTACGGTATGAAACGCGTCGTAGTGCTGAGCAGTCGTCCGCCCGACTTATCTGGGACCAAGGGAGGTCGAGTCGAACAAATGTCGGGCCCTCCGGCTGAAATTGTTGCGCAACTCGCCGCTAGTGGTGTCCGCCACATCTACGTTGACGGAGGGATCACGATTCAAGAATTCCTGCGCGCCGGACTCATCCAACGCCTAATCGTTACTCGCGTTCCCGTGCTCATAGGAGAGGGAATCCCACTATTCGGAAGCTTGCCTCGCGACCTTCGGCTCAATCACATAGCCACCCGTTCTTATCCCAGCGGTCTGGTGCAGAGCGAGTATGAAGTCGCGATCTAATTCCCAGAACCCTAGGATTGACCAACCAGCCTCGATCCCTGATTACTTTCCCTTTTCCGCTAGCAGATTTTCCGCCGCCGCGCGCGCTTCCTTCGCCAGTACTGGATCCCCTGACTCTTCGAGTTTCTTGAGAGCAGCCAATTTCCGGGCAGCGCCGACAGGACGCACGGCTTCGCATAGACGCGTAACCTTTTCAAGAACGCCGAGCTCGCTCCGCTTTATAGGCACTACTCCTCTTGCCAGCTGCTCGCCCCGGAAATAGGGGCGCTTAGGATCAAGCGCATAGGTGGTAGTCCAGCTATCAAGAGTTTTTTTGTCTAGAGGAACAAGGAAGAGCAGGTAGCTTTGGCCGGTCAGGAACTCCTCCCTAAAATGACCATCGACCGAGAATGGCTCCTTGCTGGGCAAAAATACGTAGACATTTCGTGGGGCATTCGATGACGAGGATGGCTGAATCCGAAAATCGCCTTCGCGACACAGAGTGCTCTTAACTTCAATGGTGTAGAGCATCCCATGGAGCGCTACACTTAGGTTGTTTGCCGTCTTGATTCTTTCGTACAGGTCCTCTGTCCAACGCTCACCGATGCC
>JBDUDA010000104.1:0-10063 GCA_040003205.1 Acidobacteriaceae bacterium | reverse complement strand
TGCTGGATGTCTGGAAAGCCCTGCCGCCGCGCAGGTTTCCAAATTATGCGGCCGGTTCCTGGGGGCCAAAAGAGGCGGACGAACTGCTGGGAAATGACCAGCGGCAATGGAGGAAAATCGAGCCATGATTCTCGCGGGAGAGATCGGCGGCACTCGCATACGGCTGGCAGCATTCGAGGTTGCAGGCAACAAGTTGAGCTGTGTAGTCGAAAAACTTTATCCCAGCCAGGAACACAATAGTCTGGCTGACGTCATTGCGACGTTCATTACTAGCGAAGGGATTCCGGTACACAGCGCATGCTTCGGGGTCGCGGGACCGGTACGCAACGGACAGAGCAAAATCTCAAATTTGCCCTGGACCATCAACTCAAAGGAACTCGCGCAACAACTGAAACTCTCTTGGGTAGGCCTACTCAACGATCTTGAGGCCTATGCCTATGGAATTGACGCGCTCGAATCTAAGGATTTTGTCACGTTGAGCGAGGGCTCGGAGGACGCTGAGGGAAACCGGGCAGTGATTTCCGCGCGCACGGGGCTGGGAGTCGCGGGGCTCTACTGGGACGGATTCCGTCACCATCCTTTTGCATGCGAGGGTGGGCACTCCGATTTCGCTCCCAAAAGTGCGATGGAAATGGAGCTGCTGAGCTACCTGCAAAAGAAATACAAGCGCGTGAGCTGCGAACGAATTCTCTCGGGGCCGGGAATCAAAAATATTTACGACTTTCTTCGTGATAGCAAAAAGGCAGAAGAGCCGGAGTGGCTCAAAAAGCAAATGAGCGAAGCGCCGGATCCTCCGGCCTTGATTTCTAAACTGGCGGCAGAAACCAAAGCTTCGATTTGCGAACAAGCGATGTCAATCTTTGTGACAATTTATGGGGCCGAAACTGGCAACTGCGCTTTGAATTTCATGTCTACCGGAGGGATTTTCATTGGAGGAAGTATTGCCGCTAAAAACCTGTCAAAGATGAAGGACCCTCTTTTTATGAATGCATTCTTCGATAAGGGACGCATGCTGCCACTGCTGAAAGAAATGCCTGTCAAGATTGTGCTGAATGACGATGCCGGACTGATGGGCGCGGCGCGCTATACGTTAGTGCAAAAAGCATTTCGGAATCTGGACCGCAGTTAAGTTGCGTACCTCAGCGGCTAAAGCCGTCGAGCCCTGAGCTTTGAATCGCAGCGCTGAAGCGCTGCGCCACCACAAACCACATCGAGCTCTGCATTCTGTTTTCGCTCACTCTTGCTCTGTTCTCTTCCTGATTTGTTTTTGTCATGCTTTTATTCCTCGCATGTTTTTGTTCCTGTCATGCTCTTATTCCTCGTCTTGCTTTTATTCTTGCCATGCTTTTGTTCCTGTCATGTTGAGCGAGAGAGTTGTTCGCGAAGCGAAGGAGGAGGGAGTCGAAACATCTCTACACCACCGCCGCTTAAGCTGATAGGGATCCTTCGACGGCAGCAATCCGACTCGCATGCGAGTCGGATTGCTTTGCTCAGGATGACACGGTTGGGGGTTAGGAATGGTGGAAGGGCGGAATGGTGGAGAGGTGGAGGGATGTAAGTTCGCGACGCTTAAGCGTGCACAGCAGGCTCGCCAGCGAACTGCTCTGCCTCGGTGGATCCCGCCAGTGCTGTGGTGGACGAAGCTCCTCCGGCGATAACCTGCGTCACAGCGTCGAAGTAGCCTGTCCCAACGAAACGCTGGTGCTTTACCGCTTCGTATCCATGTTGCTGCTCGCTGGCGAATTCTTTTTGCTGAAGTTCGGAATACGCCGCCATGCCGGAGACTTTGTATTTTCGCGCCAGCTCGAACATGCTGAGGTTCAGCGCGTGAAACCCGGCGAGAGTGACGAATTGGAACTTGTATCCCATCCGTCCTAATTCAACCTGAAATTTTGCGATGGTTTCGTCGTCCAGCTTCTTTTTCCAGTTGAAAGAGGGAGAACAGTTGTAGGCCAGCAGCTTACCGGGATACTGCGCATGCACTGCCTCGGCAAATTCTCGCGCATCTTCGAGGTTCGGTTCTGAAGTCTCGCACCAAATTATGTCAGCGTAGGGTGCGTAAGCCAACGCACGAGCAATGGAGGCCTGCACTCCTCCGCGAATGCGGAAGAAGCCTTCGGCAGTCCTTTCACCAGTAATGAATTCGCGGTCTCGCGGATCCACATCTGTGGTGAGCAGTTGCGCGCTATCTGCGTCCGTACGGGCCATGATCAGCGTCGGCACGCCGAGCACGTCGGCAGCAAGCCGGGCCGCCACCAATTTCTGGATTGCTTCCACTGTGGGGACGAGCACCTTTCCTCCCAGATGTCCGCATTTCTTTGCAGAAGAGAGCTGGTCTTCGAAATGAACGCAGGCTGCCCCCGCCTCAATCATGGCCTTCATCAACTCAAAGGCATTGAGGTTGCCGCCGAAGCCGGCTTCCGCATCGGCGATCAGGGGCGCGAACCAGTGAATCTCTTCGTCGGATTCCGCATGATGAATTTGATCTGCTCTCACAAGCGCCTGATTGATTTTGCGCACAAGGTTCGGCACGCTGTCCGCTGGATAGAGACTTTGGTCGGGATACATTTGCCCCGCGCCGTTGGCGTCTGCCGCCACTTGCCATCCGCTGACGTAAATAGCGGAGAGCCCCGCTCTGATCTGCTGGATGGCCTGGTTTCCGGTCATGGCGCCTAATGCAGCGACATAGTTCTCACTGTGGAGCAGATCCCAGAGCCGCTCCGCGCCATGGCGGGCAAGGGTGTATTCAATTCGCATGCTACCGCGCAGGCGTTCGACGTCTTCACCGCTGTAAGGGCGCATGATTCCCTCCCAGCGCGACCCCTGTTCGCCCTTTATTTTTGCGGAGGAGCCGTTGCCATTGAGACCGGCTGTGTGGTGTCCGTTTCCATTGGTTCCGTTACCATTGTTTTTCATTGCCACTCCTCCGATAAGCTTAAAAACAAATTTCTGCCCACGAATTTCGAATCAACTTGGATCAATTTCTTCGCTGAGAATCATCGCTTCGCTAATCTTTCTGGCTTCACGAAAGGTTTCGTCTGTACCGATATCAGACCGGCTGGAATTTCCCAATAGCGTCGCCAGCTCTTCATCGAACAGTTGACTTATCAGGGCCTGAGTGTGCGGCACGGGTTTTCCTGACGCATCTAGTATTGGGACAAACGCACTGTGTTGCATGCGCTGCGCAATCATTAGGCGGTAGATACGGTCTGTTGCGAGGTCTTCCATGTATCCATCCAACAGACTCGCGCCTTTTCCGTTCAAAACGCCGTTGCGATAGCGGATGACAGTTTTAATCGCTGCACGAGTTCCCTCCAGCGTGCGCTCGCCAACATTTTTAGGCGAAGGGCGCAGATCTGGGTAACGCTCCGCATGCGGTTGGCGAGCGCGAAGTTGATTTGGAACAGGAAATTGATCTAGCGCAATCTGGTTCTGGTCAGGATGTCCTGTCCAGGCTCCGTCCATTCCACAATTCGCTTCGTTCTTTTTGTCTTTCTCTAGTGATGTAAGAGCCCGCGCATTCAGCTCGGAATCGGTCCGGCTGGGATAAAGGGCAGTCATGCCTCCGATGGCGAGCGCGCCGCGTTTGTGGCAAATCTCGGGCAGCAACTCGCGCAAGTTCTGGAAGAACGGGACATTGTGAGGAATCGTGTTGCGGTCAGGCAGCACCCATTCCGGATCGTTCAAGTTAAAGTGAATCAAACTCGCCATGTAGTCCCATCGTCCCAGATTCAGTCCGAGGATGTGGTCGCGCAAGTTGTAAAGAAATTCTTCCATCTGAAATGCCATGGGATGAGATTCGACCAGCGCCATGCACTTGATGTAGGCGCGCGGCCATCCGCGGAGTTCGGCAATCGTCTCGAACAGATCGCGCCACCAGAGCGCTTCTTCAGCTGACTCCGACTTTGGAATGTAGAAAGAAAGTGGCGTCTTTAACTCGGCGGGATCAATCTCAAAAGCGATGCTGGCCACATCGAGGAGCGAGGCAGAGGTGAAATCTCCACTGATAACCCCACCTTGATGAATGTGGAGTCCGCGAGGCCTGATCCAAATCACCGCTGGGCTGGGTTTGATTCCGACGACCTTGTCGCGTTTTTTGTCCAAGTAAGTCAGAGTTCCACGCAGCGCGCCCATGATGTTTGCGCGTCCCAACCGCTGGTGTTCCCATTCGTTGACCATGGAGTCTTCAAGGTCAAGCATGACGCCAGGGGCCCCGGAATTCAGCATTTTGACTACCAGTTCGGCTTCGTCGGCCGGGCCTGTCATCTGATTGCGCTGGTCCTGGCACCAGTGCGGAAGCTCGATCTGCCACCCGTTACGAATCTGCACCCCTGGAAATCGATTCGTGGGCTTCAGATCCTCATGCGAGTCTGCCAGCACGCGCTTTCTGTCTTCTAGAAGGCGTTGCTGCCAGGGAGTGAAGCGCTGGTGTAGAGACAGAAAAAACTCGTAAAAGCCTTCCGGCAAGTCTCGGCCAGGATCAAACTCTAGGGGTGGCTGATTGAGGCTGAAACCGACGCGGGGCGCAAGACTTAAAGACGAAACCGGCATACTGTAAAACTCCCCCGTGGGCTGGATCGGCTGGCCGGAATTTACTCCGGCCAGGAATCAGATTGTGAGCGACAGCCCGGCGCCGGTCAAACTGAATGTTTCTATCGCTGCGATAATTGTTTGTTATCAGCACAAGAACTTACGATAACATGTTCATGTTAGACTGATAGAAATTCTTGATCGCGGGCCCGAATTCTGATTGAATTAGCTGAGAGCAGCAACCGATCTCTTGGTTTAGAGAGAAGGCCGTCATGGAGCTTAGCCAGATCGAAACATTTCTTGCTGTGGCTACCTTTGGGGGATTCCATCGCGCCGCAGAGGCCCTTCGAGTAAGCCAGCCCGCGGTAAGCGCGAGAATCAAAGCCTTGGAGCAGTCCTTGCGCGTGAAGCTGTTCACTCGTTCCCGATCGGGATTGACGATTTCAGAGGCAGGGAAAATTTTTAAATCACACGCCGAGGAAGTCCTGCGCACGGCTTCGGTCGCGCGCCAGTCGGTGCAGGAACTTCAAACCACCGCCGCTGGGCCCTTGCAGATTGCTGCCGGACTTTCCATTTGCGTTTATTTCCTTCCCGACGTCTTGAAGCGTTTTCACAAGACCTACCCCAGCTTGTCGATTAATTTGCGTTCTGGGCACTCCAAAGAAGTGTTGGATATGGTTTTGAGCGGTCAGGCAGAGATTGGACTGGCACGTTCGTTGAACCATCCTGAGATTGAAACATTCAGTCTGCGGGATGATCCACTTCTGTTGGTGGCGCATCCGAAGCATTCGCCCAAAGGTGTGCGGAGGGCACGCCTGGAGGAAGTGGCGAATTGGCCGCTGATTTTCTATGAGCGCGGGTCGAGCGATTGGACGCTCACCCACAGCCTATTTCGCCGCGCTGGCTTGCTGCCCAACGTAGCGCTTGAAGTCGATACGATCGAAACCGCCAAGAGAATGGTCGAGCGCGAGCTGGGCATGGCATTTCTGCCGCAGCTTGCGGTCGTGCGAGAAATACGTGCGGGGAAGTTGTGTACCGTGGAAATCCCGGATGAAGGTTCGCTGCGCAGAAGCCTCGATGCGATTCATCCCCGCCACCGGCCCCTGCGGCCGGAGGCGCTAGCTTTTCTGAAGGTTGTGCAGGCAGCAGCCAATGAGGGCTCTGCCATCACTCGAAAATCCGCTCCGGCGAAACGAAAATTGTAAAAGAGCGAGTCCTCGAAAGCGGGCTTTCAGCGACCTCATAGGGGTATGATTTGCAATATGGTTGGATACTTTTCCCAGTTCGTTGAAGGGCAAACCGCGGGCGAGCAGATGCCGCTTGCCTACAGCTCTCAGAACTATTTCAGTCGAAAACGCGAAGACGAAGAGTCCGACGACGATGATGACGAGGACGACAAAATTCCGTCTGATGACGAAGATTCCGAGGACGAAGACGGAGACGGCTATTCAGAATAATCGTACGCGTTCGTCAGGGTTGTGATGACGTCTCGCGGTTATCCATCAGCAAATAGGATTGCAGCGAAAGCGAACTGGTGGCGAGATCCTCCAGCGCTGAAAGGTATGAAACCTCCAGTTGAACCAGCGTTCGTCGAGCAATGAGTACCTGCGGATAAGCCGCAGCCATCTGCTGATATTTTTTGTTATACATGTCGTAGGCTTTACGCGCGGTGGGTATCATCTGGTTCTTGTAGCGGTCAGCGGCAATCTGCGAGAACGTGTACGTCTGCACAACCCCGGCCGCTCGTTCTCTCAAGGCAAGCTTAACGCGCTCCACTTCCCGCCGCGCAGCCTCCGCCTCGGCAGCGGCAGCAGCGATGTTTCCCTGGTTGCGGTTGAAAATAGGGATTCGCATGCCTATTTCCGCGAAGCCCTGTAAGCCAACACTCCTGCCACCTGGCTCCGACAGCAATTCGCCATTTCGCTGTAAACCACCACGCAGTTGCAGGTCGGGAACGCTCTCTCTGTTCGCGCGGGCTAGGGAAGCTTCTGCTCTTTTAGTTTTTAGGTCGGCGAGGGTTACCTCCGGACTCTCGCTAATAATTCTTTCTACAAGTTCGTCCGCATTGACGGGCTGTGTGTCTTCAAGCTTTCCTTCCAACTGCATTAGAGGAAGCCGGGGATTGCCAACAACCGCAGCCATTGTTCTCCAGCGCCGCTGCTGATTTTGTTCCGCCATGATGACTGCGAGTTGTGCCTGCTGTGCTTCGACTTCCGCTTCCAAAACGTCAGGGACATCCGCCTGGCCGACGTTTGCGAGTTGACGGGAGTTTTCGACCGCATCCTCGGCGAGCTTGCTTAGGTTTTTCCGCAGCTCAAGCATCTGCTGGGCGGCTAATTGCTGAATGAAGGACGTTCGTACACGGGTAACGATTCGTAATTTTTGCTGGTCAGCTTCAGTCTTTGCCTGGTTAACTTCCTGCTCTAATATGTTTTGGTCCAGCCCGATTTTTCCTCCCAGCACAATATCCTGCTGGACGAAAAAGCCCTGCTCTCCTCCGTGAAACGAGCCGCCTCTAATTTGTTCTCCCTGGTAACCAACGATCGGGTTCGGATAGAAATGCGACTGAAGCCGTTTACCTTCTGCCGCTTGGATATTGGCCGCCGATTGCGCCAACGCCGGATTATTCTGCAAAGCCATCTGCTCGAATTCCTCGAGTGTGGCCGTCTTTGATCCTGCGGCAGGATTTTGCGAAAGCCCGGGCAATGCAATCAGGAGAAGCAAAAAGTGAAGTAAGCGCCGAGACAATCTCGCTTCCGTCGTGGACCTATTCATGTTTGTGCTCCATTGTTTTTTGATCGGTGTCCGACTCATCCATCTGCATTTCTGTATTGTCCGACCGCTTTTTCCGCAGCTCGACAATGTGATCGTACTTGTCGGGCGGCAGCACACGGATGAACGTCATCATCCCCGCCATAAAACCGCTCCAGCCGGGCCGAAGTCCGAAGTTTTCTGGTTTGCCCACCATCTCATCCATGGCCATCGCTGGACCTTCCATAAACGCGTCTTGCGGAAATCCTGGCACGGAATTGGCATTAGCGCTGACCTGAGGGGCGGACATTTGCATTCCGCGCGTGTTTTTTTCTGAGTCTTCATGATGCGCAGGGGAGAACGACGGGGAATTGGAAACCGTCTGCTCCGCCGTCGAGCCAACTCCCAGTCCGCGACCCAGGCTGGGGCCATTTTCTGAGGACGTGGCGCTTCCCTGGCGAAGCATCCCCATCCCTCGCTCCATATCGAGGCCCGCGGGCATCCCGCTTTTCCTCGACATTGGGCCCACCATGGATGACATCTGGTTCATCATGTGGTGCGGAAGATGACAATGCAGCATCCAGTCGCCAGGATTACTGGCCACGAACTCGATGTCGCGTGACTGGGCTACGCCGACCAGCACCGTGTTGCCCGGTCCCCAGGTGGATTGAGGCTGGCGGCCTCCTTCGCTGCCGGTCACCACAAAAGTATGCCCATGCAGATGGATAGGGTGGTGGTCCATGCCTAGATTGATCAAACGAATTCGAACGCGCTCCCCGTACCGGACGATCAGCGGAGTAGTCGCCGGCCCGGACTTTCCATTCAAGGTGAGCCAGTTGAATTCCATGTTCATGGAATTCGGAACGGAGTTGTTCGGCAGGATCGCGTACTCCTGCATGATGACCGCGAAATCTTTATCCACGCGCGGATGGTGGGGCTCACGGGGATGCATGATAAATGCTCCGATCATTCCCATCATTTCCTGCATGGCCATATGTGAGTGATAAAAATACGTGCCCTCCTGATGAAGCGTGAAGTCGTAAACAAATCTGCCGCCGGGAGGAATCGGATCCTGACTGGAGCCGGGAGCCCCGTCCATTTCATTGGGAATTTCAAAGCCATGCCAGTGCATGGAGGTCGCCTCGGGGAGGTGGTTATCCACGATGATGCGCACGCGATCACCCTGGTTGATCTGAATCGTCGGACCGGGTGCGCTGCCGTTGTAACCCCAAAGATCAACGACGCGCCCGGGAACGATTTCTTGTTTCACCGGCTCTGCGATGAGATGAAATTCTTTTACCTTTCCGTCCATGCGCCAGGGCAGTTGTGGGATGTCAGGGGTCTGCACGGAAGCAATTTCATCGACGATGCGGCGACCCGTCGTGTGCGGACTCATATCCATGGTCACCCGCCTCTGCTGGCCTGTTGCAAATAGTCGCGGTGCAGCGGCCAAACCTGCGCCGAAACCAAAAGTGTTTCTGAGAAAATCACGTCTGTTTTTCATGCTTGCCTCACTAACAATGGATAGAGTCGGGCGCTCTGCATTAATCCAAGCTGGAGAATCGCTATTTCTTTAAATTGGGAATGGCGCGGTGTTTATACGCGCAGGATAAGAACTGAGACCGACGAAGCAGACGAGGAGAGGGGAGGACTATCTTGACAGCGAGACTCACGGGCTTGCGACCAATGGAGGAATGCGGCGGTGTTGCCAACGACGGCGACACTGCTGTCTGCTGCGCCAGCGACAGCGACATCCTTGGCGGTACCAAAGCGCTCACTGTTTGTGCAAGTTGAAGGGCACGTCCGCGATAATCGAGCGGCGCTGAAGTTCACAGAAGGGACGCGCCCGAAATGATTCATGGACGAATGCTCATGAACCATCTGTGGCATAGAGGGTGATGCCGTAGTGCAGTGCGCATCACTCCGCGCTTTCACCAAAGGACTGTCACATACGAGCGCACAGAATCCAGTCTGCGTCAGAATTCCCGCCAGCAAAACTGAAACGACAGCCACCGAAGTTGCGGTTCGTCGAAGCACCAGCTAGAACTTTACTTCAGGTTGGATGAGGTAAGCAAACCTGAAACGCATGTCTAGTTTCTAGCGTTCACTCGGGTTCGGCGGCGGCGGGAGATAATTGTGCCGTGGATTCGGTGTCTTTCTTGGGCGTGGTGGTAATCGCGATGACGCTAACCAGAACCAATACTGTTCCCAGCACAGTGCGGGCGCCTACGACTTCCCCGCCAATGAAATATCCGAGCGCGACGGCGACCACGGGATTTACGTAGGCATAGGTGCCAACTTTCGTCGGAGACTCGTAGTGTAGGAGCCACACATATGCCGTGAACCCGACAATTGATCCCGCAACAATTAAGTAGACGAGCGCGAACCAGGCACGGGAAGAAACTTCCGACGCTTGAAAGCCTTTGAACTCGCCGGTAATCGCCGCCAGAATAAACAGCTGTGCTCCTCCAGTCAGCATTTGTGCGCCGGCACTCATGGGTTTGGACGGAGGCAAAGGAATACGACGAGCAACAATTGCGGCAACCGACCAACTGATCGCTGCAAAGATTAGGGCGAGCGTTCCCGCGCGATCAATGGGGACTTCGCCCAGGCCCAACGAATGATTCATCAATACGGCAACGCCCAGAATTCCCACCAGCAGCGCCAACGCGAGCCGGACTGTCAGACGCTGAGTTCCCAAGAAAAAGATTTCGAGAAGTGTCATGAACACGGGTATACATGCCAGCACAACCGAGGCAATCCCAGAGGGCACTCGCTTCTC
>JBDUDA010000103.1:0-10068 GCA_040003205.1 Acidobacteriaceae bacterium | reverse complement strand
AATTCATTGCGGAGTTGGGACGGCAATACACTTGGTGTGGCAGGAGTCACTTCAGGTTCGCGATCAAAGAAGTGCGGCGTCAACTCTCTTAAAATCGGAACCAAATGCTCAATCCTTACTTCGGGCCGCTTTAGAAGTTGCGCCAACGATTGTCCTATCGCCGAAGAAATGTCTGTCCCATGCGGGATCGGCGCTCCCTCGCCAGAAAAACTCTCGGCCATAGGTCCAGTAAGCTTTTTGGAATCCAGTAGCCGCTTGAGTTCTTCCAGACGTGTTTGCTTTGCCAGATAGTCCGCCCATGCGTCGTCGGAAATAAGTCCAACTCTTCGCCCATGCGGCGTAAGCCGTCGGTCGGCATTGTCAATTCGCAGATGCAGGCGGAATTCTGCCCGCGAGGTGAACATTCGATAGGGCTCGTTCGTGCCTTTTGAAATCAGGTCATCTATCAGAATGGCGGTATAGGCCTCGCTGCGGTCAAGAATCAATGGCGGCGCTCCCTTAACTTTCAAGGCAGCATTTGCGCCCGCCATAAGCCCCTGACATGCAGCTTCTTCGTATCCGCTGGTGCCGTTGATCTGGCCGGCAAGAAAAAGTCCGGCAATCTGTTTGGTTTCGAGCGTCCGCTCAAGTTCAGTCGGATCAATGGAGTCGTATTCGATAGCGTATCCGGGACGAAGCATCTCGGCGTTTTCGAGCCCAGGAATGGATTTGAGGATCGCCTGCTGCACCTCGACTGGAAGGGAAGTGCTCATTCCGTTGACGTAAATTTCGTGCGTGTTCAAACCTTCCGGCTCAAGAAAAAGCTGGTGCGTCGTCTTATCAGGAAACTTCACGATCTTGTCCTCAATCGAAGGACAATAGCGCGGTCCGATTGATTGAATCTGTCCGCTATACATCGGCGAGCGGTATACATTGTCGCGGATGATCTGCTGCGTCTCCGGCGTCGTCCACGCGATGTAGCATGGCACTTGCGAATCGTGATGGGCGACGCGTTTTGTCCGAAAACTGAAAGGCGTGGGGTCCTCGTCGCCGGGTTGTAGCTGGAATCGCGACCAATCAATGGTGCGGCCGTCGAGACGTGGCGGAGTTCCGGTTTTGAGGCGGCAGCCACGAAGTCCGAGCTGCTTGAGAGACTCGCCTAAGAGAACTGCGGCCGGTTCACCCGACCGTCCTGCGGGATACTGCTGCTCACCGCAGTGGATCAGTCCGTTGAGAAAGGTCCCGGTAGTGATAATTGTGGCAGCGGCGCCGATTGAACGTCCATCGCGCAGCCGAAGGCCACGAATGACGCGGCGGGGGTGAATCTCTGAGCCTTCTTCGATAAGCAGATCTTCGATTATTAAATCCGCGACTTCAGCCTGCTTGATTTTCAAATTCGGCTGCGAATCCAGCACTTCTCGCATCTTGAGCCGGTAAGCCTGCTTGTCGCACTGAGCGCGCGGAGACCAGACGGCCGGTCCGCGCGAAGTATTCAGCAGACGAAACTGGATGCCGACGGCGTCCGTAATCTCCCCCATGATGCCACCAAGTGCGTCCACCTCACGCACCAGGTGACCCTTTGCAATTCCGCCAATAGCGGGGTTGCAAGACATCTGCGCGATCAGATCTACATTCAAGGTAAACAAGGCGGTCTTGAGCCCCATGCGAGATGCAGCCATGGCGGCCTCGCACCCGGCGTGCCCAGCTCCGACCACGACGACATCGAACTGTTCTGTGAATGGCATCAGGACTTGATTCATTCTAAAGGAAGATGGCGCTGAAGCTGGATTGCCGGAGAAATCTCTATGCCCGCAGGAGGAATGTCAGAAAATACGACTTCTTGCCACTGGTCCGAAGGGAAATACCAGCCGCTGACGCCGGCCTCATGATTGTTCCCGCCGGACCCGTAAGATAACTGGGTATCGCGCCAGTAATCCATCCCGATTTGCAGCAGAGCGCCTTGCGAAATCTTCACCAGAGCCTTGGCGGTGCAACCGTCCCGCCTGCCCCGCGGCAATTTAGCGCGGTGAGAGGGACTCCAGAAGTGCCATACGCGGTCGGGACGCTGGCCCACGGGAAGAATTGTAAACCCTTTAACACTTGCTTTGGAAGAATGAGAAATTGGCATCGGTTCGTGCGCATCAGTTCCGAACCAAGGAATACGACGATAAAGGCCTCCGCGGACGTTGCCCTGATCGTCGTTCAAGATGACCAGTTTGCCATCGACTATGCACGATAGCTGGGTCCAGGCGACGCTGACCTCCGCCTTTTCGAAACCGTCTTCTCGACTATCGGCGATGGCAATTCCCCACAGCAAAGCAGACTGGAAGTCCGGCGGTGGGGAAGAATTGATGTATCCAATTTTGTGGAGCACCTCTGCCGGGATGCGGGCGGCATTCTGAGCAAAAAGGGATGAACACATGAAAACGGTAACGAAAAAAATGTAGCTGCTTCTGCCTTCGAGTCTTGAGTTCACAGATAGCAGCGTCTCATTCTGGACGGCGGCTTTAAAGTTCTTTCGCTCAGAGAACACATCCGCTTCCCGCATCGGAACATTGGGGTACGGAGACGCTATAGGGATGCTTCGACTCCCTCACCGCTCACTGCGTGAGCGGCTCTCTCGCTCAGCATGACATTACTTTATTCAAATTTTAATAGTGTCGTCCTGAGCAAGGAAGTGCGAACGCACTTCCGCCGTCGAAGGATCCCTATCGCGCAACGGGACTCGACCTTTCTCACCGAACACCGAGCAAGTTGCCACAAGGGCCTCCGCCTCGTATATTGGTGCCTCACCCAAAGAATCGAATGAAAGGCTTCCTTATGACGACGGAATTTTTTTCGGAACTGGACACGCGCATCGCAAAATACGATTTACTTTGCCACCCTTTCTATCAGGCATGGGCGGCGGGCGAACTGACGCATGACGATCTGCGCGAATATGCCCGCAACTATTATCACCACGTCGAAGCATTCCCTGCCTATTTGGCGCAATTCGGAATTCGTTTAGAAGATGGACTGTTGCGACGAGCGGTTCTGGCCAATATGGCTGACGAAAAGGGCTCGCGCAATTCCGATGCGGCCGGCAGCAGGCCACACTCAGAACTCTGGCTGGATTTTGTCGAGGGAATGGGAAGTACCCGTGCTATTCACGGACATAAGCCTATTCCTGAGATCACCGAACTGATGGAATTTTTTCACGCTGTCGCCAGCCAAGGAACTCCCGAAGAAGCATTGGCGGCCTTCTACGCCTACGAGTCGCAAGTACCGCGTGTCGCGAAAGAAAAGGCTCGCGGATTGCAGGAAATGTACGGGGCCGACGACAGAACGTGCGGATACTTTACTCTCCACGCCACAGCCGACATTTTCCACTCACAGGTTTGGCGGCAACAATTAGGCGAGTGTGTAAAGGCGAATCCCGAGGCCTGCGAGAAGGCACTCACCGCCGCAGAAAACGCCAGCAGAGCTTTATGGCATGCGCTTGACGGGATTGAAGCGAGCAGAATGGCGAAAGCCGCGTAGGAATTTTGCTTACAATCCGAATAGCTCGCGCAGGCGTTTGGTCTGCGCGCGGCTCACCGGGATTTCGGTCTGCTTCTTGTCGTCCATGCGCAATTGGTAGGAACTTTTAAACCAAGGCACAACTTCCTTGATGCGGTTGATATTCACCAGGTAAGACCTGTGCGCGCGCCAGAAAAAGTTAGGATCCAGACTCCCCAGCAATTCTTCCAGCGTACGGCAATTGGACTGACCTTCCATTCCGGTCGGACCGCCGCTCACTACCGTGATTACGCCATCTTCGATGGACGCATAACAAATGTCTTTCTGGTTCACCAGGAAAAGACGTCCGGCGGCTTTCAACAATAGCTTTGAGGTCTGAGGTTTCTGCGCTTCCAGCATGCGCACCAGCGATTCCAGCTTGTCGGCGGAAGAATTCGGCGCCTCCAGTTTTTCGCGTGCCTTCTGCACCGATTGCGCAACCCGTTTCTTATCGAAGGGCTTGAGCAGATAATCGGCAGCGTTGACCTCAAATGCCTTCACCGCGTACTGGTCGAATGCGGTGGAGAATATGATCTTCGGCAATGGCAGTTTTTTATCGAGCAGTTTTTTGATTACGCCGAACCCGTCAAGTCCAGGCATCTGCACATCCAAAAAAACCAGGTCAGGATTATGTTCGCGGATGAGGTTGACGGCTTCAACACCATTCTTTCCCTGAGCAACCACTACGACGTCGTCCACTTGCTTCAATAGGAATACGAGCTCATCGCGCGCCAGCTGCTCGTCGTCAACAATTATGGCTGATAGGGGCATGGGCTCTAATGTAGTACGAACTGGAAGAGCAAAGAAAGTATAGTGGCCCTAGCTGAGGTTTTCCAGCGCCAGCGCCATGCCCATGCCGCCGCTCACACACAGGGTCGCGACTCCCAGCTTTGCCTGGCGTTTCATCATTTCGTGAATCAGGGAGACAGTAATGCGTGTTCCCGTGCATCCGATGGGATGTCCCAGGGCGATCGCGCCGCCATTTACGTTCAGTTTTTCGCGGTCAAAGTGTAATTCGCGATCGCAAGCCAGCACTTGCGCGGCAAACGCCTCGTTGAGTTCGATCAGATCAAAGCCCGATAGAGGGAGACCGTATTTTTCTTGCATCTTCCGCAATGCAGGCACAGGACCAATTCCCATCGTTCGCGGATCCACGCCCGCCGACGTGAGGGCGCGAATTCTTGCCAGTGGCTTGAGTACGTTTTCCTTTACGAATTTCTCGCTTGCCAGCACCAATGCTGCCGCGCCGTCGGTTATACCGGAAGAGTTTCCGGCGGTGATGGTCCCGCCCTTTGAGAAGACTGGCGCTAGCTTCGCTAGTTTTTCTTTCGAGGCGTCGGCGAACGGATGCTCGTCCGTGGCGAAAATCCTGGATCCCTTTTTGCCTTCCACTGTTACCGGAACTATCTCGTCGCGAAAGCGCTCATCGTTGATGGCGCGAGCAGCGCGAGTTTGGGAGCCAAGCGCAAACTCATCCTGCTCCTCGCGCGTGATGTTGTATTGCTCCGCCAGAACTTCGGCGGTTTCGCCCATCAACATCTTTGCCATGGGACAGTAGAATCCGTCACGATACATGCCATCCACCAGCTCTTGGTTTCCCAAGCGGTAACCCCAGCGCGCACCTTCGAGATAGTAAGGAAGGCGCGACATTGATTCAGTGCCGCCTGCGAGTACGCAATCCAGGTTGCCAGCTGCGATCTCTCCATATGCAAGCGCGATAGACTTCATACCTGAAGCGCAAGCCTGGTTGACGGTGTACGCGGTTACTTCCTCAGGAATGCCGCTCCGAATCGAAATCTGTCGGGCGGGATTGGGTCCGCCCCCGGCCTGCCGCGCGTTGCCAAAAATCGCTTCCTCGATTTGCGAGGGCGCAACTTTCGCTCGTTCCATGGCAGCCTTCGCCGCCACCACACCGATGTCAGCCGCAGACATCGAGAGCAACGAACCTCCAAATTTGCCAATTGGAGTGCGAACCGCCGACAAGATGAATACGTCGTTCACTTTCTCTTGCACGCTTAAAGTCTAGCACTGGCGCAATACCCGACCGAACAGCCGGACCTCGCCTCAAAAAGCTTCAGGCAGTAAACTTAAAGCCACATGAATTACATTTATGGCATCAATGCCGTCGCCGAGGCGCTGAAGGCCCGCGGACGCACCTTCTCCTGGGTGGGCGTGGCTAAAGAGCGTAACGATATTCGACTGAAACGCGTGGTGGACGAATGCCGCAAACAGGGCGTTGCCGTGCGATTCGTGTCTCGTGCGGACCTTGAACAGATGTCCGGAAATAACGCGCATCAAGGTGTAGTCGCGGTCACCTCGGCCAAGGCTTACAACGACCTCGAGGATGTCGTCGCCGCTAAGCGCGGACAGTATTCTCTCATTGTCGTTTTGGATGGCGTCGAAGATCCACACAATCTGGGCGCTATCCTTCGCAGCGCCGACGCCGCCGGGGCCGACGGAGTGGTTGTGCCAGAGAGAAGAGCCGCGGGGATTACCGCCACCGTGACCAAAGCTTCCGCCGGGGCGAGTGAGCATCTGCCGGTGGCGAAAGTCACCAATATCGCGCGTACGGTGGAAGAGCTGAAGGCACAAAATATTTGGATGGTTGGCCTGGACGAGCGCGGTGACAAGACCTACGATTCGCTCGACTACAACATGGATTGCGCCATCGTGCTGGGCGGGGAAGGCAAGGGCCTGCACGATCTGGTGGCGCGGAAATGCGATTTTCTGGTTTCGATTCCGATGCTGGGGAAAGTCTCTTCGCTGAACGTCTCGGTGGCGGCGGGCGTGATGCTCTACGAAATCGTGCGCCAGCGGCGGCAAAAAATTGTGACAGCGGGCGCGAAATGAAGATGTTGAATCCGGCCTCGAAATGAAGTGCTTTCGGATATTCTGCTTCTTCTGCGTAAGCACGCTCACCTGCGCTGCGCTCGATCGCGAAGCATTTACGTTCACAAAATATGATTTGGAAGTGCGGGTCGAGCCCGAGCAGCAACGGCTCGCAGTCCGTGGAAAAATCACTCTGCGCAACGACGCTGCCGCATCCCAAAAAAATATCTCGCTACAAATTTCTTCAAGCCTGGACTGGAGATCCATTCAACTCGCGGGAAAGCCCGTGCAATTTGTTTCGCAACCTTTCACTTCTGATATTGACCATACCGGCGCCCTTTCGGAGGCGATCGTCACTCTGCCAAAAGAAATCGCGCACGCGCAATCGCTCGAGCTTGAGATCGGCTATGAAGGCACGGTTCCACTCGATACCAGCCGCCTCACGCGCATAGGAGTGCCCGAGGAAACTGCGAAGCATAGCGACTGGGATCAGATCGGAAAAACTTGGGCTGTGGTTCGCGGAATCGGAGATGTTGCGTGGTATCCCGTAGCAACGGAGGCGGCGAATCTCTCGGAGGGCAATCAAGCCTTCGATACCATCGCGCGCTGGAAGGGTCGAGAGCAGGGGTCCGATTTCCGTGTGAATCTTTGCACTGTGGGAGAACAATCCACCCAGCTTGAGCGGTTCATGAATGCCCTGCCGCTTGCAGAAGCAAGTGCGGGCAGCGGAGACGCAAAGGTTCACGAACCGTCCATCGACTGCGGTGTTTTTGTTTTTCAACCTATGGGATTGGCGGTGCCGACACTTGCGATTGGAAATTACGAGATGCTCAGTCGCTCCGGGATGACGATCCGTTATCTTTCCGGCCACAAAGCTGCTGCGGAAAATTACGCCCTGGCCGGCGAAGTGTCCACGCCATTGCTTAGCGAATGGTTTGGCTCTCCCAAAGGAACTGCGCAGATAGTGGACATTGAGGATCCGCAGGCCTCGCCGTTTGAAAGCGGGGGAGCACTATTTACAGCACTTGCGACCACGAATTCGATGTCGTATGAGTTGGCCGCTGTCCATCAGCTCACGCACGTGGCTTTCCCGTCGCCGCGTCTCTGGATTTTCGAAGGCCTTGCTCATTTCGCCCAGGCTCTGACGCGCGAGAGTTCAGCTCATGGAGGTCAGGACGGTCGTAAAGCCGCGCTTGATTTCATGGCATCTCATCGATCTTCACTAGGCGAATCGGAAAAAGCCATCGCGTCCGAACACACGCCGAACTCAGCATCCGATCGTTCGCTAATCAACACCGGCAACGAAGAGTTATATCGCAGTAAATCGATGTATGTTTGGTGGATGCTGCGCGACATGCTTGGCGATGAAAATATAAAAAAGGCTCTCGCGGCCTACCGCCCGGAGCGTGACACAGAACCTGCCTACATGCAGCATCTGCTTGAGACCCAGAGCAAGCGCGATCTCGAATGGTTCTTCGATGACTGGGTATATCGCGATCGCGGGCTTCCTGATTTTCGCATCGTTTCCGCGTATCCACGAAAGCTTGTGGGGAACGGGTCCATGGTTACCGTCACCATCGAAAATCTGGGCGACGCGGGTGCGGAAGTTCCTGTCATCCTTCATCTCGATGGAGCAGAAGTGATCAAACGGATTGAAGTGCGAGCGCGATCTAAAACGTCAATTCGTGTCGAGGCACAATCGCAGGCGCGGGAAGTCGTGGTAAACGATGGCAGCGTGCCCGAAAGCGACATCGGCAACAATAGTTTTAAGATTCAAACTGTGTCTCAGTGAAAATGTGGTTCGGGGGAGGCGGCAATGACCGAGCTGGAACTGAAAGCGCATCTCGATTTCGCAGAACAGAGTCCGAAACACATAGCCCTCGCGGTCGCTGGTCTGTCCGATAAAGTCCTGCGCTGGAAGCCCGCGCCCGATAAGTGGTGCATCCTGGAAGTGGTGGGGCATCTGGCGGATTCGGAGATCGTCTTCGCCTATCGTCTGCGGCAATTGCTCGCCGACAAGAAACCAGTGATTGCTCCCATCGATCAGGACGATTGGGCAAATAATCTTGGCTATCTGAAAACGCCCATGCCTGAAATGATCGCGCTCTATGGGTTGAACCGGCATGCGAACTCGCGTTTGCTGCGCAACCTGAAGTCCGTCGATCTGGAAAAATCCGCATTCCATCCTGAGTTAAATGGAAACATTTCGGTGGCAAATATAGCCGCGAAGCTGGATGTACACAGCGTGGGACATCTCGCGCAGATCGAGCGTCTCAAGTCCGCCGCTGTGAGGACTTCTTAATCATAAAAAAGTTGCAATGGGAGGCTCTTCGATGTCGGGAGAGTTCCAGCCTCAGGCAGCAATTGTGTTTTCCTAAGCGGGTTTTGGGTTCGCGTTTGTGAAGCGAACCAGAGCGTCCAACTTGGCCGCGGCTGCGCCCGAGTCAATGGACTGCACAGCAAGCGGCAGAGCGTCCGCAAGATGATTTGCCTTGCCGCCCGCGACCAGCGCAGCGGCGGCATTCAGCAATACGACGTCCCGCCTGGCAGATTTCTTCCCGCAGAGAACTTCGCGGATAAGCGCCGCATTCACGCTTGCGTCTCCGCCGGACAGTTTTCCGATCAAGGCACGCTTCATGCCAAATTCTTCAGGAGTGACTTCATAGCTTCGCACCCGGCCCTCACGCAGTTCCGCTAGGCGGGTTGCTCCGGTGATGGTGATCTCGTCGAGGCCATCCATCCCATGAACAACGATTGCGCGCCGCAGCCCCAGCATGCTCAACGCCTCCGCCAATTTTTCCACCAGTTCGATGGAATAAACTCCGACGACTTGCGCCGAAGCGTGCGCGGGATTGGTCAGTGGACCAAGCAGATTAAAAATCGTCCGCAACTTAAGCTCGCGGCGCGCGGGTTGCACATACTTCATAGCGGAGTGCATGGCGGGCGCAAATAGAAACGCAATGCCAACTTCATCGAGGCAAGCGGAGACACTCTCAGAAGGCAGACTGATGTTGACGCCCAGCGCTTCCATCACGTCCGCCGAGCCGCACTTGGAAGTCATGCTGCGATTACCATGTTTGGCAACGCGCACCCCCGCCCCTGCCACCACGAAGGCCGTAGCGGTAGAAATATTGAAAGTGCCGCTGGCATCGCCTCCGGTGCCGCAGGTATCCACCAGCGCATCGCGCTCGGTGCCGCTGACGTCAAGCGTGGACTCACGCACGCGCAACGGGACCGCCGCCGCGCGAATAGCTTCGGCGAAGCCCACAATCTCCTCAACCGTCTCACCTTTCATATAAAGGGCGACAAGCAGCGCCGCGATTTGTGCGTCCGTACACTTGCCGGAGAGCACCTCGGTCATAACCAGACGAGCCTCCTCGCGCGCGAGCGACTCGCGGTGCGTGGCGATGCGGTGGAGGGCGTCGGTGATCATGGGTGAGTTGTTTGTGGCTAACCTTTGAGAAGGGATTGTAAGGCATTGGGCGTGGACGGGAAGGAGTCTCTGCTCTCTGTCATCCCAAGCGAAGTCGAGGGACCTGCTTGTTAAAATCGCCAAATCAGAAGCGATTGTTCAAAGAGGATTGTAGGAACGCCCGTCTGTTCTTCGGTTTCCAAATCCGTCAAAGCGATGTCCCGTGCGTATGAAATCCAAAAGTGAAAGGCCCTATCGGCCCATTGTCCTTCTTTGCCATATCCGCCGCTTCGTAGAAAAGATCTGCGATT
>JBDUDA010000102.1:0-10140 GCA_040003205.1 Acidobacteriaceae bacterium | reverse complement strand
CGACGAAAATTGACTTTCTTCCTCCCCGCGATTAAAGTCCCTGCACCGACTGATACGGTATCGACCGGAATTCCGGTCGAATTTTTATAGCTCTTTTACATTCTTGGTTCGCGCGCCCCTTATCGACTCGATAAGGAATTGGGAAGCGGGTGGAAGTCCCGCACTGCCGCGCAACTGTAAGCGAGGAAATTAGCGATCGGCCACTGGAGGAAGATCTCCGGGAAGGCCGCTTGCGGTATCCGAACGTCCAGGTCACGGGATCTCTCTCCGAATATTTGGACGTCCTCACTCGCGAAGTCAGGAGACCGGCGCGAACCGCCAAGTTCACCAACCCTTTCGCGTGATAAAGGAGGAGTGCGTGCGAACCTTTCTCGTTGTTGCTGGTTTTCTCTTATTTTCGGCGGCCGCCTTGGCCGAAGATTCCCGAGTCAATGATTTAAAAATCAGGGTAATCGATCCTCAAGCGGCTGCCGTTGCCGGGGCGCAAGTCGAATTGCTTCCTGAAGATGGCGTTTCCTCTCCGGCCATCCGAATTACTTCGGGCGAAGGAACCGTCATTTTCCCGGAGGCCGGGTCCGGCGCTCGGCGAATTCGCGTCCTAGCGCCGGGGTTCGCAGTCCAAAACACGAGCATCAGCGTTTCCGGCGAGTTGCTCACTGTGCAACTCCGATTGGCTACGGCGGCGGAAACCATCGTAGTTACGGCCACACGAACTCCGGTGGTCAGTGATGACTCAGGCGCCACGGTCGAATCCTTAACTGGCGGTCAGCTCGAAACCATGCAGCCGGTCAACGCGAATGACGCTTTGCGTTTTCTCCCCGGAGCCGTCGTGAATACCGCAGGGCAGAGGGGCGGGCTTTCATCCGTCTTCGTGCGTGGCGGCGATTCCAATTACAACAAAGTCATCGTGGATGGCGTGACGGTAAACGAGCCTGGCGGGACATTTGACTTTGGGACTCTTCGCCTGCGGGAAGCGGACCATCTTGAATTTCTGCGAGGGGCTCAGAGCACGCTCTATGGTTCCGACGCCATGACCAGCGTAGTCCAGGTGTGGACGCAGACTGGTCACACAGCGGTCCCCGAGCTTCGTTTAGGAGCTGATGGCGGCAATCTCGGGACTGCGCACGGCTATCTATCTCTGGCGGGAGCGCGCGGGCGTTTCGACTACAACTTATTCGGAGATCAGTTCAATACCGAGGGTCAGGGTGTGAATGACCTCTACTCCGATTCGCTACAGGGGGGAAATGTTGGCGTGGAGCTGAGTCGGCGCGCATTTTTACGCTTTCGGGTACGCCATTCCAACAGTCACACAGGATTGCCAGGGGAATGGAATTTCAACGGCAACGCTTTGCAGCCGCCTGATCCCGCGGAATGGTCCCAGCTCAATACCCTGCTTGGAAGTGCGGAGTTAACCATCCACGGGCCCTCGGGATGGCAGCATCGCCTGTCCGGATTCGATTACAACTACCGTTATAACGATGTGAATCTGCTGGGTGACAGCCTGCGAATTTTCGACATCCCGCGCCACGAGTCCGACCATATCAATCGCGCCGGATTCGAATATCAGGGCGACTACTCCGAGCGCGCGTGGGCCCACACGACCGTCGGCTACCGCTTCGAAGATGAAAACGGATTTGTTGGCGACATACTGCCTCCGTCGGTGCAGACTCACGGAGAGCGGCTTAACCACGACGTCTACGGAGTGCAGCAGCTTACGCTACGTCGTCTCTCCGTTGTCGCCGGCGGGCGATTCGTCCACAACGGCGCCTTTGGAAATACCGGAGTGCCTCGGGTAGCTTTGACTTTGCAAACTCTGAGAGGTGGCGAATTTTTCTCAGGAACGCGACTGCGATTTTCCTACGCGACCGGATTCAAAGAGCCGAGACTGGAAGAGACTTTCGCCAACTCCGCTTTTACACTGCCGAATCCCCAGTTGAAACCTGAGCGTACTCGTGCCTTCGAAGCCGCTCTGGTCCAGGGTTTTGCGGGGAACAACTACGTGTTGAGCGCGACCTACTTCAATAACCTTTTCCACGACAAGATTGACTACTCATTCGATCCCAACACGTTTGTGGGACGCTTCATCAACGTAGACGAGACGTTCGCCCACGGCGCAGAGCTTGAGTTACAAGGCAAAATCCGCTCGAAGCTGCTACTGAATACGTCCTACACTTACACGTCTACTCAGATTCTTGCCGCGCCGCTTTGCACCCCGGCCAATTTCTGCGATCCGATATTAGCCGCCGGGCAGCCACTGTTGCGGCGCCCCAAACATTCCGCTTCCGCATTGCTGACTTATCTGGGAAGTAAATGGGGAGCGAATGTGGGCGGAAGTTTTGTGGGACGGCGGCCCGATTCCGATTTTCTCGGATTTAACTTCGACCACACCCCGGGATATGTGCGCGTGGACATGGGAGGCTGGTATGCAGTGAATTCGCGCGTAAGCGCCTATGCCAATATCGAGAATGCACTCAACAAGCAATATCAGGAGGTAGTCGGTTATCCAGCGTTGGGCGTCAACTTCCGAATCGGCATGAGATTCAGAATTGGAGGGGAGTAGGACGAGAGGAAGCTGCCTAGGAAGTCTGAGGCGAGGTAACGCGCCGGGACTGGCGCATGCGAGAGGGGCTTTCCTTCTCCGCAGTCCGCAAACGGTCATGGTGGTTTCCACTAAGCGTTCCGCAAGGAACCGCCAGTGGAAGTGAAGCTGCAGACTTCGATCCCTGATACAGATGACGGGCAGCCATCAGTTTTACCAGTTCGCGATCTCCCAACGGTTCCTGGCGACCCAGGACGTGTGTGACCAGCGCGATCTGGGCGAAGTGTTCGACCGTCTCCATCTTCATGTAGGCCTGATGCAAATCGCAGCCGTAGGCCACGACTCCGTGGTTGGCCATAAGAATCGCATCGTAGTCTGGGATCAGAGGCTCGAGCGCGTCTGCCAGTTCCGGGGTTCCTGGTGTGCCGTACTTTGCCAGAGGAATGGAACCAAGACCGATCACCACTTCGCAAACCAGAGGTTGGTTGAGCGCCAGTCCGGCGGCCGCGAACCCGGTTGCGGTGCGGGGATGAGCATGAACAATCCCACGGATGTCAGGCCGTCGCTTGTAAATGAGAAGATGCATTCCGATCTCGCTGGAAACGGACCGCTTTCCCGCAACATGCCGGCCATCAAGGTCCACAACCACCATGTCGGAGGCACGCATCATCCCTTTGCACATTGAAGTCGGAGTAGAAAGAATCCGGTCTTCATCCAGGCGGATGGAAAGGTTGCCGTCCATTGCGGCAACATAGCCGCGATCATGCAGCATTTTGCCGAAAAACACGACATCCCGACGGTGCTGGCGTTCGCTGGACATGAAGTTTATTACTGAAATTGATCTTCGCTAATCGGCGTATGTTACCGCAGGCAACGCGACGAAACAACAATAACTTGGGCAATAGTGCTTCAAAGAGCCACGTGAGTGCGCTTGGATAGCGCGCAGCCCTTGGCTGAAGCCGCTTCTATGCCTGGACTCTATAATGACGATTCGTGCTGGTCTCTGATTTTAACTACGCTCTCCCGGAAGAATTGATAGCTCAGGAGCCCCTCCCTGAGCGGGATTCGTCACGTTTGCTCCACGTGTTCCGGAGCAACAGCGAAGGCGAGCTCGAAGGTTCGGGACATTTGACTTCCGGATCACAGAACAGGCAATTTCGTGACTTTCCCTCCCTCTTGCGATCGGACGACCTGGTGGTTTTCAACAATACCCGCGTGATTCCAGCCAGATTGTATGGGACTAGGGAGCATCGCGACTCGGACGCTGCGCATGGCGGACGCATCGAGGTGCTATTAACGAAGCAGGTGTCTTTCGCTCCGAACGAATGGGAGTGCCTGGTGCGTCCGGGCAGAAAAGTCAAAGTCGGCGAGCGTCTGTTCTTCACTGCGTCGGGATGTGAGACATCGGAGGACGAGGCGCTACAAGCTTCCCTCACGGCAGAAGTTGTGTCGCACGGCGGGTTCGGCCAGCGACGGATCCGCTTTGATCCAGTCCCTGATTTCATGGGACTGCTCGAACAGCTTGGACATGTTCCACTGCCTCCTTACATGCATCGCCGCGACCTGCCGGACGACAAGGAGAGATACCAGACGGTTTATGCGCGGGAGCGCGGGTCGGTGGCTGCGCCCACGGCGGGATTGCATTTCACACCGCTTGTTCTTGCTGGCCTGCGTGATCGAGGTATCGAGATGGCCGAAATAACTCTGCACGTTGGGCTGGGGACATTTAGTCCCGTGCGAGAGGCGAAGGTAGAAGAGCATCGGATTCATCGCGAGTCATTCGAGATTTCGCCCGAGACGGCGGCGAAAATTAACCGGGCGATGGCGGAGAAGAGGCGGGTTGTTGCCGTTGGAACGACAACTGTCCGGACATTGGAATCTTCCGCGCGAAATGCGCCGGATGGGTTCGTCCGGGCTGATAGGGGAGATGCGGATATTTTTATCTATCCACCGTATGATTTCAAGGTTGTGGGGGCGGTATTGACCAATTTTCATTTGCCCAAGTCAACCTTGCTGATGCTCACATGCGCCTTTGGAGGAATTAAAGCGGTATTGAGCGCGTATAAGCATGCCGTCGAGGAGAAATACAGGTTTTATTCCTATGGTGATTGCATGTTTATTGAGTGAATATCCCCAGCGGCTAAAGCCGTCAAAAAAAGCAAGGTTTATCGCAGCGCTGAAGCGCTGCGCCACCTGACCGCTGCGTCACGTGACCGCTCCCCACCCTGACCGCTTGCCACCCTAACCGCTCGCCGCCCTGACCGCTCCTCACCCTGACCGCTTGCCGCCCTGACCGCCGCTCCATCTGACCGCCGCGCCACCACGACCGCTTGCCACATGACCGCCGCACTACTTGAGCGCGGACTATTTCCGCGTTCTTTCAATCGTGTGGGCTGCTATATTTCTTCCATTCCGTCCAGTTACCCAGATGGAGCAATAGAATTTGGCAGACACATCTTCGAGCCTTTGGGTGGGGCACACCTTCAGGCGTGCCGATTGGGTTGGGGATGTTTGAAAGCGGCGGAAGCCGCCACCGCTGATGAACGGATGTCAACATGCATAATAAAACCTCCGCAAATCAAGTCGCTGTCGTGGACTTCGTCTCACAGTTGCGGACCTTCTCGGAGCCTTCATTCCGCGACACACCTGAAATCCTGGATTTTTTGCGGCGCACCACGGTCAATCCCGACAGTCTGACGCCATATTTAAGCTGGAATGGGCAGCACTACACGCGAAATCTAATAGATAAGACTTCGCTCTATGAACTGGTGGCAATCTGCTGGGAATCGGGACAGGCCAGTTCTGTTCACAATCATCGAGACCAGAATTGCTGGATGGCGGTTCCGGTGGGGCGATTGCACGTCGAAAATTTTCATTTGATTTCACAGGAAGTGGAAGAGGGTGTCTGCGAATTGGCTCCTACTGACACTGTGGAGATGAATCCTGAGAATCCCTGTGCGGTTGATCCCGGCGATCCCGTACATCGAGTATTAAATCCTGCGAACCTCAATCAGCGGGCGGTGAGTCTGCACGTGTATTCGCGCCCCTTTGACACCTGCGTTGTATATTCCCCGGAACAGGGAAAATGTGGCGTGATCAAACTGCATTACAACACTCAGCACGGAAAGCCGGTGACTGAGGCGGAGTGACTCCTGACCCGGCTTGAAGTCTGCTGCTAGAATTGTCGAGTTGCCTCCCCGAAAGAAACAAGCGGCTGCGTTGCCCGTCCTAGACTCGGAACTGTCTACGCCCACCCCTTCTCGACCCGCTGCCGATGGCAAAGGCCGCATTTTTCTCATTGATACGATGTCTTTCATCTTTCGCGCCTATCACGCCATGGCGCGTCAGCGCGGAATGTCCACCAAGACAGGCGTTCCCACCGCTGCGACTTTCGTATTCGTGAATATGCTGCGAAAGTTGCGCGAAGATTTTGCGCCTGAATATCTAGCGGCGGTTTTCGATGTGGCCGCTCCGACCTTTCGTGACGCGCAGGCGGGGGCCATTACAAAAGTGCGGCGCTTCGACTTGAAGACGCAGACGTTTCAGGAAATCGAGTACGCCGGATACAAGGCGACACGGTCGGAGATGCCGGGCGATCTCGTGCAGCAGGTGCCTTATATAAGGCGAGCGCTCGAAGCATATCGCATACCGATTCTCGAGCTCGGCGGATATGAAGCGGACGATGTGATTGGAACTCTGTCGCGAAAAGCCGTAGAGGATCGGTACACGGTCTACATCGTGTCCAGCGATAAAGACATGTTGCAGTTGGTGAACGAACACGTGCTGGTGCTAAATCCTCCAAAAGACAATTTGATTTGCGACGCCGCAAAGGTGGAGGAGATTCTGGGTGTGCCTCCCGAAAAAGTGGTGGATGTGATGGCTCTGCGCGGGGACAGCATTGACAATATTCCCGGCGCTCCCGGCATCGGAGATAAGGGCTCGGTGGAAATCATCAAGCGTTTCGGATCTGTGGAAGCGGCGCTGGAGCGCGCGTCCGAGGTCGAGAAGAAAACCTATCGCGAATCGCTGCTGAACAATCGCGACGTTGTTCTGATGAGCAAGCAGTTGGTCACGATTGATTGCAACGTGCCGTTTGAATTTGACGTCTCAGCCATGAAAATGGGAGAGCCCGACGTTGAGTCGCTGCGCTCGATTTTCACCGAGCTTGAGTTCACATCGCTGCTGAAAGAGTTGCTGCCCGTGGTCGAAGTCAGCGAGGCTCACTATGTCGAGGCGAAATCGGCAGCCGACGTCGAGGAGCTGCTTCGCTCGATTCCAACGGGGGGAACGCTGGCGGTCGCTCTGGAGGCTCAGTCGCCCGCGTCGGTCGAAAGTGAAGTCGACGACGAAGACTCCGACGAGAGAATGTTGCCGCTGACGGCGGAGGTTGCTTCTACTGAGCAGGCAAGGAATTTCTCTGTTTCCACCGCCGCTGGGGCTGCACTCACAGTCTCCAGTGACGTCCCGGATGCGGTTGAGAAGCTGAAATCGGCGCTTGCGAACGGAACCGTTGTCAAGGCAATCCACGATTACAAAGCGGCCACTCATGCTTTGGAACCGCAGGGCATCGTTTTATCAGGCGTCGAGCATGACACCATGCTTTATTCGTATCTGCTCGACCCCACGTACTCTTCCCATCGCCTTCCGGATGTTGCCCTGCGTCGCTTCAATCTAAAACTTAGTGGAACTTTGCCCGAAGCTGCCGATGTTTCTGGCCGCCTCGCGGAAAGTTTGCGCCGCGAAGTGGAGACGTCCGGACTGCTCAAGCTCTATCACGAAATAGATCTTCCCCTGGTACCGGTTCTGGCGCGCATGGAAAGCGCGGGCGTGAAGATCGATCGAAAAGTTCTGGCCGCGATGTCGTCGCGAATGGAACGCGAGATTGATGAGAAGTCAAAGACCATTTACGAGTGCTGCGGATCGGAGTTCAACATCAATTCCCCCAAGCAGTTGGGAGATGTGCTCTTCAACCGGATGAACCTTCCTAAGCCGATAAAATATGGCAAGGGTAAGGTGGTCTCGACGGCGGTGGATGTACTGGAGGCGTTGGCGGCATCGCATGATGCCCCCAGGATGGTGCTTGAGTTCCGGCAACTGTCCAAGCTCAAATCCACTTACGTGGACACTTTGCCCGCCTTGCTGAATCCGGCGACAGGCCGCCTGCATACAACATTCGCGCAGACTGGAACGGCAACTGGCAGACTGTCGTCGGCGAATCCGAATTTGCAAAATATTCCCATACGTACCGAGTTGGGCAGAGAGATTCGTGCCGCATTTACCGCGGAAGAAGGGCACGTCCTAATCGCCGCCGACTATTCACAAATTGAATTGCGGTTGCTGGCACATTTTTCGCAGGACTCACTGCTGCTCGAAGCTCACCGGCGCGGAGACGACATTCATACCTTGACCGCGTCCCAGGTATTTGGAGTTCCTCCGCTCATGGTTACAGCCGATCATCGCAGGCAGGCGAAGGTCGTCAATTTTGGAATTGTCTACGGACTCTCGGCGTTCGGGCTGTCGCAAAATCTCGGCATCGAACCAGGAGAGGCGAAGCAATTCATCACCGCATATTTCGAAAAATATGCCGGTGTGCGAGCGTTTATCGATCGCATTTTGGATGAAGCCCGCCGCGATCAGAAAGTTTCGACGCTATTCGGGCGTATTCGCCCCATTCCAGACATCCTTAGCAAGAATGCTAACCTGCGAGGCTTCGCCGAGCGCACCGCGGTGAATACGCCCTTACAGGGCACGGCTGCGGATTTGATCAAGCTTGCAATGATCCGGATTGATGCCGGAATAAAGACTCGGAAGTTGAAATCGAGAATGACTCTGCAAGTTCATGACGAACTTGTTTTTGAAGCTCCCGAAGCGGAAGCGGACACGATGCGAACGCTGATACGCGATCAGATGGAAAACGTGCATCCGTTGGATGTTCCGCTTCTGGTTGAGATTGGCGTGGGCAAAAACTGGCGGGATTTGGAATAGACATTATTCCCTCGACGAATCGCGGTCAAGTGCTTCCCTGGTCATTCTCTTAACCCGCGCGCTCGCGATTCCCCGCACGCGCAATAACCGCCGCAAGAAAAAGGAATAAACGAACCAGAGAAGAGTTCCGAACACCGCAAGCAACAGCAGCAGATTCCAGAAGGCTGCGACTTTACTTAGGAAGAGCATTCAGCTCAGACGTGAAAACTATAAATCAGAGCGCAGGCACCGTCTCATCACGTCCCAGCGCCCGCCGGATGGTGTCGGCGATGTTGTGGGCCAGCCTCCGCATCTGATCTTCGGAGGCGGCTTCCACCATCACGCGGGCCAGCGCTTCAGTCCCTGAGTATCGAACGACGACACGCCCGTTGCCGGAAAGTTCTCGCTCCGCTGAATCGATGGCCCGATGAATTTCTGCCACCTCGGCGAAAGGAACTTTCTCCCGCACGCGGATGTTGATGATGGTTTGGGGAAACACTTTCAGATCAGCGAGCATACCTGCCAGAGATCTTTTCTCGCGCGCGACAATTTCCATGACCCGCAGCGCGGTCAGCAGCCCATCGCCAGTGGTCGCTTCGCCGTCGCGAAAAATAATGTGTCCGGATTGTTCGCCCCCGAGGATCGCGCCGCTGCTGATCATTTGTTCGAGCACGTACTTATCGCCTACGTTCGCGCGCAACATGCCGATTCCAGATTCCCGCAGCGCAACTTCAAGTCCCATGTTCGACATGGTAGTGGCAACAATTTGCGAGCCCGGCAAGGCGCGTCGTGATTCCATATCGCGGGCGGCCAGCAGCAATATGCCATCGCCATTCACAACCCGGCCTTCGCCGTCGCTGAAAAGCGCGCGGTCGGCGTCGCCATCGAACGTCACTCCCAGATCGTATTGACCCGGATTCTTTTTGATTTCTCCTGCCAGAGCTTCGGGATGCAGAGCGCCGCAATGATGATTAATATTTCTCCCATCGGGTTCCGAGCTCAAATAGGTAGCCTGCACGCCGCACTTGCGAAACAGCTCGGGCGCTTCCGCGGTAGCTGCTCCGTTAGCGCAATCCACGAGCACATTCAATCCGCTCAGATCAGTGTGGACTCCCCCCGCGAGTGAGTCGATGTACGCAGATCGCAGAGCTGCCTCCCCGGGCAAGCTCGAGGCAGAGTGTTTTTCCGCAGGCTGAGGCTTTCCCGCTTTCAGCAAAGCAAAGATTTCCTGCTCGATCGCCAGCTCGTGACTGTCAGGCAATTTATATCCGTCGCCGGAAAAAACTTTGATCCCGTTGTCGGTCCACGGATTATGCGACGCGGAAATAACAATTCCGGCCGCATGCTTGCGCGAGCGCGATAGGTACGCAATTCCAGGAGTCGTGATAACTCCGGCGCTATGCACCTCGATGCCCGCGGACGCTAGCCCTGCCGAGACGCGGTCCGCAATCCAAGCGCTCGACTGGCGCGTGTCCTGCCCGATCACGACGCTTGCCGGAGTGTTTCCTTCGCGACCCTTCGTCAGATCGTGACCTAAGGCGCGGCCAATGAGGTAAGTGCTTTCCATATCCAACGGAAATTCACCGGCAATTCCGCGAATTCCGTCAGTTCCAAAAAGTTGTCGGAGAGAAGAGGTC
>JBDUDA010000006.1:0-32016 GCA_040003205.1 Acidobacteriaceae bacterium | reverse complement strand
ACACCCAAAAGTTGCAGACCGCCAGGTTAGATCTCGCCGACGGAGACAAAAATGGAATTACCAGTGGAACCATTGCTGGCAAGTGGGGTTTTGATAGTTTCGACGGCCCCACATTCCGCCTGCTAAATTCGCATCCTTCTAAATGGACGGTCGCTTCCGCAGATCAAACGGCCCTGATTGTGGGGCGCGACGACACGCTTCACCTGCAAGCCGACGCAGTCGCATGCGTTGATCAAATCACGATCAAAAACGCTGCCGGAAAAGAGATTGAGACTACATGGAAGGAGTCTAAAGAAGATAGGCTGGAACTTCAGGTTGCGCTTAAAAATGAAACCGCTGGACCTGTCTTTATTCGGGTGAAGCAATTCGGTCGTAATGAGGCGGATGAGCTTCCTCTCAAAACCTATTCTGAAGTAGGACACATTGAGAGCTTCACCATCAATGCCGGAGATGCCGAAGCCAGACTACAGGGCACGCGACTGGACGAAGTGGCCAGCCTTCAGGTGAACGGAATCCAATTCGCACCTTCCGAACTCGTGCGCGAGGGAGAAAAGGATAGCCTGAGAGTGTCCAGCGCCGAGGTCGGGGCCAGGACGCTTAAGGAAGGTGAGAAATTCCTCGTCCATGTGAACTTGAAAGACGGGCGCTCGCTGGATGTGCCCACGACCATCCTGCCATCGCGTCCTAAAGTTATGCTGATGAGTAAGAGCGCTGACCCTGGAACGGCTGCATCAGTCATTCGCCTCGGAAGCGAGAACGAACTCTCACAGGATGGCAGACTGTCGTTCTTCTTGAAGACGGAGACACCGGCAGTGTTCCCGCGCAATGAAAAGATTGAAGTGGCGTCAGAAGACGAATCGTTCCACGTGCTGCTGAATCTCGACGAAGGCAGTCTGGTACTGCAAGATTCCCAAAGCGTAATGGCGCAACTTGATCCCTTAAAAAGCTTCGGGCCATCGGCGTTCGGCCCGTTGCGTTTTCGAGCGGTACAGGCAGAGGGGCGTAACGGCGACTGGCAGCCGCTAACCACGCTGGTACGCGTGCCTTCTCTGAGCAGGCTTCACTGCGCGGAAAAATCCGACAAAGAATGCACGTTGACAGGAACACGCCTATTTCTAATCGACTCGATTGCGTCGGACGAGCAGTTTAAGAACAGCGTATCCGTTCCGCTCGGCTTCAGGGACGTGACCATCAACGTGCCACGTCCAACAGACGGTATTCTTTATCTCAAGCTACGCGATGATCCGACGGTTGTGAGCGTGGCTTCTCTACCGGAAAATTCGCGCGCCGGCGACGCCGGTCGAGCCGGGACCGAGAGCAATTCCCCATAGAGTCCCCCGTTCATTGACCCGCAAACTGAAAGCTGTCCAGCATTCGTTGATAAGTTGAGCGCAGCTGGCTGAAATCACTTTCAGGTGCGATGCACAGAATGTAGATGAGTCCGCCTTGCGGATCCGCTACCGTCACCAGCCAATCCTTTTCGGCCACAGCCTGACCATTTTGCTGCACTGGCGAGCGTCCATTTAGAACCGCCGATCTCCCCTGCTGACCGCCGATTTGGACTGCTTGCGGATTCCCAGACTCTCGCAAGTCAGGATTTGAGTGCTGCAAATTTCGTATCAAGTCTTCGGTGGCTTGATCCAGAGACCGATTGCCGGAATTGCTTTGGTCCTGCGCCGATCCAACGATTACGCCATAAGCGATTGCCCCGCTCGCCGCTCCGGCGCGGGGAGCGAACGTCAGGCCCGACTGCCCATCTTCGGTCGGCTCCCAGTTTTCAGGATAAGAGATACTGAACGCGCCCTTGCGCCATTCCAGCATGTTGCTGCTGGGCCGAACCTGCTGATATGTCACGCTGGACAACGCTCCCGAAGGGGCGGCGTCTTGCGCTACCGGTACGTTAGCTGGTATCACTCCGCCTTGTTTGTTTTGTTGACCCCAAAGCCCTTGCTTGGCGCCATCCGAAATTTGCTGCGCACTATAGGTTTTTATACCGGCAGCTTGCTGTTTGGTTCGCACGAAAGCATCACTGTCGCGAAGGTATCTTTGATTAGGCCAGTTACTTATTTCTTTAGCGATGGCGGCCTGGCGATTACCCGGATTGGGATGGTCGCTGAGAAATTGTGGGCCGCCGCCTCCGCTTTGCTTCTCGAGCTTCTCAAAAAAGTCAGCCAGCGCGCGTGGATTATATCCCGCCTTGTACATGATGATTGCGCCCACCGCGTCCGCCTGGGCTTCGTCGTGCCGTGAATATTTCATTAGCAGAGACCCGGCGCCAAGCTGAATCCCCAATCGAGCCAGACTTCCCGCTCCTCCACCGAACAATCCTCCAAGCGCCCCCAGCATCCCCGCCCACTGGGTTTTGGAAGCTTGCTTGGCGGAGTGTTGCATATAAACGTGCGACATCTCATGGGCCATGACGCCTGCCAGCTCAGCCTCATTGTCGGCTGCGACGATAGCGCCCACGTTCACAAACATAGGGCCGCCTGGCAAGGCGAAAGCATTGATGTCTTTCTGCGGAATCACATGAAATTCATAAGGCCACGAATGCTCGCGCGGAATGACAGCCGCCAGTTTTCTTCCTAACTGCTGCACATACTGAGTTTCAGGACTGGAATCGGGCAGCACCGGCATTTGCTTGTAGACCTCTGCCATGGTTTGCCGTCCAATCTGCTGTTGTTGCTCCCTGGTAATTTTTGTCACGCCCGGGTCCGGCAGTTGCGGATACAGTGTCGCCGTTGCGGACCAACTGTTCGGCGCTATTGAAACAGCAAGAAATAATGCCAGCATTCTGGCTGGAAAAGGTCGCATTTTCACGAAATCATCCCGCGCTTTCTTTTGAATGTCGTTCGATCAGTCGCTTCGTCAGCAGCACGATTCCAAAGAGCTGCGTCCATTCGGAGACAATATTTCCTACCACTTGTCCCCATTTCGCTTCCGAGTCCATTGTCGCGTATAACACGATCCAGCCGATACCAGTGACGAGAAGAAAAATACTTAGAGAGTGATCCGCCAGTCGACTATGCAAATGGCCCCAGCGCCCGAGAGGGGCACGGCGGCTTTCGGCGGAACCTTTTTCATAAAAATACTTGGTGGCAAGGACCGTGACCACTACTCCCGTCCAGTCGGCGATCGCATTTCCAAAAAACGAACCGATATGCGTACTGGGACTAGAGACGGTGTACAGCACGATCCAGAGCAACAGAATGGAAATGCAGGCAATGCTCAAGGAGTGTTCGTGAAGGAAACTTTTTTGTATTGGCTTATTCTCGGGCATTCAGCGAGACTCCTCGGCCAAAATTAGCGCTGCGAAATTTGATTATCTCAAGATGCGTTGATTAGCACGAACAATCCTTCAACTCTCGTAGGGAATCGCAACCGTACTCAAGGCTCGCTCGGGCAAGAGCGTAGGGCAGTGGCTCAAAGAATTTGCGATTATTTAGAGGCTAACGACTCAATCGTGCTCACGAGGTTGCCACTAAGGTTGTCACCTTTAGAAAGCACCGTGCCTATCCCTGCTTTCTCAGCCTCTTTCTTGAGTTGCTCGGACCTGAACATAGTGACCATCAACAGAGGGATACCCGGATGGAGATTGGAGATTTCCTGGGCAGCCTGCAGCCCGTTCTTCACTGGCATCGAAAAGTCGAGCACTACGAGATCAGGATTGAGCTGTCGGAACATTTCAACTGCAATCTGGCCATTCTCTGCCTCGCCGCAGACTTCCAGCTTAGGATTTCGTTCGATGAGCGAGCGCATGGCGCGCCTCACCATCGGGCTATCATCCACTAAAAGAATTCTGACTTTCAAATCAACTCCCAGCCAGGCTGTGGTTCGGCATTTCGACGCCGCTTCTTGGATGTGGGAATTTATAAGGGGTTGTACAGGTTGGCCGAAACGGTGATATTCAGGAGCGTCACAAAACGCCCCCGAGCCGTAGAGTCTTCAAATCACTCTAGGCTCGAGGCGGAGTCGTTTGGGTGCGCACGGTCATTGGCATTGACAGGCAAATCAGCTTTCACGGTCGTGCCATTGGAGTCAGAATCAATTTTCAAAACGCCTCCCAGTTGCCCAACCCTCTCCCGCATTCCTCTTATTCCTACACCCGCCCGACCCACGAGTGTGAGGGCCGATTTCTGCGGCATACCCTTTCCCTCATCCTTAATCTCCACCAGCACGCGATCTCCGGCGCGAACAACCTGCACCGAAGCTTCAGCGCTTTCGGAATGACGGTGAATGTTCGTGAGACTCTCTTGCACGATTCGAAAAATGGCGATTTCTATTTCCTCAGAGGGACGCACAAAGTCGGGTGCGATATCGATGGCAACATTTATTTTGCTTCGCTCCGAAAAGCCGCGAATGTACCACGAAAGCGCCGAGGTGAGGCCCGCTTCGTCGAGCAGTGGCGGATGAAGCAAATGTGAGATCGTGCGAATCTCTTTATTTATCTCGGCTATCAGCCCCGAGTTTTCGGAAATCGCACGGACCGCTGCCGGGCTTAACTTACTCGCCTCGGCTTCGACCGAGGCGCTGTTAATGCTGACGGCAGCCAGCATCTGTCCCACGCTGTCGTGCAACTCGCGAGCGATGCGTCTGCGTTCGTCATCCTGCATACTAAGTAAACGCCCAGAAAGTTCGCGCAAGTTATCGTTCGCGGCGTTTAGTTCCAAAGTCCTTTCGCGCACGCGGTTTTCGAGGTCCTCTCGTGATTCGCGCAACGGGCTCGCGGTTTCGCGCACTCCATTTTCGGTAGGCGATGTTGGAGATCTGTCATAAATAACGCCAACCATCCCGACTGTCTCGCCGTCGGATGACATCAGCGAAGAAAAGGTAGCGGCGCCAGAAGTCAGCTCGCCGTTCCGCATCCGCAGGTTCAGCGGCCCTGTCCAAGCGCGGCCTCCTTGCACGCAAGAGAGGACTTCTACGAATTGAGACGGGCCGTTCCGGTCATCGCGCAGAATTTCTGAAAGGTTGCGCTCGATCAGCCCATTTGCACTCGAGTCGAAAAGTTGCTCCCCCAGATGGTTGCGATAAGTTACTTTTCCCGATAAGTCACTTGCGATGACGGCCGCGTTCATAGACGAGAGCACGGCTCTCATAAACTGCAAGTCACTCTCTCGATTTTTTGATGAATCCTGATTCACGGTTTATTCGCCAACCATCATTGTCCCTGTTGCAAGAGGCCCAACTGAATCACCTCGGCTAGATGCACGGCGGTTCGATTCGTCGACTGTTGAATCTGCTCCTTGCAACTGAATCCGTCTGCAATGATTAGAGTCGAGGGAGCGGCTTTCCTCACTTCGGGCAGTAAAACTCTCTCCCCACAAGCCATCGAGACCTTATACTTCTCCTTTTCGTATCCAAACGCCCCGGCCATGCCGCAACATCCCGAGTCTAGCAGCCTGTAATTCAGTTTCATCTTTGCCATTATCGCTTCCTCGTCCTTCAGTCGCATTATGGCCTTCTGATGGCAGTGGCCTTGGACGATTGCCTGGCGTTGCAAAACTGGCGGCGCATAGTGGCTGGCCTTTTTCTCCAGGAACTCCGCAAAAGTAAAAGTGTTATCACGCAGACGTTGCGCACTCGCCTCATCGGGCAACAGGCCGCACATCTCGTCCCTGAAGACCGAGCAACAGCTGGGCTCGAGCACGACTACAGGAGTGCCGGCCTCGATGGTGTCTTTGAGCTGATCGAGAATGCGCAGCAAATATGACTTCGCCATGGAAAGGAATCCATGGTCGTACAGCGGCCGCCCACAGCATAGCTGTTTGCGCGGGAGTTCGACCTGATACCCGGCAGACTCCAAAACCTGCGCCGCCGCTTTCGCCGCCTGGGGAGTGAAGTAATTATTGAAAGTGTCGGGCCAGAGCAGCACCTTACTTTGCCCCGCATTCACAACCGGACGGCGACGAAACCATTCTCGAAAAGTTTGGTTTGCAAATTGTGGAATCTGCCGCTGACGAGGAATTCCGAGAACATCTTTGGTGGCATCTTTTAACCCTGGCAACGTCGCGAAGACGTTGGCCATGCGTGGAGCGACCGCCGCCATCCGCGCCCACTTATCAATCCATCCGAAAGCGTAAGAGTTCAGAGGCCGCAGTCTTCCTTCCCAGTAGTGCGACAGAAATTCGGACTTGTAAGTCGCCATGTCAACATTGACGGGACATTCCGTCTTACAGCCTTTGCAGGCGAGACACAAATCCAGCGCCTCTTTTACCCCCTCGTTGCGCCATCCATCTTTCACTACTTCGCCATTCAGCATCTCCCACAGCAGGTGCGCTCGCCCGCGCGTCGAGTGCTTCTCGTCGCGGGTTGCCATGTAACTAGGGCACATTGTGCTCTCGGCGCCACTGGCATCTGGCCGGCGGCACTTCCCTACCCCGACGCAGCGTTCGACCGAGTGCGCAAAATTCCGGTTGTCTTCGATAAACGCGAAATGGGTGCTGACCCCTTTGGTGGAATGCGGCCGCTGCACGCGGAGATTTTCATCGAATCGATACGGGTCGATGACTTTCCCGGGATTCATCTTCCAGTCAGGATCCCAAATGGATTTAAATTCCCGGAAGGCATCGATTAATTCCGGTCCAAACATCTTGTATAAAAATTCCCCTCGCGCCTGGCCATCGCCATGCTCGCCCGAAAGCGAGCCGCCGTAACTGACGACCAGATCGGTCGCATCTTCCATGAAGGCGCGCCACTTGGTTACACCCCCCGGAGTTTGGAAATCGAAGTTCACTCGGTTGTGAACACAGCCTTGCCCGAAGTGCCCATAGGAAACCGATTGATAGTTATATTTGTCGAAAAGCCTCTGAAGGTCGCGCAAATAGCCGCCGAGTTTTTCGGGGGCGACGGCGGAGTCTTCCCACCCTTCCCATGCGGGGTCTCGCCCCGGCACAAAAGAATTCGCTCCCAGGGCTGACTCGCGAATGGACCAAATCTTGGATTGCTTCCGCGGATCCGAGTAGACCTTCACGGTGGGCCACGTTCCGCCGGGAAGGGCTTTCACCATCCGATGAGCGAGATCTGCCGCTTCCTCATTTGTCTCGGCCCCGAATTCCACGAACAACCAACCTTTACCCTCCGGCAGCATGCTCAGGTATTCCCGCTGTAGCAGATTCTTCTTTTCAATATTGATCGTGGTGATGTCGTCAAAGCCTTCCAGTCCGATGGGAGCGAAGGCAACAATTTCAGCGACATGGTCGGCGGCATGAAAAATGTCGGAATATCCCAGCACGACCAGAGCTCGATGCGGAAAGTGCGGAACTAACTGGACTTTTGCCTCCAACATCGTCACGCACGTCGATTCGGTTCCCACCAGCGCCCGCGCAAGATTAAAACGGCCGTCAGGGCCGGGCAGCAATTGATCGAGGTTGTAACCGGAAACTCTTCTCGGAATATCCGGATAGCGCGTCCGAATAAGTTCCGCATAACGATCACGAAGTGACTTCAACCTGGAATAAATTTCTCCTTCACGGCCTCCTTTGAAGATATTCTGGTCCATCGCCGCTGCGTCCGTCCATCCCACCGTCATGCGTGTACCGTCGTAAAGCAGCACGTCCATTTCGATCACGTTCTGGTCCGCTTTACCGGTGGATTGCGAGTGAACCCCACAAGAGTTGTTGCCCAGCATCCCTCCGAATGTGCAATAAGCGTGCGTGGCAGGATCGGGCCCCCAGGTCAATCCATGAGGGACAGCGGCGACACGCAACTGATCGCATATCACTCCAGGCTGTACCCGTGCGGATTTGTCCGCCGCATTCAGCTCGACAATGTTGTTCAAATACTTCGTCCAGTCAAGAACCACCGCAACGTTGCAGCACTGCCCCGCAAGGCTGGTGCCGCCGCCACGAGACAACAGCGGCACGCCAAATTTCTTGCATAAACCTATGGTTTGGATTACATCATCGTGAGACTTGGGGACGACGACTCCAATCGGAATCTGACGGTAGTTCGAGCTGTCGGTGGCATAGAGCGCCCGGCTCGTTGCGTCGAATAGAACCTCGCCCTCGACATGATTTCGAAGGTCGGCCACTAGTTCTTCCGGTGAGTTTTCCGAAAGTTCAAGCTTTCGTTTGTGTGCCTTTGAGGGGGGCGAGTTCACAGCGTATTTCCCCGATTCCGTTCACTATCCATTCACTTCCTTTTCGCAGCTGAAGTAATCCACCTAGAAATGCGGATTGCCGGCCTCTTTAGCGGGCGAAACAGTCAGACCGTGTGAGTGTTTATGGTCCAGCCGGCACTCCTCGCGTAACTCACCGATCTTACTGTAATATGTCCGAACTTGAGTACGGAGGGGACTAACTTGCAACTACCTGCCTATCGTTCGATAAGCTGCGCCTGGTTTCTTTTGCTTGCGTTATTTTCTTCAGCTTTCTTTGCGGCTCCATCGTCCGCGCAGAGCGAAGGCAAACATACCGCACGTTCCACGCGCTCCAACAGAAATGACTCCGCACAGAATTCAAACGTAACCGCCTCGTCGGCGATGGGCCGTCCTCAGTATGACGAGTCTCTTTTTAAAGGAATGCATTGGCGCTCGGTCGGCCCCTATCGCGGCGGACGCGTTTTGGCGGTCACCGGAGTTCCTGGGGACTCAAACACTTTTTATTTTGGTGCAGTGGCTGGTGGCGTTTTCAGAACCGTCGACGGCGGCCGCAACTGGAAGCCCATCTTTGACAAAGAAGCAGTTTCTTCGGTCGGAGCTATTGCAGTTTCCGAAAGTGATCACAATCTCATTTATGTGGGCACAGGCGAAGCATGTATTCGCGGAAACATTTCCTACGGCAACGGAGTTTATAAATCGGTGGACGGCGGAAGTCATTGGGAGCACATCGGCCTCGACGATACTCAACATATAGGGGCGCTGATCGTTAACCCTCGCGACGGCAACACAGTTTTCGTCGCGGCTCTAGGACATGCTTATGGCTCCAACCCGGAACGCGGTGTTTTTCGTACCACCGATGGTGGGAAAACCTGGCAGAAGGTGCTCTATATAGACGACAAGAGCGGCGCGATCGATGTGGTGTTCGACCCGTCAAATCCGTCGACCTTGTTCGCCTCCACCTGGCAAGTTGTGCGTACGCCGTGGTCGTTGAACAGCGGCGGAGCCGGCAGCGCTATTTATAAGTCAGTGGACAATGGCAGCACCTGGAAAAAACTTAGCGGCGACGGACTTCCTAAAGGAAACTGGGGCCGCAGTGGTGTTTCTGTCTCGGGCGCCGATGGCAACCGGGTCTATGCGCTCATCGAAGCCGAAGAAGGCGGATTATTTCGTTCGGAAGATGGCGGCGATACCTGGAAGCGTGTGAACGACGACGAACGCTACCGCCAGCGAGCCTGGTATTTCACGCACATTTTTGCCGATCCCAAATCGGTGGACACCGTTTACGTGCTAAACACAGGATTATTCCGTTCTACAGACGGCGGCAAAACATTCGGGCTGCTGCCGGCTCCACACGGAGATCATCATGGATTGTGGATTGATCCCGTCAATCCGAATCGGCTGATCAACGGAAACGACGGCGGCGCCACGATCAGCGTCGACGGTGGCAAAAACTGGAGTTCAGTCGAAAACCAGCCAACCGCGCAGTTCTACCATATAGCGGCGGACAACCGGTTTCCCTACTACCTCTACGGTGCCCAACAGGACAATAGTTCGGTGGGGATCGCGAGTCAGACAGATGAAGGCTACATCGGTCGCGAACATTGGTATCCGGTTGGCGGCGGCGAGAGTGCATACATCGCACCCGATCCCCGCGAGCCCAACATTGTCTATGCAGGCGCCGAAGATGGAAGTGTCACCATCTATGACCATCGCAGCAATAAAACTAAAAACATCGCGGTCTGGCCGCTGGATAACTCTGGACATGGTGCCAGCGATCTTGAACATCGCTTCCAGTGGACCTTTCCGCTACTGATCTCTCATCATGATCCCAATGTCCTCTACGCGGGAGCGGAGCGGCTTTTCCGAACCAGCGATCAGGGAAAAACCTGGGATCCAATTAGTGGCGACCTCACGCGCAATGACAAAACGAAGCAGCAGCCCTCGGGAGGCCCGATCACCCTCGACATTACGAGTGTCGAGTATTACGACACGATCTTTGCCTTGGCAGAATCTCCTTTAAATAAGGGACAAATCTGGGCTGGAACTGACGATGGTCTCGTGCAATTAACCCGCGATGAAGGCAAGACCTGGCAAAACGTAAGTTCGAAGGCTTGGCCGGAATGGGCCGAAATTAGCATCATCGAAGCTTCGCCCTTCGATGCCGGCACCGCTTACATCGCCATTGACAACCATCGGCAGGATGATCACAAGCCTTACATTTTCCGCTCTACTGATTTTGGAAAGAGCTGGACTTCAATCGTTCAAGGATTGCCCTCCGGGGCCTACGTTCACGCAGTCCGGCAAGACACGAAGAATCGGAGTCTGCTTTTTGCGGGAACTGAGCTCGGCATTTTCGTTTCCTTCAACGATGGCGCTCAATGGCAGCCGCTCCAACAGAACCTGCCCCGTACCCCTGTAACGGACATGGTAGTGAAGGATGACGATCTGGCGGTTTCGACCAACGGACGTTCCTTCTGGGTCCTGGACGACATCTCTCCCTTGCGCGGCCTGAAGTCGGAGTCTGCCGCAGCGGATTTCGTTCTCTACGAGTCCGGACCAATTCACAGACAGTATTTTCCTGAAGATGTAGACCGCCGCCGTCCGGTCGGCGACAATCCACCGCCGGGCGCACTCGTGAGTTACTACCTGAAAGGCGATGTCAGCGACGAAATCACACTTGAGATCACCGATTCAGATGGCAAATTGGTACGCAAATACTCCAGCCGCGAAAGGAAGGACAAGAACGAGCAGCCACCCGAGTGGCCTGACCGTGAAACGCCCGCGGAATTGCTCCCCACGAAAGCAGGCATGAATCGCTTCCCGTGGAACCTTCGCTACGAGTCTCCGCTCGAATTGCCGGGCGCATTCTATGCCGGCAACGGACCTGAAGGACCTGTAGTTCTGCCAGGCGTTTACAAGATGAAGGTGTCAGTCGCCGGCAAATCGCAGACAACCTCCGTCGAGGTGCTGCCAGATCCACGCGAAAAGTCCAGCATAGACGACCTGCGCAAACAGTTTGAAATGTCCATGCAGGTCAGCAGCCGCATCGCCGATCTGCACCGGGCGATCTTACAAATGCGAGAGGTCCACGCCCAGATGAAACAGATGGAGACAAACCTGGCTCGCGACGATCGCAATAAGCCCGTCATCGATGCTATGCATGACTTCGACAACCGGATGTCACTGGTCGAAACTCAACTCATGCAAACCAAGATGAAAAGCTCCGAAGGCAATTTGCGATATCCGAATATGCTGAACGAAGAGTTCGACAGTTTCAGCCACACGATAGAAAATGATGCTGCGCCGACCCGTTCCATGACACAAGTGTTTGAGGTTCTCAGCAGGCGGCTCGACACTCAGCTTGCCGCCTGGAAGGAACTGTTGTCTGCGCAATTACCGGCGCTAAACGAGAAGATTAAGGCGACCGACGCAACTTCAATCACGCTCGGCAATCAGAAAGGTGCCGAGTAGCTGAACAATTCCGCATGGCTCAGACGTCCAGGCCCCAATTTGGTTACTGGACATTTGCCCGCTTTCGTCTATGATGCCTCGCAGATCAGCCCACGCAACAGCAGCAGGGGATCGCGTGGCTGGATGCGCTTTTGACGATGTAGCTGGCGAGAGGGGTCTCGTCCCAGTGCCTCCGGGCATTTACTGATGACTAGCTTTGCGGGTGCATCGGGCTGATGACCCCAATCAGGAGAAGTATCGATGTCCCTGGTAGCTCATCGTCTGTCGTATCTTTCACTCTGCCTGCTCATCTGCTTCTCGTGCAATTTATCCGCAGCTCAGGAAATTAGTCCAAGCTCGCGGATACTTCAGTCCATCGATGAACGGAGCCTCACTCCACTCAAGGGGAACACCCATCCACTGGCAAAGTTGCAGTTTGACGCCGGCCCGGCGCCATCAAATCTTCCCATGTATCGTATGCTGCTCTTGCTTCGCAGAAGTCCCCAGCAGCAAGCCGCTCTGAGCAAGTTGCTCGATGACCAGCAGGACAAGTCTTCTCCCAACTATCACAAGTGGGTGGCCCCCGATCAATTTGGCCAGCAGTTCGGCGCATCGGACGCAGATCTTCAAATAGTCACTTCGTGGCTACAGTCCCATGGGTTCACGATCGGCAAAGTCGCAAAGGGCCGCAACATTATCGAATTCTCCGGCACAGCGGATATCGTTCAGCAGACGTTCCATACGGCAATTCATAAATTTGTTGTGAATGGTGAAAACCATTGGGCCAATGCGAGTGATCCGCAGATTCCCAGCGCGCTGACGCCGGTGGTCGCGGGCATCCATACCATGCACAATTTTTTCAAGAAGCCCATGCTGCGCGTCGGTGCGCGAGTTCCCGCAACATTTCATTCCGGACCACCCGCCCAGGTAACGTTTTCCAATCCCACCGAACACGCCCTTGGGCCGCAGGACTTCGCGACCATTTACAACATAAACCCGCTCTGGCAGGCGGGCATTAACGGAAGCGGGGTCACCATCGGAGTAGTAGGACGTTCCGCCTTTCAATTGCAGGATGTCATAGATTTCAAGCTGGCGTTCGGTGTACCCGTTATCTATCCTCAAATAATCTTAGACGGTAATAGTCCGGGTGAGTTGGGGGGAGGCGAAGAAACGGAAGCGCTGCTTGACACCACATGGTCTGGCGTATTGGCGCCGGCAGCAACCATCGATTTCGTGCTTTCAGCATCGACAAATACTACCGATGGCGTCGACCTCTCAGAGTTGTACATTGTGGATAACAATCTCGCTGACGTGATGAGCGAGAGTTTTGGGTTCTGCGAGGCGGCAGCAACCAGCACCGAGGCGGCCGCGATTTCGAATTTAGCAGAACAGGCAGCCGCGCAAGGCATCACTTACGTTGTCTCCAGTGGCGACACCGGGGCTGAAGGCTGCTCGAATCTTTTCCAGACGGTTGCGCAAGGTCCGGTCTCGGTGAGTCTTCTTGCTTCCACTCCCTTCAACCTAGCCGTTGGTGGGACCATGCTCAATGAAAACGGCCAGACTAAATACTGGTCCGCTGCGGCCCCGTTTGCAGAGACGGCGCTTTCCTATATTCCGGAAGTGGTCTGGAACGAAAGCTGCGCTGCTGCACAATGCGGAATTAATGCAAACATTGCGGCCGGCTCTGGTGGAGTGAGCACATTTTTCCCTAAGCCCGCCTGGCAAACAGGCAACACCATCAGCGGCATGCGCGCGGTTCCAGATGTCTCGCTCACGTCGGCTTTGCACGACCCTTATTTGCTATGTATCAATTTGTCCTGCGAGCAGAACTTTATTTTTTTCGTAGGAGGCACTTCAGCGGCGGCGCCATCTTTTGCAGCCATCATGGCGCTGGTAGATCAGAAGATGGGCGGACGACAGGGACAGGCCGGCTATGTGCTGAATCGACTGGCGGCCACTGAGAATCTTTCCCAGTGCAACGGCTCTTCACAAACTATTCTGCCGGCGGCGAATTGCATTTTTAACGATGTAACGATTGGTAATAATGCCGTACCCGGCGAGGTTGGCTTCGGCACCCCGACCGCGCAGTACCAAAGCAAAGTTGGCTACGATCTCGGCACGGGACTGGGCTCCGTGAATGTAACGAATCTTGTAAACAGTTGGAGTTCTGTCACATTTAGTCCGACCACAACCACCATGGCAGCCACTCCCACCACCGTTACACACGGTGCGCCCGTGACTGTTAATGTCAGTGTAGCTCCAACCAGTGGCACTGGAATTCCAACTGGAGATGTGGCGCTGGAGGTCAGCGAGATCAACATTCCCGGGCTTGATGGTATTTTCTTACCTCTCAACGGTGGGACTTCCTCGAGTGCCGTCAACAATCTGAAAGGCGGCGGTTATCACATATTTGCCCACTATGCGGGCGACTCGACATTTGCCCCCAGCGATTCCGCGCCCGTAGCGGTTACTATCTCACCGGAAGCGAGTACCACGTCCATGGTGTTGCTGGGGGTGGGTCCGAGCGGGCATACGTTCCCATACGTCAGTCAGCCCTACGGCAGCCCGGCCTATTTCCGCGCGGATGTTGCCGGTGTGTCGGGTCACGGGACAGCTACGGGTGCCGTGGACTTCATAGATGGTGCCGGAACTTTCAACGTTCCCTCAATTGCAATGAACAGTCAAGGAGCTGCCGCCACTGCGGTAGGGATTTTCCGGATGCCTGCTGGACCACATTCTTTTTCAGCCAGATACGGCGGAGACAATAGCTTCAATCCCAGTACCTCGCCCGCAATCAATATCACGGTAACTAAAGCTCCGACCACCGTTTCCCTGACTTCCACAAGCAATAGTATTCCCTCGGGAGGCAGCCTTACCTTGACCGCGACCATCAACACCCCCAGCGACGGATCCGCTCCCAACGGTAGCGTGACTTTCCTCTCGGGCGGCATCCCCATAGGAAATAATTCCATCGTTGTGGGTGGCATAGACGGAAGCGGCGATATTCAAACTGGAGCGTTTCAGACAGCTCAAGGCATTGCCAATTTTAGTCCCAATCTACCGGACGGTTCCAATTCCATCACGGCGCAATTCACTGGCGACGTAAATTATGCGGGTTCCACTTCACCTCCCATCACAATTAATGTTCAACCTGGCTTCAGTCTCAGCACCAGCGTCCCCTCAATTTCGGTCATCCGCGGCAGCTCTGGGAAGCTAACACTCACCGTTACCGGCCAGACGGGCTACAACGGGACTGTCAGCTTCACCCCCGCCTCGTGCTCAGGCCTTCCGCCTGAAAGCGCCTGCAGCTTTGCGCCACCCTCGATCACGGGAACGGGCACGACCACCCTAACGGTCACCACCACCGCTCCCCGCAGCGCGATGCTCAAAGGATTTGGATGGAAAACTAGCTTCGGAATGACGTTTGCCGGCTTGTTTCTAATCGGAATTCCATCGAAGCGGCGCCGGTTGCACCGTGCAATCGCACTCATTGTTTTCGCTGTGTTGGTGACGGCGGTCGGCTGCGGCGGAGGAAACAGCACCAGCGGTCAAACTTCCGACCCAGGCACTCGGGTTGGGAGTTATGCCGTGTCGGTGGCAGCAACCAGCGGTTCTCTCACCCATTCGACGACCTTCACACTTGTTGTTCAGTAGCAATGCTCGTTTAATTTGCTGGCATCCAAGTTCGCGACACAGTTCTAAATGCATTGATCTGCATCTACGTTGGAGCGATTGCAGGGCACTTCGTCCGGGCTCGATCACATCCCCGAATATCCCAGCGCCGCGATTTGTGATTGAATATTTTCGAGCGATCACTGGATGCAAGGTTTACAATCGGGCGCTACATTCCGCTTCGTGACTTACTCATGAATGAAAGTCTGATATCACAACCCCTTCCGGTCGCGGAACGAGAGCGCCTGCTGGATGCGGCGCGCATAGTGGCTAAGAATGCTTATGCGACATATTCAAACTTCCAGGTTGGAGCGGCGTTACTGACGGCTGACGGTAAAATCGTGACCGGATGCAATGTCGAAAATGCATCCTACGGACTCACTATGTGCGCGGAACGGTCTGCCATCTTCGGCGCCGTCGCACAATTCGGTCCTGCGCTAAGCATTCGCGCCATCGCGGTTGTCAACGGCAAGGACGCATCCTGCTCTCCCTGTGGCGCTTGCCGACAGGTGATCTACGAGTTCGGGCCAGAGGCAACGGTACTTTTCCAGGGCTCGGACGGTTGGATCGAACTTCCCATCACCAAGCTTTTGCCCTATGGATTTCGCCTCCGATGAATCATCCGCGCGAAAGTAGTTCCGCCCTCGCAATCGGTGCGCTCGACGTGATCCGAAAAAAGCGCCAGGGACTCGAGCTTTCTAAAGAAGAAATTGAATATCTCGTGCAGGGATACACGTGCGACAAAATTCCCGACTATCAGGTCTCGGCCTGGCTGATGGCCGCACTTTTACGGGGACTTTCAAAGGCTGAAACTGCTCACCTTACTGACGCCATGCTGTATTCGGGGGAAGTATTGAACTTGACCGAATTTTCCCCGGCAAAAGTCGACAAGCATTCCACTGGCGGCGTGGGCGACAAGACTTCTCTAATCATTGCTCCCGTTGTTGCCGCAGGCGGATTGATGGTTCCTATGATTAGCGGGCGCGGTCTCGGTCACACGGGTGGCACCCTGGATAAGCTCGAATCCATTTCAGGTTTTAATGTAAATCTGTCAGTCGCGCAGTTCCGAAAAGTGCTCGGAGCGTGCAGATGTTCCATGATTGGACAGACGTTAGAAATCGCCCCCGCGGACAGAAAGTTTTATGCCCTGCGCGATGTGACCGGCACGGTTGAGAGTCCCTATCTAATTTGCGCCTCCATTATGAGTAAAAAACTTGCCGAGGGGATTGACGCGCTGGTCCTCGACGTTAAGACCGGCTCTGGCGCCTTTATGAAAAAGAGAGAGGACGCCGTTTTCCTCGCTGAGTTGATGGTCGAGACCGGCGTACGCATGGGCAAGAAGATGGTTGCGATCCTGACTGACATGGATCAGCCGCTCGGTCACAAAGTGGGCAATGCACTGGAAGTCGAAGAGTGTATCGAAGTATTGCGCGGCAAGGGTCCTCAAGACGTGCGGCAACTTTGTCTGGAACTAGCTGGATGGATGTTTCACTTGGGAGGCGCCGCCAGCGATGTCGCCCAAGGCCGAAGTCTTGCTGGAAAACTGATTGATTCCGGCGAAGCTCTCGATAGATTCCGCCAGATGGTCGCCTTGCATGGTGGCGACATTGCCATGATCGATGATCCGCGCAAACTGCCGCAGGCAAAGTATAAATTGGACGTTCTGAGTCCTCGCGCGGGATATGTTGCTGCGATCGAGTGTGAACAATTGGGAATTGCCGGCGTCTTGCTTGGCGGCGGCCGTGCCCGAAAAGAAGATGCAGTGGATCCCGCCGTTGGACTGGCCGTGCATAAGAAAATCGGTGATCAGGTTTCTGCCGGAGAACCACTTTGCACTATCCACTACAACTCCGAGGCACGGGCGGAACAGGCACGCCGAATTAGCGAAGCGAGTTATCAAATTTCGGATTCACCACCGCAGCAGAAGACAGCGCTCATCCAGCAAGTCGTAGGACGTTCGGTAGGAGCAAACTAAATGGGCCGATTCACCGGCGTTCTCGGACTTGCCACCATGCTCGCGCTGGCGCTGGCTTTTTCCAATAACCGGCGCGCCATCAGAATCAAGACCGTGGCCTGGGGACTGGGTTTGCAGTTCGCCTTCGCCATCTTCGTATTAAAGTCCGATGTCGGACGTAATCTTTTCGAGAAAGCCGGCTACGCCGTCAACCGCCTGCTGAGCTACTCCTTTGCCGGCTCGGAATTTCTCTTCGGAGAGTTGGGAAAAAAGTCTTCTCCCCTCGGATTCTATTTTGCCTTCCAGGTACTCCCGACGGTAATTTTCACGGCGGCATTTTTCGCCATCCTCTATCACTATGGCGTCATGCAGTTCATCATTAAGCAAATAGCCAGACTGATGACGAGAGTGATGGGCGCGAGCGGCGCGGAATCGCTCAACGTAGCGGCAAGTATTTTCATGGGACAGACGGAAGCTCCACTTACCATCCGGCCGTTCCTTCCCGACCTCACCCACTCGGAACTGATGACCGTTATGACCAGCGGCATGGCCCACGTGTCCGGCGGAATCATGGCAGCCTACATTGCCTTCGGAATCGAGCCCAAGCATCTCTTGAGCGCTGTGATCATGACTGCTCCGGGAACGATCATGCTCGCCAAGATGCTGGTCCCCGAAACCGAACAGCCGAAAACCGCAGGCCGGGTAGAAATGCCCGCCGCTGAAGCAACCGCCGAAAAGAACGAAAACCTCCTGGGAGCGGTGGCGCGCGGCACTACCGATGGCTTGAACCTCGCCTTGAACATGGCAGCGATGTTGATTTCTTTTATTGCGCTGGTGGCCTTAGCGAACGGACTGGTCGGTGGAATTCATAATGGGTTCGCTCACTTTGGTATTTCCTGGTTTCCCAGCAGCCTGCAAAATATTTTCGGGACTTTATTTTCGCCCATCGCGTGGATCATTGGGGTGCCGTGGAAAGACTGTCCGGCGATTGGGAACCTGCTGGGCACACGGCTGGTCCTGAACGAAGTGATCGCCTTTTCGCAGCTCGGAACGCAGAAAGCACTTCTTGATCCGCGCTCTTTTACTATCGCGTCATTCGCACTCTGCGGCTTTGCCAACTTGAGTTCGATCGGAATTCAAATTGGAGGCATCGGCGCACTGGCTCCGAATAAGCGAGGCGACCTTGCCCGCCTGGGACTGCGGGCGTTACTGGCGGGAACCATGGCCAATCTAATGTCCGCCTCGATCGCTGGCATCCTGCTCTAGCAGTATTTGTCTAGGCTTCCACTTCCGCGTCGGCAAGACTCAGCGCTTCGTCGAGAACACTCACGCCGTGATCGATATCGGCCTTACTAATGATTAGCGGAGGCGCGATCACGAAATGGCTCATCCATGCCTGTATAAAAACGCCGTTGGCCATCGCCTTGGCCGCGACTCGATCAACCAGTAAGGATTTTCCGGATACTTTGTCCAAACCAGTATTGAACGGAGCTTTGGTTTTTTGGTTCTTCACCAGCTCCACTGCCCAGAACATTCCAATTCCCCGAACCTCTCCGATGGAGGCATGCTTCGGTTTCAACGCATTTAATTTTTCGCCCAGATATGCCCCCACTTCCGTAGCCCGCTGCGCCAGGTTCAGACGCTTCATCTCATTGATCGCCGCTATGGCGGGCGCCAGCGTAAGCGGGTGTGCCTCGTAAGTGTGTCCGTGAGAGAAGAAATGATCGTCGAAGTAGGAAGCGATTTTGCTGTTGGTCGCGCACAATCCAAGGGGGATCGCCGCGTTGGTGATTCCCTTCGCGGTGGTGAGAATGTCAGGAACGACTCCCCAATGGTCCATGGCGAACCACTTTCCTGTGCGGCACCATCCGGTCATGACTTCGTCGGCAATCAGCAGCACTCCATTGGCATCACAGATAGCGCGCAGCCGCGGCATGTACTCTTTTGGAGGAATCAACACGCCATTAGTTCCGACCACGGGCTCGATGATCACCGCCGCCACGTCACTTTCGTTGGCAATCATGTGCTCGACATATTCCGCACAAGCAATGCCGCATCCTGGATAGGTATGGCCGATTGGACACTTGTAGCAATTCACCTCGGGAGCAAAAATCACTCCGGGAATTTTTCCCGCGGGCTCCATGGCCCACCGCCGCGCATCGCCGGTCGCCGCAATCGCTCCCATCGTCGAACCGTGATACGAGCGATAACGCGAAATAATTTTGGTCTTTCCAGTAGCCATGCGCGCGATTTTGAACGCAGCTTCGTTAGCCTCAGTACCGGAAGTTGTAAAAAAGAATTTGTCGAGACCCTTTGGCAGCACTTCGATGAGCAGTTTGCTAAGCTCCGCGCGCACGTCGGTGGCGTATCCGGGACCAATGAAAGCCAGTTTCTTCGCCTGATCGGCTATGGCTTGCACCACTGCTTGATTCTTATGGCCAAGCATTACGCACATTAATTGCGCGGAGAAGTCCAGATAGCGCTTGCCGTCAGCATCGGTGAAGTGGCAATCCTCGGCGTCAACAACGTGAAGCGGATTCCAGCCCTTCTGCTTGCGCCAGGTTCCATAGGTGTATTTACTAGTTACATCTCTGACTTCTTGCGAAGTTAATTGATCGCTCATAATGGTTTGTGGAAAAAACGACTAACGGAACATCAGGGCAGCGATTGTAGATGAATTGCTAAGAACTTTGCAGGATCCGGCGTGCACTGTCCTAGTCGCAAGGCCGCCCGAGTTCGTAGATCCTCAGTACTCCTACCCATTGGCCTTCGCTACTAACAAGATTGCGAGGGCATAAAAAACAAACATCAGTCCCAGATACATTTTCGCGCGACTACCTGCACCCTCGAATTCCTTCCACGCCAGTACGCCCCAGAGCGCGGCCACCATGGGAGCCGATTGCCCGATCGCGTAAGAAATTGCGACTCCGGTAAAGTTCGCGGCAACGAGGTTGAAGACCATCCCAGTGCCCCAAATTACGCCCCCAAGAAGCCCCAACACGTGTCCGGAAGGCGGGCCCTTGAAAAATCCGCTGAAACTTACCGGCTCTCCGACTAAAGGTTTTTTCATGAAATAAATGTTCCAGATAAAACACGAGAGCAGCGCACCAAGAGTAAGGAACACGGCGATGCTGTATGGGCCGAGCGTATTGCCCTGCGTCATCGCGTGTGCAACGAACGGCGCCCACAGCCCCATCAAGACACCTGAAACAACACAGGTGACGATGCTCTTTCTGGAAACACTGCGGCCAGCGCTGACCAGGCTGCCGTAGGCTTTACCATCCATGATTACAGCGATAACCGCGCACAATACGCCTGCGGCGAGCAGCCCGCTATTACCTTTTGGTTGCAGGATGTAACTCGACACAACCCCAACCACGAGCGCGATGCCAATGGAAACCGGGAACGCTACCGCCAATCCCGCCATATCAATGGCCGCAACCAGTAGCAGGTTGGCCAAATTGAATATCGCTCCCCCGAGCATGGTGGACGCGATGTTTGCCCCATCGGCGGAATGAACGTTATGGAGAAAACTGTTGGCGTCGTTGGATGTATTTCCCATGGTGAAGGCGAGCACCAGGGATATCAGAAAAATGCCAACCGCATAGTCCCAGTAAAAAAGCTCGAAGCGATAATTCTTTACACCCTTGTAAGTATTCGCCCACGAACCCCAGCAGATAGCGCTGGTAATCATCATGATCAGCGCGATGCCCAAACTATGTGGTGTAAACATTTTTCTCCTTGGTCACTCCGACACTCACCGGTTTCGGATTCTAGATACGAAGAGCTGCAACAAACGATCTGCGTCCACGTCTACGCAAACTTTCGCGTTGGCTTTAACTTTGTCGACTCCCTCGATCACATAGCGATCTCCATGGAGAACGTTGCGCTCGATCTCCCCGTGACGATTCCCTACGGTTTCACCGCGCGTGAATTCGCCTTTGGTCTCGACCTCCACGTGCATTTCCTGCACTTTCACTAAAGTGGGATCAATGGCGACAGCAACCGCAGAGGGATCGTACATAGGCGTTCCCGGCGAGCCAAATTTTGTCGACAGATCAACCAGATATTTCAGAACTGCCGCAATGAAGTCATTAATGGGACCGCGCGTCTGCCGCAACTGGTCGAGATATTTCTGAGTGAATAGAGCTTTGTCCCCGACTTCGAGGCCGACCATGGTCACGGGCCATCCCGCCTGAAAAACGATTTGCGCTGCCTCGGGATCGTTATAAATGTTGGCTTCCGCCGCGGCATTCACGTTACCGCCGCTGATTGACCCGCCCATGAGAATGACTTCTTTTACCAGCGGGACGATGGAAGGATCCTTCTCAATCGCGAGCGCAATATTGGTGAGTGGACCTACGGGCACGAGCGTGATTTCGTGCGGCGACGCATGCACCAGCTCAATAATTAGATCGGGACCGAATCGCGAATCAACCTTGCATTTGCTGGATGGCAATTCGATATCGCCTAGTCCGTTTTTGCCATGCCAGAATTCCGCAGTGATCAGCTTTTGAAATAGGGGATGTTGCGCTCCGGCAGCTACGGGAATATCACAGCGATTTGCGAGCGACACCATGCGCAACGCATTCTCCAGGCCCATCGGTGCCGTGACGTTTCCAGGGACCACGGTGATGGCGCGCACGTCCAACTCCGGGGAATTCAGCGCCAGCATCAGCGCGAGGGCGTCGTCTGTACCCGGGTCCGTGTCGAAAATGATCTTTTTGGCGGCTGCGGCGGGAGCAGAAACTGCCGTTACGATCGCAAAGAGCAGCACTAGCAGGACCGGCCAGCTATAAAAAGGAGGGTGTCGAAAAAGCTTAAAAGTTTTCATGGCTGGCATTGGGTCAGCGAAGTAGCCTAGCGTCGGGCCCTATGAGTGTCAAGGCCAAACTGGTCGCTCCGCTCGCCCGCGCCGGGCGCATCCCTGCAATCTTCTGCCGTACAATAGCTCCGCAGGATTTGAATCGCTTACCAGCTGTGAAGTGCACGAATCACTAATCCTGAGTAGACAATCAAGATAAAGTGGGAAATCGCAAACAGCACGAACGCCAGGATCGCAATCATGAAGGCCGCGAAGCGTCCGCCAGCAGTTCACATTCAGCGGGGCTGCCGTCAGGTGCGGCAAACCCGTTGGCAATTTGGCGCGGTCGTCCACTTCTCTCCAATCGGGGAATCCCTCTTGATCTTTCCAGGTTAACTGAATGCAGGGTAAATACCAGCGCAGTCGAACGGCGTGCGCAAACTCACGTCGCCCGACGCACGGTGAAGAAAGATTGGCAAGCGGCGTGGCTGCTTCGCGCTGTCACTTGCATGGACCTCACTACTCTCTCCGGGGACGACACTGAAGAACGCGTTCGCCGTCTTTGCGCCAAAGCTGTGCGGCCCATCCAGCATGAACTGATTGAGCGGCTTGCGGTCGAGCCCCTCAAGGTTCAGGTGGCGGCGGTCTGTGTATATCACCGTTTCGTGGAGACAGCGCGTCGTGCGCTGGATGGAAGCGACGTTCGAGTCGCTGCGGTTTCCACCGGCTTCCCTGCCGGACTCTCTGCACTCTCCACCCGCGTCGCTGAAATTCGTTCTTCCGTAGCGGCGGGCGCGCACGAGATTGATGTTGTAATCACGCGTGCTCTGGTATTCGGAGCGAGATGGCAGGAGCTCTACGATGAAATCGCCGAGTTTAAGAATGCTTGCGGTAGCGTTCATATGAAAGTGATTCTTGGCACTGGCGATCTGCTTACCTTGCGCAACGTCGCGCGCGCCAGTTTTGTGGCAATGATGGCGGGAGCCGATTTCATCAAGACATCCACGGGAAAAGAACCCAACAATGCCACGCTCCCGGTTGGATTTGTCATGACGCGTGCTATCCGCGAATATGGGGAAGAAACTGGCATGGCGGTGGGTTTCAAGCCTGCGGGCGGCATTCGAAGCGCCAAAGAATCCATTGAGTGGTTAGCACTGATGAAAGAAGAGCTTGGCGTTTCTTGGATGAACTCGTCTCTCTTTCGCTTTGGGGCGAGTGGACTGCTGAACGATATTGAGCGGCAATTGGAGCATCATGTTACAGGACGCTATTCGGCAGACTACCGGCACCCAATCGCGTAGCCTTTGGTTTCGAGATGCACAGACCTGCGAATATAGAAACAAATGAGCATTGCTGAAAAGTTCGTTGCCCTGGACTACGGTCCTGCGCTGGAAGATCCCAAAGAAGCGTTCGTGTGGCTTGACCGTCACAATCGCAGCTTCGGACATTTTATCAATGGCGCGTGGCAGCCGCCTTCCGAAGAAAAGTATTTCGACACTAGCGACCCTTCCAATGGCGAAAAGCTTGCCCGTGTAGCACAGGGATCAACCTCAGATATCGATGCAGCGGTTAAAGCCGCGCGGGCCGCTCTTCCCAAGTGGCAGGCTCTCAGCCCGCACGCCCGCGCCCTTTATCTTTACGCGCTCGCCAGACAAATACAGAAACATTCTCGCCGCCTCGCCGTGCTCGAAACGCTGGACAACGGAAAACCGATCCGCGAGTGCCGCGACATTGATATCCCGTTAGTTGCCAGGCATTTTTATTACCATGCAGGATGGGCGCACCTCCTGCATCAGGAATTCCCCGACTACACGGCCTGCGGAGTGGTGGGACAAATCATCCCGTGGAATTTTCCGCTCCTGATGCTGTCGTGGAAGATTGCCCCCGCGCTCGCTACCGGCAACACCGTCGTCCTGAAACCAGCCGAGTTCACGCCCTTGACGGCGCTTGCATTCGCAGAAATTTGTGACGAAATCGGCTTGCCGCCAGGAGTTGTCAACATCGTGACTGGCGATGGCTCGACCGGCGAGGCGCTGGTTAAGCACCCTGACGTAGATAAAATTGCGTTTACCGGTTCGACCGAGGTGGGCCGGGCGATCCGCACTGCGACTGCGCATAGTCACAAGCGCCTGTCTTTAGAGTTGGGAGGCAAATCTCCCTTCATCGTTTTCGAAGATTCCGATCTTGACAGCGCCGTCGAAGGACTTGTCGATGGAATCTGGCTCAATCAGGGCCAGGTATGTTGTGCGGGTTCCCGTCTTCTCATGCAAGAGAGTATTGCCGAGACGCTGCTGGCAAAGATTCGCAATCGCATGAGCACCCTGCGCGCGGGGCCTCCGCTAGACAAGTCAATCGATCTCGGCGCAATAGTTTCGGGCGTTCAACTGGATCGTATTCGACGATTAGTCAATCAAGGCATTGAAGAGGGTTCCACCTGTTGGCAGCCGGATACAGAATTGCCCTCTGGCGGATTTTATTTTCCGCCGACTTTGCTGACCGATGTCCATCCGACTTCAATCGTGATGCAGCAAGAAATTTTTGGTCCCGTGCTGGCCGCGATGACATTCCGCACTCCCGCGGAAGCCGTAGAGCTCGCGAACAACACCGTATATGGACTTGCTGCCAGCGTCTGGAGCGAGAGTGTCAACGTCGCGCTACAAATTGCGTCCCAGCTCAAGGCCGGAGTGGTGTGGGTGAATTGCACGAATATGTTCGACGCTTCCTGCGGATTCGGGGGCTATCGCGAAAGTGGATTCGGACGCGAGGGTGGCAAAGAAGGGCTGCTCGAATATCTGGAGCCCTGGTGGTTTAAAAGCGCGCCGGCGCTTTCCGCGCAAAGTCAGCCCGCCAGCGTTACCAACGAAAAAGCTTCCCTCCCATCCGGAATCGATCGCACGGTCAAACTTTACATCGGGGGCAAGCAGCTGCGACCGGACTCCGGATACAGCATGGAAGTTCGCGGCCTCAACGGAGAGATGCTCGGTGAAGCAGCACTAGGAAATCGCAAGGATATTCGCAACGCCGTCGAAGCCGCACGAAAAGCTGCCGGCTGGGCGAGAGGCAGCGCGCATAATCGCGCACAAATTCTTTACTACCTCGCGGAAAACTTATCTCAGCGCGGTCAGGAAATCGCCACCCGCCTTGCTGCCGCAGTCGGCGAAGAGCAGGCGTCAGCCGAAGTGAAATTTAGTATCGAGCGCATATTCTCCTACGCGGCGTGGGCAGACAAATTCGACGGCGCGGTCCACAGCCCGCCATTTCGCAATATCGCAATTGCGATGAATGAGCCTTTGGGCACCGTGGGCGTCATTTGTCCGTCAGAAAAACCTTTGCTTGGATTTTTGTCCCTGGTGCTGCCCGTGATCGCCGCAGGCAACACGACCGTCGTTGTCCCTTCACAGGCCTATCCGTTGATCGCTGGAGACCTATATCAACTATTCGACACCAGCGATTTGCCGGATGGCGTGGTTAATATCGTCACCGGCCACAGCGCAGAACTTTTAAAGACGCTTGCCGAACACGAAGGGGTGGACTCGATCTGGTGCTTCGGAGATGAATCGAATGTGTCCGTGGTCAAAGCCTTCTCCGCTGGAAATCTAAAGCAAGTTTTCACCAACGAAGGCCGCGTGATTGAGTGGTTCGACATAAAACAAAGCGAAGGCCGCTGGTATTTAGAGCACGCTACTCAGGTGAAGAACATCTGGGTTCCGTACGGCGAGTGAGTTCGCTCCGGCGAATATTTTCTCCATCCTGGCTAAATAATCCGAATCGATGAAACGCACTACTGCACCGCGAGTGAAGATTTGTTGTATCGGCAGCCGCGACGAAGCCGCGCTGGCCGTCGAATGCGGAGCTTCCGCCCTTGGCTTAGTATCAGCGATGCCAAGCGGTCCGGGCGTGATTAGCGACAGTCTTATAAAGGAGATTGCCGCCACAATACCGCCGTCCGTTGGGTCTTTTCTACTGACCTGCAAACAGGACGCTCAAGAGATCATCTCGCAACACAACGCTTGCCGAACAAATTGCATTCAACTCTGCGACCGGCTCGCGTCAGGATCCTATGACGACCTTCGCTCCGCCCTGCCGGGAATTTCGTTAGTCCAGGTGATTCATGTGACCGGCCCTGAGTCGGTCGATGAGGCCCTCGAAATTGCCGCTTCCGTGGATGCCATTCTTCTCGATTCAGGAAATCAGTCGCTCAGAGTGAAGGAATTGGGGGGCACGGGCCGCACACACAATTGGGATCTGAGCAATCAGATTCGCCAGCAGCTCGAAATCCCAGTGTTTCTCGCTGGGGGACTTTCGGCCAGCAACGTAATGGCAGCCATTGAGGCAGTAGGTCCCTTCGGAGTCGATCTTTGTTCTGGAGTTCGCACCAACGGACAATTGGATCGCACAAAGTTGGTCCGCTTCTTCGCCGCAGTGCGCGGCACACAGACTCTGCCGACCTCGGCCGAGCCCTAATCGATTTGACAACCATCAAAGCGCTGGCTAGACTCGGCCTTCTTTCGGTTTTCGATTCTCTTCCGAAATAGATCTCCAATTCGAATCTGAGTGTGTAACAGCCATGGCGAAACGTCCCAGAATTGCAGTCATCGGAAGCGCAAACGTTGACTTAACCACCTTCAGCGATCGTTTTCCCAAGGCTGGCGAGACAATTTTCGGTAACAAATTCGATCTCGGATTCGGTGGCAAAGGCGCGAATCAGGCGGTGGCCTCTCGCCTGTGCGGCGCCGACGTGTTCATGGTTGCCAGGGTGGGCAGCGATCTGTTCGGACCGGCGACAATCCAAAATTTCAAAACACTGGGGATCGATGCCACTCATGTAAAAGTGATCGAGGGCGTCTCCAGCGGAGTGGCGCCGATATTCGTTGAGCCCAACGGCCAAAATCGTATCCTGGTTGTCAAAGGTGCGAATGACCTTTTAAAGCCCGCAGACGTGGACGCCGCAGCCGATCTGCTCAAGACAGTGGATTGCATGGTCCTCCAGTTTGAGATTCCGCTCGAAACCGTTTATTACAGCGTTAGCTTCGCGCGTAAGCACGGAATTCGCTGCATTGTGAATCCGGCCCCCGCTCAGGCAGTTGATCTCAATGCCTTAGAGGGACTCGACTATTTCGTTCCTAACGAGAGTGAGGCCGAGACTATCGTTGGAACTCCCGTCAGAAGTGTTGACGACGCGAAACATTGTGCCAGCAAATTACTAGCCACCGGCGTTAAAAGCGTGATCATCACGCTCGGATCCAATGGCGCGTTGTTGGCCAGTCGCGAAAATATGGAACACATTCCGGCGTTCAAAATGACCAGCGTTGACAGCACCGGCGCAGGCGATGCGTTCATCGGCAGCTTCGCGGTGTTCCTCGGAGAAGGTTTTGCCGAAAGCGACGCAGTTCGGCGCGCTAACCTTTATGCAGGACTATCCACTACCGGCATCGGAACCCAGAAATCGTTCTATGATCGAACTCGCTTCGACAAAGAGTGGGCTGCAGCCGAACGCGCCTGATCGCATCCATAGGTTTCCTGCCCTCAGCTTCCCCCGGCTGTACAAACCTCGTGGCTTGTATCAAAATTACGTTTAGTCGCTGTCTGCGGCTCGTCTTTAACTCCGCGCCAAAAGGTTGTTGCGTGTATTTCAGGCCCGAAACAGTGCAGGAGGCCGTCCAAGTGCTCGCCACTCGTGGAGGCCAGATCCTGGCAGGCGGGACAGACTTTTTCCCTGCCCTCGGTGATCGCGCTGTTCGTGGCGACGTAGTGGACATCTCTTCCGTCGGCGAACTTAGAGGCATTACATTTGATTCGAATTACATAACCATTGGCGGGCTCACCACCTGGGCCGAAATTATTAAGGCACCTTTTCCCCGATGTTTTGAAGGATTAAAAGCGGCAGCACGGGAAATTGGTGGGATCCAAATTCAAAATCGCGGCACCATCGCGGGCAACCTTTGCAACGCCTCTCCGGCAGCCGACAGCGTTCCCCCGTTACTTGCGCTCGATACCGAGGTGGAACTGATCTCGCGGCACGGAACGCGCCGAATGGCGCTCGCGGATTTCATCGTTGGAAACCGCAAAACGCTGCGACAACCGGATGAAATTCTTTCCCGCATCCTGATACCTCGTAAGGTAGAAAACGCGAGTTCAACTTTTCTGAAACTAGGAGCTCGCCGCTATCTGGTAATTTCCATCGTTATGGTAGCCGCAGTAATTCAAAATGACGAAGCCCATCGCGTAAGCGCGGCGCGCGTCAGCGTTGGCTCCTGCTCCGCCGTCGCCATCAGGCTCGCCGAACTTGAGCAAGCTTTGATCGGGTCTCCGCTGACTAAAGGCTTAAGCTCTCTCGTCCGTCCGGAACATTTGCGGAATTTGTCCCCTATTGCCGACCTGCGCGCGACTTCCATCTATCGCAAGGACGCGGCCTTCCATTTGGTGCAGCGCGCTCTGAATATCTGCGCGCGGGGCGCTTGAATGTCCACCATCGCTCCAATGTCTGCGACTAAGATTCAGCTTAAGTTTTCGCTGAATAACCGCGAAGTCTGGGTCACAAGCCGACCGGAAGAGCGACTGTCAAAGGTATTGCGTGAACAGCTTGGCTTGACAGGCACAAAAGTCGGCTGCGATGCCGGCGATTGCGGCGCCTGCACTGTTTTGCTGGACCACGAGCCGGTGTGCTCTTGCCTGGTGGCCATAGGCCAAATTGAAAATCACTCGGTCACGACCGTCGAAGGGTTGAAGAGCAGGCCTCCGCTGTTCGACCGCTTGCAGCACTCGTTTCTGGAGCACGGGGCTGCGCAGTGCGGAGCATGCACTCCGGGCATGCTGGTATCGGCAACAGCGCTTCTCGAAGGAAGTAGTTCTCCTTCCGAAGCCGCGGTGATGGATGCCATAGGCGGCGTACTGTGCCGCTGCACCGGTTATCGAAAGATCATCGACGCAATTCTGGACGCCGCTTCCAACTCTCCGCGACACAAATTAACTTCCGATTCTGCAGGCTCCGTGGGCCAGCGCATCGTACGCCTGGATGGAAAGAAGAAAGTTGAAGGCACGGAAATCTTCGGAGCAGATCAAATACCGCCGGCTTCATTGGGGCTTCGGGTAGTGCGCTGTCCTTATGATCGCGCTGAGTTTCGACTCGGCGATTTCGCGGACTTCCTCGCAAATCATCCGGGAGTGGAGAGTGTATTCACCTGGAAAGATGTTCCCGGCGAAGATTGTTACGGAGTGATTCCGCGCTTTGCAGATCAACCAATCTTCGCCCGCTCCGAAGCCAGACATCGTGGTGAAGCAGTGGCGGCACTGGTTGGTGATCCGGAAGTCATCGAGGCGCTCGATCTTTCGACTTTTCCGGTCACCTGGGAAGAACTGCCCGCCATTAAAACCATTGATGAAGCACTCGCTGACGGAGCCCCTTTGATTCACGCCAGGCGCGCAAACAACGTGCTAACCGGAGGACGCGTGCTCCGCGGAGACGTCGACAAAGCCCTGGCGGAAAGCGACGTTGTGGTCGCAGATGAATTCGAAACCGGTTTCGTCGAGCACGCCTGCATCGAACCCGAGGCCGGATTCGCAGTCCGCATTGGCGATCGCATTGAGATTCAAGCCTGTACGCAATCGCCTTACATGGACCGCGCCGACATCGCGAAACTGCTTGGCATTGCCGATGAAGCCGTTCGCATTATTCCGGCGGCGGTCGGGGGAGGCTTTGGCACCAAACTCGATTTGTCAGTTCAGCCCTTCATCGCCCTGGCGGCATGGCGCCTGAAACGCCCCGTGCGTATGGTGTATTCGCGCGTGGAGTCTATGATGGCGACCACCAAACGTCATCCTGCACGCATGCGCTGCCGCGCCGGCGCCACCAAGGCCGGAAAACTTTCTGCACTCGATTTCACTGCCGATTTTAATACCGGAGCGTATTCCTCGTGGGGACCGACGGTCGCCGCCCGGGTTCCGGTGCATGCCTCCGGACCATACTTCGTCCCGCACTATCGGGCGGTCACGCGAGCCATACATACGAACGTCGTTCCTGCGGGCGCATTTCGCGGATTCGGAGTTCCCCAGATGGCGATCGCCCAGGAGCAACTGTACGACGATCTCGCGATTGAGCTCGGGATTGATCCGCTCGAGTTTCGTATCCTGAACGCACTCGATGATCGAACTCCGACGGTAACGGGACAAGTCATGGGCGAAGGCGTGGGCATTCGCGCCTGCTTTGAAGCTCTTCGCGCCAGTTGGATTGCTTCACGCGCAAAGACCGCTGCGTTCAACGCAACAACTACAGGGCCAATTCGTCGGGGAGTCGGAGTCGCGGGAATGTGGTACGGATGCGGCAATACATCGCTGCCCAATCCTTCGACCGTTCGCATTGGATTGAAGCCCGACGGTAGAATCGCGCTGCATCAGGGAGCTGTTGACATTGGCCAGGGTTCCAACACGATCGTCACTCAACTTTGCGCCGACGCGGTGCGCGCGCCTATAGATTGCTTCGATCTGGTTTCTGGCGACACCTCCATCACGCCGGATTGCGGTAAGACCTCGGCCTCGCGGCAGACTCTGGTCACTGGTAAAGCGGCATATATGGCGGGAACACAACTGCGCGCGGCGGTCTTGAAAATGGCTCAAGCATCTGACGAGGCTGTCGTCGCTTTCGGCGACAGCACTTTGATAATTCACGATGGAGCGATATCGCGAAAATGTTCTCTGCAAGATTTGCCGGTTGACGAATACGGATACGTGATCACCAGCGAAGAGACGTTTAATCCTCCGACCAGCGCACTCGACGAGAATGGCCAGGGGAATCCCTACGCTGTTTATGGATTCGGTGCGCACACGGCGGAAATCTCGCTGGACATCGAACTAGGCACCGTCAAAGTTTTGAAAGTGGTTGCTGCGCACGATGTGGGTCGCGCGATTAACCCTACGTTGATTGAAGGGCAAATCGAGGGTGGCGTTGCACAGGGCCTCGGCATGGCATTGATGGAAGAATTTTTCCCCGGCAAAGGAGAAAATCTTCACGACTATCTGATTCCAACCGCGGGAGACATGCCTCCAGTCGAATCAATTCTGATTGAATATCCTTCGCCAATCGGACCACTGGGAGCAAAAGGCATCGGCGAGCAGGCAGTCATTCCGACTGCCCCAGCGATTCTGAACGCCATCCATAACGCGATTGGTATCAGGATCCGCCGCATTCCGGCTTCGCCCGACCGCATACGCGCTGCAATTCTCGCGTCTCAAGCCAATGGAGTTGAGCATGCCCGATAATGATGGCATTCGCTGCGACGCCTGTCCGGTGCTCTGTTTTATCAAGCCCGGACGCGCTGGCGCCTGCGACCGCTACGCTAATCATGATGGGCAATTGGTTCGAGTAGATCCGCACGTCATCCTCGATCAGGCGCTGTCTCAGGGAGGACCGGTAGTTCCCTTCCTTGAGCGCGACGGCGAGTGGGATGGCAGCATCGTCAGCAGTCCGAAAGTCTTCGTTACGGCAATCGGCGCCGGCACGACGTATCCGGACTACAAACCCGCGCCCTTCATTATTTCATCTGAAGTGAACGGCGTTGACCTGGTCACGGTCGTCACGGAAGGAATCTTCAGCTACTGTGGCGTCAAGGTAAAGATTGACACCGACCGTCACCTCGGCTCCGAGGGCAGCGTGGTGCGCTCTAAAGGCGAACCTATCGGATTGGTTGTAACCAACGAATACGGGTCGCAAATGCTGTCATTAGGCGGTGTCCGCCACCTCACTGGAGGAACGCGCACCGAAGGCAACGTAACCTGCGCGACACTTCTTGATTTATGCAACAGTAAACCGGCCGAGCTGATTATCGACCAAGGCGCAAGCGTCGTCGTGCAAGCGGACAAGCCTCCCGTGATCAATGGCGTGGTGGAGGAACGAATGCGCGTCGGTTGCGGTTCGGCGACGATCGGTATGTTCGCGAAGCAATGGTTTGGAAAAATTGATGAAGTTGTTGTGGTCGACGATCACATCACCGGAGTGCTCTCCGAGCATCAGGCGGGGAAAATGCTGGGCGTTCCGCCCACGGG
>JBDUDA010000101.1:0-10285 GCA_040003205.1 Acidobacteriaceae bacterium | reverse complement strand
AATAATCTCGCGTCGAACACGAGTTTCGCCTTCAGGATAACTAAGTTGCTGATAAAGAAGCCGCTTAGGGCGCAATTTGGCACCCTAAATGTCTGTTTTCAAGTTTGGCGCTCCGGATGCACCTTACCCGTTCGAACAGTATTCGGAAGCAGCATCCGAAAAGGGCCCTGACCATGTCTTCCTCGAGTCAAAATGCAGTTACTAACCTCGCTCAGGCGTTGGGCGAGTTTCCTCCGACAGACATAGTTTTTGGCAAATCTGAGCGCATGCAGGCATTAAGGCGACGCATTGAGAAGGTCGCCAGCGCAAACGTTCCCGTTTTGATCCATGGAGAGAGCGGAACCGGGAAAGACGTCATTGCCCGAATGATCCATGCTCTATCGCCGTGGAAGACAGGACCGTTTGTGAAGGTGAACTGTCCCGCCATTCCCGGAACGCTTCTGGAAAGCGAGCTGTTCGGATACGAAAAAGGCGCCTTCACTGGAGCCAACGGCACCAAGCCCGGTCGGGTGGCAATGGCCCATCGCGGGACGCTTTTCTTGGATGAAATTTCGGAATTGGAACTCGGCCTTCAATCCAAGCTGCTACAACTCCTGCAAGACGGCCAGTTTTGCCGCATCGGCGCTCAGGAGGATAAGAAAGTAGAAGTCCGGGTGGTTTGTGCGACAAATCGTAAATTGGACGTCGAAATAGCCAAAGGGACCTTTCGCGAAGACCTTTACTATCGCATCAATGTCGTAAACCTTGAAATGCCGCCCCTGCGCGACCGGCGCAGCGACATTGACGATCTCGCCAGCTATTTTCTCGAATATTACAACCGTAAGTTCAATTGCCGGGCTCGGCCACTATCCGTCGATCTGAAAAATTCTCTACAGAAATATAATTGGCCGGGGAACATTCGAGAACTCGAGAATTTAATCAAGCGCTATGTCATCCTGGGCAGCGAAGAAGTGATCAGCAATGATCTGGTAGCTCGTCCGCAGGAGAGCTATACCCCAGAGATTAATCTGGACGGGCCGATCTCCTTAAAGAAACTCACTCGCCAGGCGACGCACGAGCTGGAAGGCAAAATCATTCTCAAGGTTTTGCAGGCCCATCACTGGAATCGAAAGAAGACGGCTCGCGCGCTGAATATCAGCTACCGCGCGTTGCTGTATAAGATTCGCGATGCCGGGCTGCCTCCCAACCGTAGCCTTCGCCCGACAACTCCGCCGGCCGAAAGCGCAGGCATCGTGGCGGATTGAATTAGTGACCTGAAGGGTGGGTGATTGTCCCGGCTTTGACCGGCGAGGCTCTCTTCATATCCATTACCTCGGGGGCTAAAGCCCGTGCGTCTTGGCGGACGAAATTGCAGACCTGAAGGTCTGCTCTACCCAAAATCAAAATGGGCTGAGCCGTTGCATTCGTGCCGGACCAAAATCAAGTGGGCTGGACCGTTGCATTAGTGCCCGACCAAAATCACAGTAGGTTGAACCGTTGCATTGGTGCCCGATTTTGGGTGATCGAAGCTGTAGGGGAATAGAGTCTCAACCGTTTCGGTGCGGCCCGGCAAAAATACTGGGGAAGTCTGAGAGACTTCCCCCTTTCCGAGCACTATGCGGAGGCCATCGTTGTGCCCGGCCACGGTGGGTTCAAAACTGACCGGATCGTCCCCAACAGCTGAACGTTGTCCGCCGGCTTCTGAAAAAATGCAGAAGCGCCCGCTTTCAAGACGCGGTCGCGGGTGTACTCGGGGTCGCGCGCGGTCAAAACAATCACGGGGATGGCCGACAGATGAGCGCTATCTTGTAAGCGCTCCAGAGTGAGAAAGCCATCGCCCGCCGGCAATCCCAAATCCAAAATAATTAGATCGGGGTGTTCCTTCTGCGCCATGGCGATGGCGGAAAAGCCGTCAGTGGCATAGGCGGTGTCGTAGTGGTTAGCGCGTAAGCGCAGATTCAGGCCCCGGCGTAAATCGGGATCATCGTCAACTATTAAGATTTTCGGTTTTTCCATTGAATTCTCTCCCTGGTGCGATTAATTGTTTGTGAACTGTTTCAGCGCCGTTCTTTGTTGGGGAAGGTCCTCGTTTCAGCGCGTCCACTATGAGTGCTGTGACGATATCGGCGACGCCTTGTACCTGGTCCCCAAGGGTCTCAGAGGGTTGTGGCACAGGAATCGGGATCGCAGTGATGACGACGCTAAATTCGCTATTGGCTCGCAGTTGCGCGCACTTTTCGAGTTGCGTGCTGATGCGTTTTTGCACGATGCGCGCGCCCACGAGGTCGGTGGAAACTACCGCAAAGAAATTTTCGGTGGCATCCAAATCGCTTCCTACGTTACTCAGTGGCGGCAGCACAACGTCCTTGACGGGCCAGATACAGGCTTGCAAAATGTTTTTGCAAAGGTCCCGCATTTCTCTCCAGGCATCCACTTGATGACGCGAATAGGGAGTAAGAGCGACCCCCACCAGCGAAAGCGCGGCACGCAATTTGTCGCCTTCGGTGATGGTCGGGGCGAGAAGTTTCGGAAGTGAAAAGACCGACAGGGTGAAGGTAAATACGCTTCCTTCTCCCAGCTTGCTTTCCAGCCATATCTTCCCACCGTGGAGCCGCACGAGTTCCTGAACGATGCAAAGCCCCAGACCCAGGCCGCGCCGGCTTTCATGCACAGCATTAGGATCCTGATAGAGTCTCTCGAAAACCAGGGGCCGGGCTTCCGGACTAATGCCGCGTCCGTTGTCGATAACGGAAATGTACGCAAATTCCGGATCGGTATTCAACAAGCCCGCTTTCACCGTGATTGAACCATCCTCGGACGTGAATTTGAGTGAGTTGTCCAGCAGGTTGATAAGTATCTGGAGCACTCGCTCTGGATCGGCGGTGAGAAACGGCATTCTCGCGTCCGCCGTCCAGTGGATGGCAATATGTTTTTCCGCGGCGGTGGCCCTCAACATGGATACGGCCTGCTCCAAAACATCGCCCACCAAAATACATCTCACCTCAATTCGAAGCTTTCCGGATTCCGCCCGCGTCGCTTCGAGTAGGTCGCCAATCATTGCGCGCAGCTGGTTTGCGCTCTTCAAAATAGTTTGCAGATGTTCGCGCTGATCTTGCAACATCGGCCCCGCCAGCCCGTCCAGCAGAATGGTCACAAACTGATGAATGGAAGTTAGCGGAGTGCGCAACTCGTGCGATACATGCGAAAGAAATTCGTCTTTGAATTGCAGTTGTTGTTTGCGGCTCATGTCGAGCGAGGTGATCAACGCCTGACGCTCAACTGCATAACGCATGGCGCGCGCCAACTGCTTGCTGGTAAAGCTTCCTTTGATCAGGTAGTCCTGCACGCCCTGATGGACGGCCTTGGCGGCCAATTCCTCGTCATCCTGGCCCGATAGAACCACGACAGCGACCCCAGGGGCGTGTTCCAGCACTTGCCGAAAAGTATCCGCGCCATGACTATCGGGAAGATTCAGATCGAGTAGCACCACAGACGGTGGCTGCTGATCAATGGCGGCGAGGCCCGCCGCCAGGCGGTTTGTGCTGCGAACCTTTAAGTCAGCGTTAGCTTCGACCAGTCGCAAGCGAACGAGATCGGCGTCTCCCGGATTGTCTTCTATCAGGAGTACGTGAGTAGATGAATCGTTCATCGTTTCTCCCTTGGAAGCTGCGCATGAGAAAACCAGAAATTACCGATAGAGGTCACTGCAGAAATGAATTCTGGCAGGTTCCCGGGTTTGGTCACATAGCTATTTGCCCCCAGCGCGTAGCTGTGCAGAATGTCATTGTGATCCCTAGACGTGCTGAAAATTACGACGGGAGTTTTGCGCAGCTCCGGATCGGCCTTCACCTCCGCGAGCACGATTCTGCCGTCCTTCCCCGGTAAGTTGAGATCGAGAAGCACAAGGCTGGGAACGGGCACTTTTGCATACTTGCCCTCCCGTCGAAGAAACGCGATGGCATCGGTGCCGTCCACCGCAACGCTGATAGCAACGCCTGGATAGCAGCGTCGTATCATGTCGCCGGTCAAGTCGCTATCCGCCGGATTATCGTCCACTATCAATAACTGGGTGACGACCTTCATTGTTAAGAGATCCTTGCTCCCTCACTGGGAGGGTGAATTTAAAAGTGCATCCATGCCCAGAGCGCGCTCAACCCAAATCTTTCCCCCGTGGCGCTCAATGATTTTTTTGCAGATAGCGAGACCGATTCCGTTTCCGGAATACTCAGCCCGCGTGTGCAGACGCTGGAAAACAGCGAAGATGACCTTGGCGTGTGCAGGATCAATTCCGATGCCGTTGTCGGCGACCGAAAACAGCCACTCGGAGCTCTGGTTTTGCGCGCTGATGTGTATCAGCGGGGCTTCCTCCCCGGTAAATTTCAAGGCATTGCTAAGCAGGTTTTGAAAGACCTGGCGCAGCTGCGAACCATTGACGGCGATGACTGGCAGGTTTTCACTGGTGACGATCGCACCGTTTTCGCGGATCGCTGCCTGTAGGTTGTCAAGCGTCTGAGCAAGAATCTGGGCGGTATCAGTCTCCTGGCGTTCGAGAACGGGACCACCGGTGCGCGAATAAGTCAGCAGGTCCTGAATCAAGGTCTGCATGCGGGTTGCGCCATCCACTGCGTAGTGGATATATTTTTTCGCCTGTTCATCCAACTGTGCGCCGTACCCTTCGGCTAGGAGCTGGGTATAGGCTGCAACCATGCGCAGGGGTTCCTGCAGGTCGTGCGAAGCCACGTAGGCAAATTGTTCCAGGTCATGGTTGGAGCGGGCGAGCTCCTCAACCTTTTCCGCGAGATGTTGTTTCTCCAATTTGCGGTCGTTTTTCAGGTCTCTTTCCTGCAACGCGCGAGTCACGGAAATTGATAGACGCCATAGAGACTCCTTACGGACATAGTCGCTGGCGCCTCGCTTGATGCATTCGACCGCCTTCATTTCGACGATCGAGTCGGAAACGATGATGAGAGGAACATCCAGGCACTGTTCGCGTAAAATCGGCAGGGCTTCAATGCCTTCCCAGCCTACAAGGCTGTAATTTGCCAGCACCACGTCAGGACATTTCCTCTGAAGTTGCGTTCGGAGCTGTGCCGCAGTTGCGATGACCTCATAAGTAACCTCAAAACCTCCAATCCGCAGTTCTTGCAAAATCAGGGCTCGGTCCATCGAGCTGTTTTCCAGTAGCAGTAGGTAAAGCTTGCGAATTTCGGGAGCAGATGAGCTGCTGGTCGCAACTTCGGTGTGACCTGTTGTCGCAGAAATCGAAGTTTCAGCGGCAATTGTCCCGGCGGTCGTTGTTTCAACAGTCATGGTTTCGACAGCCATGGGTTCAGGTATAGGTGGCCGATAAAACTTCTTAGGAGAGCACGGATTTCCGCGCTGTTTATTTAATCGGCTCTATCGCACTCTGCTTCAGGGGTTGAGGGGGTCAACAGGCATTCGAAAGGCCGTGTACCCCGGAGTGGTACGGATGCTCGTTTAGGCCAGCTAAAGAAAAACTGAAGGCCGCCGAAGAGATGCAGTAACTACTTGTTACACGAAGCGCGGTTGCTACAAGCAGGGAAGAACTCATGACGGAACCTCACCTCAGCGCTGCGAAGACTGCTCCTTGTTGGAAAAGCACCGAGGCATTGAAACTTCTCAATGGAGACTCTGAGCTACTGCGAGAGTTGTGCCAGATTTTTCTGCAAGAGTCCCCCAAGTTGCTACAGAGTATTAAGCAGTCACTTTCGGACAAAGATGCTGACGGCGTGATGCGAGGCGCGCACAGCATAAGGGGCGAGGTCAGTTATCTGGGCGCGCCGAAAGCCGTGCAGGCAGCTGCGGAGCTCGAGGAAATGGGACGCGGCGATAATTTAGGGCGGGGCAAGGAAGTTTTTTCGATATTGGAACGAGAATTAGAAGACGTTCACATCGGCCTACAAAATCTGATGGGAGCCAGTTCGTAATGGATTTGGTCGGCACCAAGGACACAATTCCAACGTCTGAAGCCAGTTCAGGGCTCTTCAACTCAGTCCTGATTGCCGAAGATGACCCGGTTTTCCGCCACCTTCTTCAGAGCTGGTTGAAAAAATGGAACTATCGTGTGGTCACGGCAGAGAATGGACTGGAGGCTTGGAGGGCTCTGCAACAGAAAGAGTCTCCGCAACTCGCCATTCTCGACTGGATGATGCCGGGCATGGAGGGCGTGGAACTATGCCAGCGAATTCGCAGCGCCGGAGACACCCCTTACCGCTACATACTTCTGCTAACTGCCAAGGACCATTCAGACGACATTGTCGCTGGGCTTGATGCCGGAGCCGACGACTATCTGGTTAAGCCCTTTCGTTTTGAAGAATTGAACGCTCGCATTCGCGCAGGAAGGAGGATTCTCAAATTGCAGGATGACCTTCTACGTGCCCACAGCTCCCTCGAATTTGAGGCCGCGCATGATCCTCTCACGGGTCTTTGGAATCGCGGGGCGATTTTCAAGTTGCTACAAAAAGAAACCCAGCGTCATTTGCGGACTGGAACTCCGCTGGGCGTAATGATGGCTGACATCGATTACTTCAAAGCGATCAATGATAGTTATGGACATCTCGCTGGAGATGCCGTGTTGCGGGAAGTGGGCTCCAGGCTGGAGTCTGTGATCAGGGGTTACGATTCTGTGGGTCGTTACGGAGGAGAAGAATTTCTAATCCTCGTCCCCGGTTGCACACTCGCCGACCTTGCGTTAAGCGCAGAAAGAATTCGCGCCAGCCTCGGAAGTCGCCCGATTCACACTGACTACGGAGAAATTTCCATGACTCTGAGCATTGGGTTTGTTGCTTCGTATGCGGAATGCCGGGTCGAAACCCCCGATGATTTGGTTCGCTTGGCCGACGCAGCGCTTTATTCTGCAAAGGCGAATGGCAGGAATCGCGTTGAAGGTGCATCCCACTCGCTCGCTCAAACCAGATAAGAAACACTTTAACGTTCGCGGTGGTTCACTTCCCGGCGCGGCTAGGACTGTAGGACTGGCCCATCGGTGGGGCACCCTAGCACCGAAGTGCCATTCCAATAAGCATTAAAAAACCTTAACCTTGCAATCGAGCAGTTCTGGGGGAGGGCTGCCCAGGCGTCCAGTGACTCGAAAGAGTTCGGACGCCTGTTTAATTTTAGGGCACTTTTTCGCACGCACGGCATCCGAACCAAATCTAATTCGTCGATATTGTGAAGTTCACGGTTATGCGGGCTTGAGTTTCGACTGGTTGTCCCTGCTGGTAATAAGGTTTGAATTTCCATTGTGAGACCGCCGCCCTGGCGGCCGAAGAGAGAATGGCGGGTCCGCTTACAATCTGCAAATCCTGAATGGTTCCTTCTTTACCAATGAGCGCCTGCAAGACGACCGCTCCCTGCACCTTCATTTGCCGCGCCAGAAGAGGGTAATCAGTTTTCACTGGGCGCGAAACTACTTCCGCGGCTCCCCTCGTCACCTGGACACCACTAGCTATGTCGGACGCACTGGGCTCGGCCAGGCCCCTACTGATCGGAGCGCTGGAAGCGCCGCGCGGCTCCGGATCCAATTCGACGCGAATGGAATTGTTTCCCGTCTGTACCGGACGACGCTGGTTGCCTGCCACTACTTCGACCTCAAGAGGGGGTAGTACAGTACGCGAGGAAGTGACGACGGGGGCGGCATCCTGCGCTTTGGGAGTTGCATGCGGCGCCGACTTGGGCCGGATGGTGAGAGTCGCGGAATGGGCTTTTGGGTGAACTCCCTTGGTACCGCTGTCGCTAGTAATGTCGTCGCTCAATTCCTGCTGGTCCGGAGGCGCGCCGTACTGCGTCCAGAATTGTCGGTTGCGAATGGCTACCGCGATCAGTGCGACAACCAGAACCGCCAAAGCCAGAAGCATTCGGCGTCGTTCCTTAAGTTCAGGAGAGACCGGTGGCTTGCTTTTATTTTGCGCTGGGGCACTGCCGTCAGTGGTTTGCATTCGATACGCTCCTACCAGAATGGGCAGGCGTGGCGATAGTATGCCCGTAAAAAGGCAGAGAAGCTAGTACTTCTATTGATGAGAGTCGGCAGCCAGAGCGGATCCCCGAACAGCCAGCCTCAGCAAGCTAACTGGTCGCGCTTTAGTTTGAGCCCGTTCAGATTTCCCAGGACAGTGACCGCAATAGATTCCGTTCTGAAAAACTGGATTGCCAGCTCCTGAAGTTCTTCCACGGTGACGCCCTCGATTTTCTGGATTAGTTCATCCAGCCCATAGAAGTGATCGAAATACATTTCCTGGCGGGCGAGGTTGGCCATGCGAGCTGTTGAAGATTCCAAGGAAAGCATCAGGCTTCCCTTTAACTGGTCTTTTGCGCGGCGCAATTCTTCCGCCGGTACCGGCTCCGCCTTCAGTTTGCGAAATTCCGACACGATAGACTCGACAACCTTGGTGGCGGACGCTCGCGAAGTGCCCGCATACACCGAAAGACATCCGGTGTCGCGATAGGGGTTGAGGTCGCTGTAGATGGAATAGGCAAGGCCCTGGCGCTCGCGAATGTTCTGAAACAAACGCGAGCTCATACCTCCGCCCAAAAGCGTGTTCAGAATGTAGGAGGCATGCCGGCGCTCGTGAGTGATCGGATGCGATGGAACACCCACGCATATTTGCACCTGCTCCAGCGCTTTCTTGTTGCGCATGATTATGCGAGGGACGATTGCCGGCTTCGAACTGTGGAAGCCGTTCTTGACTGGCATCATATGAGCGAAATGCTTGGTCACAAGCTCGACAAAGTTCTCATGCTTCAAGTGACCAGCGGCGCATATGGTGAGATTGCCAGGAGCGAAACGCTGGGTGTGGAAGGCTATTACCGGATCCCGCTCAAAGGTCTTGACGGTGTCTTTGGTCCCAAGAATTGGCCTGCCCAAGGGGTGATCTTTCCAGAAATTTTGCGTGAAAATCTCGTGTACCAGATAATCAGGACTATCCTCGTCCATTTTGATCTCTTCGAGGATTACGCCACGCTCCCGGGTAATGTCCTGCGCATCGAAAACTGGATTCAAAACCAGGTCGCTTAGCACGTCGAGGGCGATCGGCAGGTGGTCGTCCAGCACCTTCATGTTGAAACTGATGCATTCCTTGGCGGTGAAAGCGTCCATGTTGCCGCCAATGGAATCCACCTGACGCGCGATGTCTTCTGCGGATCGGTGCTTTGTTCCCTTAAACACCATGTGTTCCACGAAGTGGGAGATGCCATTCCACTGCGGGTCTTCATCGCGCGAACCCGTCTTGATCCATATCCCGATCGAAATGGAGCGGATATGCTCCATCTGTTCGGTGATCACGGTCAATCCGTTGGGCAGTACTTCGCGACGTATATTTCGGACTTCTTCCACCATAACTTTTACCGGAATGAGGCCAATCGAGTTAACTGATAGCGGTCAGGACTATTGTTACACAACCGATCTAACTGTGCTTGCGAGTTGTTAAGATTCATATAATCAATTAGTTAGCTAAGTCTAGGTGCAGTGACGCCTTAATGCGTAAGGAATAGTCCGGGACTTTCTGTAAAATGGCCACTCGCCTTAAGATCGGGGCATTCCCGTACAGAATGAAGCCAAATACTCTTATCGGACTGGACGCTCAGGAGCTTACGTCGCTGGTGCAGGACCAAGGTCAGCCTGCATATCGCGCAAACCAACTGAGGAAGGCCCTCTACTCCCAGAGGGTCCCATCTCTGGAAAGCATTTCGATCCTGCCGCAGGAATTCCGGCAGAGGCTGATTGCCGACGGCTATTCCGTAGGTCTCCCAAGAATCGAAAGGAAATTCCAATCCACCGACGGCACGATCCGGTATCTCATGCTGCTCGACGACGGACAAAGTGTTGAGACCGTTTGGATGCCGGAGGGGGACGACGGCGAGACCGGGGACGGCAGCGATGCCGGAGGGCTGGATCAAAAACGATCGGAAAATTCAGGCAAGAGTTGGAACCGCGCCACGATCTGCGTTTCCAGCCAGGTCGGCTGCGCGGTGGCGTGCCAATTCTGCATGACGGCACTGCTGGGCGTGAAGCGCAATCTGACGGCTGGAGAAATAGTTGGGCAGGTCTGCGTTGTGCTCAGCGACCATTCAGTGTCTTTACAAGATTCCAGAATTAATCTTGTCTTCATGGGCATGGGCGAGCCATTTCTCAATTACGACAATTTTATTAAAGCGGTTCGTTTACTCGTCCAGAACGTGGGAGTTGCGGAATCTAGAATCACAGTGTCCACGGCCGGAATCGTGCCCAGAATTTATGATCTCGGCATCGAGGCCGTGCGCCCTAAACTGGCGATCTCGCTGAACGCTC
>JBDUDA010000100.1:0-10423 GCA_040003205.1 Acidobacteriaceae bacterium | reverse complement strand
GATTCTGCTTTGAAAATTGCTTTAAAATGGATTGAAGAAAAGAACAAGAACAATCAAACTGGAATTGCAGATTGTTATGAACTTGATTTCTTTTGGTGTCCAATTGCGCACAATTTCTTGATTGGTCAGATCCTGACCGGTTGCATAGTCGGTGGTCGCCCCGGCAACTAAGCGGCCGCGGCCGTCAACAACGTAGGGCGTGAGTCCGCCACGGTTCACTTCCTGAAGACGGCGGATCAAAAATTGCAGGTCAACCACGGACCCGATCATTCCCAGGAACCGCCCGCCATACATCACAGGTGTGCTGACCAGCATGACTGTCCGTTGAGCTTTGCCGTTGCCAACTTCTAACGCTTGTCCGTTGTACGCTCGGCCTTCGCGCGCGGCAGTATAAGCACTTTCCAATTCGCGTTGCAAAAATGCGTCGGGGGCGATGCGGCCCGCCGAGATTCCTTTGGCCTCAGAGTTCAACAAGGTTGCGTAGGCTAAGTCTTCCGAAGATGAAACAAAGTTTTCGAGCAGTGCGCGTAGCTCGGGAGCCTCCACATGCTCAGAGGTGATGTCTCCGCCGCTGGCCACCTGAAGCGCAGAAGACAAATTTGCCAGCATCATGCGCAGAGATTCCTGATGCTGCGAAATGTCGTCAGCCAGCGAGCGGGTTACCGTGTTCTGGAGAAGTCGTTCGTTGGTGATCAGGCGCTCGCGATTGATGACTTCGATTCGTGCCGAATAGAAATAAACCGGGACGACGCTGATCAGGACGAGCACTCCGAGGATGACATACAGAATGGGTACTCGCGACGGTAGTAGAGATTTTGATGGCAAAGTTGTCCTGACAGTTTTGTGGTGCGAACCGTATTCAGAGCCTGCCACAATTTTACTTTGCGGTGAAGGAAGGACAGCCAAGATAGCCAGACAGATCGATTACGAAAGTACCGCGCAAGAGCGCCAGGGGAAGAAAACGGACTTGGCAGGGGACTTCTAGGAACGGGTTTCGCGCTTGGCAGTCCGGGTCATCAGCGAATGGATGGCGTCGGCAGGCGACTTATGCTCGTAAAGAAGAGCGTGCATTTGCTCCGCGATCGGCATTTCGACACCGCGAGTTCGTGCGAGTCCGGTGGCGGCGCGGGTCGAAAACACACCCTCGGCTACCATGCCGTGCATTCCAGCAATGATCTCCGGAAGTTTTCGCCCGCGACCAAGCTCCACTCCAACGCTGCGGTTGCGGGAGAGTCCTCCCGTGCAGGTGAGCACCAAATCTCCGAGCCCGGCAAGACCGGCCATGGTTTCCGGGCGTCCGCCACAAGCTACGGAGAGTCGCGTGATCTCGGCAAGTCCACGGGTGATCAAAGCCGCTACTGAATTGTGCCCAAGCCGGAGGCCGTCGCAAATTCCTGCGGATATCGCAATAATGTTCTTGAGTGCGCCTCCGAGTTCGACGCCAATTACATCGTCGTTGGTGTAAATGCGAAAACGCGGATCGCTGAATTCGCGCTGCACGGAGTCGCCTAATTCTTCGTCGTTGGACGCGATGGTGATCGCAGTGGGGTCTCCGCGCGCTACTTCAACCGCAAAGGAGGGGCCGCTGAGAGCGCCAACGCGAGGCTCGAATCCGGAAACTTCTCGTACCGTAGACGCGATCACCTCAGTCATCCGCAGCAGGGAAGACTCTTCCAACCCTTTGGTGGCGCTCACAAACTTCATTTCTGCTTTTAGAAATGGCGACATTTCGCGGAACAGAGTTCGGCAGTGTTGCGAGGGCATCGCGCTGACAACGATTTCCGCTTCCTGTAAGACGCGGCTCAGATTCCCGCTTGCCGATACCGATTCTGGAATGGGGCACTGCGGTAGAAACATCTCATTAACACGCCGCGAAGCGATGGATTCCAAAACCTCTGGCTCGTGCGCCCACAGCTTCACTTCGTGAGGTCCCTTGCGTCCCAGGACAATGGATAAGGCCGTTCCCCACGCCCCTGCCCCGACGATGGCGATCTTACTCATGTGTCTTCCCGATCATCGCGTAATCTGACGTACTTTCCGATTCACTTGCGTCCGAATGAAACACGGGGCTCGCTTCCGTTGAGCAGGCGTCGTAGATTTTTGCTGTGCCGGACAATGATCACAATTGAAGCAGCCGCCATGATCACGAGACTTAGAGGCTCGCTGCGATATCCGTCTAACCACCATGCCAGAACAGGCAGTAAAGCGACCGCTGTGATGGATCCGAGGGAGACACGTCGCGTAATCAGGGTCACGAGCGCGAAGACGCCGATCATGACCAGCATCCCCCGTGGCGCAAGTAGCGCAAAAGATCCCAATCCGGTGGCAACGCCTTTGCCCCCGCGAAATCGCAGCCACACAGAAAAAACATGCCCGAGGATGGCGAATAGTGCCGCAACGATCAGCAGACTCCTGTCCGCGGGAAAAACTGCACGAGTGAACAGCACGGCGAAGAGTCCTTTTATTGCATCGAGGACGAGCGTGGCGAGACCAAGCAGCGGTGAAGAGCGAGCCACGTTGGTAGCTCCGACGTTCCCGCTTCCGCTCTCGCGAACGTCCTCTCCGCGAAAGAGGCGGACGAGAATGTAGCCAAAGGGGATGGATCCGAGAAAGTAGCTCCAGATCGCGGTAAGTAAGATTGCGGACACGAAGGTCGTGATCAGCTACTTCAATCCGAAGCGGCCGATTTTCGAATAGCGGGGGCCGCCCGGTAAGAGTTGACTCTCGTAGAGAAAGAACTCACGGGCCGTAATGGTACCAAATTCAGGGGTAGGCATGCCTGCCAGTTTCTCCTGCAAGATCCCAAATCGTGAATGGGCAGTTGTCTCTCGGGTTTTGCTGACTCCACCCGAATCTCCTGCGCCCCTCGCCAGTGTGAGGTGCGGACGAAAAGGATGCTGCTCACTTCGGATACCTATCTGTGCGAGCTGTTCATCCAGGGCGCGAGCCAGGCTCGCCAATTTGTCCGCGGGCTCAACCCCAGCCCAGAAAACGCGTGCCGATCTTGCGTTCGGGAAGAAACCGAATCCGCGCAACGTTAATTCGATTGCCCCTGGAATGACGTCCAACTCTTCAGTTGCGGCCAGTGTAGCTCTTATCTCGTCGCTCTTTTGCGGTGCCACTTCACCGATGAACTTCAGCGTCACATGCAGCGATTCGACCGGGATCCAGCGCGCATGAGGAGCGGAGTCACGAACCTCGTCCACGAAATGCTGAACGCGTTCGCGAATGATTGGGTCAATGTCGAGGGCGACAAATAGACGCATCTGCTCAGGTTGTTTCTAAACTTGGCGTTAGGGACCGGTTATCCGATGACCTGACAAAAGCTGCCTAGTGCAATCTCGCTATCGGTCAATTCTTCACATTCAACGTCGAGCGATTCGTAAGCCGCAAGGTTGTCTCGGCGAAAAACTTCGTAATCATGCTGCGATGCCCAAAAGTCCAGAGTCATGTAGCGGCCCGGACGGGTCACATCTCGCACCAGCTCTGTGCGGTTAAAACCTTTGCTGCTACGGAACAGCTGTGCCCATCCTCCCTCGGAACCGTAAAACCGCTCGAAGGATAGCCTTTTGCCTGCGGAAACCTGGAACTCCCACAGCAATATAAATTGTGAATCCATCCTCCTGCTCCCTTCCATACAGTGACCTGCCTGGCGACACAGAATCGTTTTCAAAAAAACACTTTGTCATGCCATCAATATAAAGACTTCTCAGCCGGGTGCATCGACAACCACCATTAGAACCTCTATAAACGTAGTCAGCTTCGGGGAGGATAAACCATGAAACAAATGTGGATATACATCTTAGTCTTTGTTTTTGGGTCCATTACGGGGATTTCGGTGCAGTACGCCACCTCTGGAGGAAGAGATCGTAACCAAATTGCCGCGTTGGAAGAGCAGTTGAAAGTGAAGAACGATAAACTGGACAAGTGCACTGACGTCCTGATCAATGGAATGCATGCGACGATGCCGGCCGATTCTAAGCCAGTGACTGGAAATTCCAAATAATTAGCGAAGCAGAATGACGCAGTTTAAAAAGCCCCACCGGTGCACCAAAAGTCACTTCGAGGGGCTGGCCGGGTCATCGTGTTGCAACAACACCAGGGCGGTCACGGTAGCGATACCGCCAATTGCTATTTTCCCAACTAAAGGATCGCTGAGGATGCCACCCTGGGCGGCTGGAGGCACTACCCCCCCAGCTTTTCTTCGTTTCTTCTTCTTGTTTTGATCGTCGCCATTTTCTTCGCGCGTGGTCTGCTGCCCCTCTTGTAGTACCGTGGTTCCAGAGCTGTCGTTGACGGTCAGCTCACCTTTCCGCGCCGCAATCTGGACGAGGCCGTCGGTATCTTTTACATCGAATTCGGTCCAGCTCGCTGCTACGGGTGAAATCGTGACTTCTCCGGCGCGAGTGGCGAGCGACTTGGAGGTGGATATGGCAATTCCTCCGTGCTGCAAAGTTATAGAAGAGTCTGAGAACTGGATCAGGGAATCATCAACCACAACCACACTGGAGCCGGGGACATTGATTGTGGCTGCGGAACCGGGGCGGGTCTGCACCATATCGCCTGGGAAAATAGCCGATAGTTTTGAAATACTGCTGCCGTTTACCCAAGTTGCGCCGTGCGAGTACAACATCCCTTTCGCTGAATCAACAGAGAACATAGCTGCCGGAAGCATGACGATCATCAGGCAGCTGAACGATTTTTTTAAAATCTCTCGCACCATAAAATTTACAACCCCACTGCACGCTGGAAGCTTGATCGTAGTCTGAAACGATACCACGGTCAATTATCTTTCCGTGCTCTTCTAGTGACGCATCTGCGTACTATCTGTGGATTTCTTGCACCGGAATTAGTCCCGCCTGCACATCATTTTTAGCTCTTAAGCCCAGGCAATTTGGGGATCAATTTCTCGCGTACCTTTACTGCTACCGCTCCTTGGGAGCCCTCGAACTTATCCTGAGTGACGATTTTGTGAAGGTCGGCGTCGTGCACATAAAGAAGGTCTGGATATTTCTTCTCGAGCGCGCTCAACAGCTCCTCCAGCGTTTGTAGCGTAGGATCGCGAAAGTTCCGTAGCGACGAGTGGAAATTTATGGAATGCATTGACACCACCGTGGGCAGGCCGCGAGCGAATGATCCTTCCGCAAGCTGCATGTATTTTTCTATGGGCAGATCACGCTGGCACGGTTCGAAGTCAATAGTGCGATAGACATTCAGCAGCCCCGAGTCGTCAAAGTGCGGAGGCAGGATGGTCGCGTTGCCATTCTGCACCACTCGAGCACCAAATTTGGCCCAAGCTTCGTGGGTATCGCTGTTCGCGTGTCCTCCCGGAGCGCAAACCGAAACGGGGAAGTGTAAGAACATTCTGGCGAAATTCTCGGCCGCCTGCCTCACAGCCTTCTGTTGCTCTTCCGCGGCGAGAAAACCGACTTTCGGTTTGCCGGAATTCCAATATTCGTACCCAATCCACGGCATACGCCATTGGATGTAAGAGGTCTCTGCCCTCCAAAGAGTGCGAATGAGGTCACCTGCTTCGCCTGGCTCCGCGAGCCGCTGCCGCATTGCGGCGCCACAGAAGTGCGTCATTCCATGCAGAGCGGGGTGAAACACGCCAGTCTTTATTCCTTCTCGATAGGCTTCGAATAGACCCGGCCGTTTCCACTTTCCTGGGAGACCCTTTGCCAGCGGCAGCATGTGGAGTTGCTGAAAGTCTTCTTTGATAACTTTCGGGAAATTTATATTGCCCGTCAGGAAATTCATCACCACGCAAGGGGAGCGGCCAGTGGAATCGTGATGGCGGGCCAGGAGCGCATTGAGCGCGCCGACATCTTCCGCGCTTTCCATCGTATAAAAATCGTAGGGATGCTTACCCAGTTGAATCCCCTGGGAGCGCAATAACTCGTAACCTTCCTGGTCTCGCACCCCAGCGCGTCCCCAATCATTGCTGTGGAAGAGAACCAGTGGTCTGGAAAAATGAAAGCCGGGAACAGATTTTTCAGAACGCCATAATTGGCGGGCTCGATCTAACAATGTCCATCCCTTATCGTCAGGTGAGTAGAAATCGGCGCAGGATTGAGCGTGGCCACGGCGAGAGCAGTATAGCTGAGGAGAGAGTAGTTGGATCACCCGCTGAGCCTGACAGCTCCTACAAAAGCATCCTCAGAGTTAGTACAGGATATTTCGGATGGGAAAAGAATGTCGGGCCGACTACCCTTCTACCTGGAGGATCCCATGGACAAAGACAGAGTGGAAGGCAAACTCAAAGACATCGCGGGCCGCGCAGAACGGCAAGCGGGCGAGTGGACTGGAAGCGAAAAAACCCAAGCTGAAGGCGCGGCGAAACAAGTAGAAGGAAAAGTGCAAAATGCCTGGGGCAAAGTAAAAGATGCTGTCAAGCCATCGGGCAGCGAGCGAGACGAGGAAGCAGAAGACCGCGACCGCGCCGTCAACGAGTAATTCTCTAACCTAATCGAGATCAAGGGAGCTGAAATTTTCAGCTCCTTTTTATTTTTGCTGGAGCGAATTTTTCCAAACGCTGCGCTATGCTTTGACTGTGCCTTGTCAGACATCCTTAATTCGCGACCAGCAGCTGATCCAGATTGTGGATCGGGCGCTAGAAGATGCGGCGAAGCGCAGCGGGGAATGGCTGGCGTGTAAGGCTGGGTGTGCACAGTGTTGCTCCGGCGTATTTGCTATTAACCTATTGGACGCCAGGCGATTGCGAGCTGGGCTCGTCGAACTTGAGAACACCGAACCGGAGCGGGCGCAAAGAGTACGCGCTCGCGCGCAAGAATCCTGGCAGCGGTTGTCGCTCAGTTTCCCCGGGAATATCTCCTCCGGAATTCTGGGTGACGATATGGATTCGAAGCGGCGCTTTGCGACTTTTGAGAACGAAGAGCCGTGTCCTGCTCTTGATCCTGGAACGCAGACATGTGATTTGTATGCGGCGCGTCCGCTCACTTGTCGCGTCTTTGGTCCGCCGGTGCGCTCAGCGGGAGGTTTGGGAATTTGCGAATTATGCTTCCATGGCGCTACAGATCAGCAGATTGCGGAATGTGAAATGTCGGTTGATCCTGACGACCTGGAATCTACGTTGCTGCAACAGATCGAACAGAGCGGCGGACTGAGTGGAGAAACCATCGTGGCATCCTGTCTGGCAGCCGGATAAGTGCGCAAAAAAAGCGGGAAGCCAGAGCTCCCCGCAAAATATTCGGAAAATAATCCGCAAGAAACTAGAACGGTAATCCTGGAAGTACCTCTGTTCCTTCCTGCCGCACAGCTTTTAACTTGTCAGGATCAAGCCCCAGCGCCTTCAAGATGGTCGGCGCAACTTGTCGCGTTTCCACGGAATCCTTGAAAGTCTTATGCGACCAGCCCGGATTCGCAAGTAACATGACCACGTTAGTATCGTCATGAGCGAAGCCGCCGTGCTCTTCTAATTTCCCAGTACCACCGGTATAAACCACTCCGATATCCGGCATTACGATGATGTCCGGCGTCCGTGGGTCCGAAGATGCGCTGTTAAATAGCAAATCCATGCTGCCGAGTCCGAAGACTTCTCCCCCGCCGACGGTGGCGAGTGAGGCTGACAGTGACAGAACGTCCGCTCTGGTCTGGCTTTGATCCGCGAGCCAGATAACTGCGATGTCGTCCTCCAGTGCCTGCACGACCGGGAACCCTGGCCCGATGCCGGCAGGTGAAAGCACTGCGGAAGGCGGCAGCAGTGCAGGATTATCTGCCGGTATGCGCAGCAAACGATTCGGATCAATCGGCGCTTGGCCATGCTTGGCTGAGACTACGATCAGAGTATTTTCGAACAGACCTTTCTCTTGCAACTCTTCCACCATGCGACCGATCGATTCATCCACAAACTTTATTTCCCCAAGCAGCGCGGGACTAGGCGTTCCGAGTGCGTCGAGGTATCCGCCCTTGATGCCGAGGGATTTTTCGTTCAACTTTTGACCGATACTTACCGCCTGAAAATTCATTCCAAAAACTGCGGGCACTGGCGCGGATTGAGTCCCGTCATGTGTGCGGCCATTAATTTCGTTCAGGATGGCCTGGACTTTCAGGGTGTCGTAACACTGAATATTTTGGAAACTCTTGGTCCAGTCAGTAGTAGAGGTCGGATCGGGGATGGTATGGCAGCCCGCGACATCGTATCCGGGGAAGTTCAACGGCACCACCGGAGAGTTGATTTCGGGCGCGAAGAAGTCGTCGACACCGTTTCCGCCCGGCCCTTTCGTGAGCTCATACGATTGATGTTTGTCGGACCATGCGGTGTAGCCGCCCGCCTCTTTCACAACGTTGAAAACTGTATTCACACGTATGAATTCGTGGGGATAGACAGGCTTACAACCTCGTTTCGGATCGCGCGGGAGATAGTCCGGATTGATGCCTCCGCCGGCTGTGATGCTGTTCAGATTGATGTCAACCTGTTCGTCGTTACCGACTTGCGTGCCGATTACGCTCGGACACAAAGACGGTCCACCAACAATGCCGTAAGGAGTGGTCTGCGCCGGAGGCGACAGCGAACGGTCGTAACTAACGTCGTAGAAAGCTCCGGTAGAACGTGGTGTGCCGCCAGTTACGAGCGCGGTGAGACCGGGAAAAGAGTCCGAAGGTTTGGAGGAAGATGCTGACAGATAATTCACGCCGTGGTGAGCGAGGGAGGCGAGGTGCGGGCAATATTCTTCGCCGCCATTCACTTCCTTAATCCCCTTCGAGCAATTACTGAAGTCGATCGCGTGCATACCATAAAAGCTGATCAGAAGAACATGTTTGATGTTGCCCGTAGATTGACCGAAAGCCACGGTGGACAGACAGTTTCCGAACAACAGCGCGGTGATCAGTACGTTAAAAAGTTTTTGAGTAGACACCAAACCCTCCTCTTGAAATTGAAAGCTCGAGCAATCGACAGCTCTAGTCGATGACTGGATACCGAGAGGAAGATAAATGCGCGGACGTTTGAGAAGGTTAATGCGGAATGAATATCAGATTAAAAAACTGTGAACGCTCTTCGGCACAGTTTACGAGTGTGAATTTGGTCTAATGATCGACAGGCACGGGGTCAACAGCCACGCCCGCCCGGCTGAATCTGAAATGAAGCACCCAGTCTCTAGCCGAGGACTGCGGCTTGAACTTCCACTCCTGCGCGGCCTCGGTAGCCAGACGCGCGAAATACTTGCTCGGGCCACTACGGTCGAGGTGGTTTCCGGTCACGTTTCCTGAAGGGTCTACGTTCACTCTTACATCCACCCTGATTTTGCCTTCAATGGTGTTGCGTGCGGATTGAGGAACGATGGGCAACGCCTGAAGAAAAATCTCAGGTGAAGACGGAGTGGTTTCGCGGGTGTTCACCTTGGGATGAGCTCCAGCATCCAGCGCTGCAACCGGCACAGCGCGGTTTTGTTTTGTGCCTGGTGCTTCCCGTACTGCTTCACTCGTTGCTGGATGATGTTGTTCCTGGGTTTGTTCGTGGCGATCAGAAGCTACCGGTTGGGAGTCAACTGGCTGTCTTGATGTTGCGTCAGCAGCAGTTGACTGTTCGGGATTGCGAGCCTCCCCTTTGTGAAAAAGCAAGTATCCAATTAAGGCTACCGCGACCAATCCCACGAGAACCGCCGGTAGCAGCAGGGACCGCTTGGCAACTGCCTCGGGATAGATACCGGAAGATTTGCTGCGAGCGCTCCCATTACTCGGGGTTTGTTCGGTCTCCGCTGGTAGAGCAGCGGCGCTGCTCGGACGCAGGCCCGCTCCAATCTCCGCGGCTGTCCAACGGCGCTGCGGATCACGCTGTAGGCAATTGCTCACCATCGGAATGAACTCTGCCGGCAAGTTTTTTGGCAACTCGGGTGTCACGGCCGCACCGGTGACGCTGGGGAGTGTGCCGGTCAAAGCCTCGCACAACGTAATCCCCAAAGACCAGATGTCGCCTGCCACTGCACTCCCGCTACGGGCATGTTCTGGAGCGTCGTAGGCGGTGGACTTGTCAGCTGCGGAAGAATCGCCGTCGCGACGGATGTTATCGCTGGCGAGCTGAAGTTGCTCGTGGCTGGCTAAAATATTGGAAGGCTTAAGGTGGCCAAGCGCCAGACCTTTCGCATGGAGAAAAGACAGAACATCCAAAGTCGGCGAGAGCATGTCGCGAGCTTCCGCAGCCGTCAAAACCCGCTGTGGCAGAATCTGAGAAAGATTTTCTTCCGCGTAGTCCATCACCACGAAGAGAAGGTCTGTGTCGTTCAAACGACTCCGCCCGACTGAGAGTATCCGAAGCAGGCCGGGGTGGGAGAGCGACATCACCGAGTTCCAACGGGAGACCTGAGCGTCAGCATCGGCGCCCGCGCGCAGTAGTTTGATAGCAGCCTTCTGGGGATTTTGGCCGACCGTTTCCGTCAGATAAACCGCACTGTGACGAGTGCCG
>JBDUDA010000099.1:0-10453 GCA_040003205.1 Acidobacteriaceae bacterium | reverse complement strand
GGATAGAAGACGAAGATTGTTTGCGTTGGGAGTATGTTTCGCGCGAAAAACGAGATACAGAACATTGCCGACATCACCTCCATCTTCAAGGCGAAGACACTTTAGGGCCTCGACGGACCATCCCCCTCGCAAAGGTTCATATCCGGACCGGATGGGTAACTGTAGAGGAAATCATTCGTTTCCTTATCACGGAATTTTATGTAAACCCAAAAGAGGAAAATTGGGACAAACAGCTAAGGAGCAGCGAGGATCTATTTAAGCAGTGGACCAGTCGCGACCTTTAAATGGGTGCGATATTTGGGACAGCCCACTGCCGAAGAAGCAGGTTCCTCGGCTTCGCTCAGGATGACACCTGATTTATTGATCGGCTCGAGAGGACAAAGCTTTATCCACAAAGCTCGCCTGATCGTTCTTGAATTTCTGCAAAGCTTCCGCCGACAAGTACACCATGTGTCCAGAATCATAAGTAGCAAACGAGATGTTCTTCCGGAATTGTTGATTCAGGTTCAAATGATCAATCGTGTAGTTCGCCGCGAAGAACGGCGTCGCCAGATCGTAGTGTCCTTCCATCACCAGCACTTTTAAGTATGGATTTTTCACCAACGCTTGTCGGAGCGCCGCCGCCGTGTCAGGGAAACCTTCGACGCCCGAACCCCAATTCCAATCCTTCTCGAACTCAGGGTCACGGATAAACACGTTGTACGGCATATCAGACTTGTATCCCAACTCGGCGCGAACATAATTATTGAAGACTGAAGTATAAGGAGGCAAGATCGCAGGCTCGGTGGGATCGTGGAAGGGCGTGTCCAGCAGGCCATCCGGATCAACACCGGTGAAGCGCCCGTCCAGACGTCCGACTCTGAGCTTCTGATCTAGTAACAGATAGTGCGTGAATTTAGGTACGTCAACCCGCAGGTTCGACTGATCAATCACGTCTCTGCTCAGCCCTGTATAGCGGGCCATCTGCTCAACGATTTTCTGTCGCTCATCAGCCCCGAGAGAGTCGCCTTTCGCCAGGGCTAATGCGTAATCGGTGGAAGCCCATCGTTCAGACTCCGCGCGAGTCCGGTTCATATCCTGCATGAGATCGGCGGGAAGCTTCTTGTGATATCCCGCGATCATAGTGAAGGTCGGAATCAGCAGTATGTAGGGCTCGTCGTTACTCTTGTTGTCAACCAAAGTCTGAAAGCTGAGCGCCATCGAAAGCAGCGTGATGCCGTTGAAGGCCACGCCGCGATCCGCGAGATATCCCGCAATCCCAGCAGCGCGCGTGGTGCCATAACTTTCTCCCAGCAAAAAAAGCGGCGAGCTCCATCGCTGATAGCGTGTCAGATATAGGCGGATAAATTCGCTGAACGCTTCAATGTCTCCCTTGACGCCCCAGTATTTTTTCGAGAGCTCGGCGTTGGCGGCGCGACTGAAGCCGGTGCCAATTGCGTCCACCATGACGATGTCGCTTTTAGAAAGCAGAGTGTAAGGATTGTCCGCCACATGAAAAGGAGGCGCGGGCATAAATCCGTTGGGCTGCATCACAACGCGCTTGGGACCGAGCGCTCCCAAGTGCAGCCAGATTGATGCCGATCCGGGTCCGCCGTTGAAGGCAAACGTCAGCGGACGACTGCCCGCATCGCTGCCATTAAGCGTATAAGCGACAAAGAAAACCTCCGCCTCGATTTTGCCGTCGCCGCGTTTTATTGGCAGACGTCCAGTCGTAGCCGTGTACTTCAGCAGTTTGCCATCGGCCGTGATCTGATGCTGTGTAGTCACGGGCGCAACTTCGGAAACATCGTAGTGCTCTTCTTTGTCTTTATCCTTATTTTCCGCGAACTTGTCAGCAGACGCGTCCGGCATTTCCTTCTTCGCATCGGGCTTTGGAGCTTCCAAGGTTGCGTTCGCACCCGGCGAGTTTGCATCCGGCGCTTCCGAACGTTGCGCGCTTTTCTGTTTCTTGTCCTTGACGGCAGCTTTTGCCGACTCATTAGTCTCAGCTTTTGGCGCCTCCGGCTGCTGCGCGCTGGCGCTTATGAACAATGTGCACGAGAGCAAGAATGCGATGCCCAGAAAACGCATGAAGCCTCCAGCGAAACATATGTGAGTGACTTACGTCGCAGGATAAGGTACCAGAAAAGTAAACTTCGTGGCTCTTTGGCGCCCTGCTGGCGGGGTGTTGACCAGGCAGGGAGAGCGAATCCGTGTCTTACTTAAAGAACTCCGCCATGTTGGAAGCTGTGCTCGCCTTGCCCGGGTAGGTGATCACTCCTAATCCTTGCAGCATTAGCCTGAGCGTGTTCTGGTGCTGGTACTTCACGGTGGACTTATATCCCAGTTTGGAGTATTTCGGACTGATCGCAATCCAGGCGACTCGACCTCCGCCATTAAGATTGTCGTTTGCCGATTCGTCGAAAACGATGATCAGCAAATCGCCATTCTGGAATGAACTGCTTTTAACCAAGGGATCAATATTGTTTTTCAGCCACGTGTCCGCCGTGCTTAGAGAACAATTGTGAGCATCGTTGCAGAGATTGGGCGTAATGAACGAGTACTGAGGCAGCGCATTGCTGGCCATGTCTTTCGCAAATTGTGTGAAGGGCACGAGATGCAGTTTTTGGGCAGAGCTGTTCACCACGTCCGAAAAAAATGACAGCGGACAGTGCCTGCGCACGTAATTGCCGGTATCGGGGCTGATATAACCCGGAGATGGCAGGTTCTCTTCGTATGCCTTCCATGTTTTGCCCGCAGTGAGCAGATGTCGCACGACATTGTCGGCTGTAACGGTGTTTTTGTAGCTGTCATTGTTAGTGACGATCTGTCCCGTCGTCAGCATGAAATAGTTTCCAATCGAAGGGTGAGTATTCGCGTAATATTGTGTCGCTAAACCATATTTCTGAGCCAGACTGTTGAAATATGGCATGGAAGAATTGCCGATTACGCTCGCGTAGTTGGTGTTCTCTTCAACCACAATGAAAACATGGTTGAACGCCGGGAATTGCGCGAAGGCAGGGATAGCAAGGAACCCAAAAACGATCGTCGTGATCAGGCCTGGCATAAAAACTCCTGAAGGGCGGGATACAGTACCTGGCTAAAGTGGGAAATACTAAAATGGATTTCGCTGCGAAGTCCACATGAGGCAATCTTGATGAATTCTATTCTCCGACTTCAGGCACGCATTTACAATCGACTGGGCTGACTTCCAGTCAAAATCTCGCAAATGGATTTCGCGCACTACCATTGTCGCGATTGCGGGAGTTTCGACCGAGTTCGTTCCCGCCCACGCTCGCCTCTGGAGAAGTACATCCTTCCCTTACTTCTCATGCGTACGGTCCGGTGTGTAAAGTGCTTTCGCCGAGGTTATGGTTCTGTTTTTGTACCAGTTCGTGAGCGTAACGTCCGCGATAGAGGCCAATAATTGCCAGACCGCCGAGGCCTTGATCTTCCCGTACTGCAAAAGTTTGCCTAATTCGGAGCCAAGTTGCACAGCAACACAAAAAAGCAGCCACCCGGGATTGGGCCGCATCAAAAGATAGGTTCTGAATCGAACTTGTGGGCAATCCCCGCCCCACGCAGGTTCCCGCGAAGGTAGCCATGCCTCTGGCACACGTCATTACCGGAATTAAAAAATACTCAGCTGAACTTGCGTTGGAATTACGCAAGCAAGGCTTTGAAGTTCAAACATCTTCCTCAAGCGAGGCAGGGTCTGCGACTCCTGACCTTGAAATCACCCTCAATCGCTGCGCCCCGGAAGCTGCTGCAAGCGCTATCGGAGTTTCGGCCAGCACCCGCGACATGTGTGTTTTCGTCACCCCGCAAGCCATGGCTGGGCACATTCGGTCTATTGATATTTTTGTGCTGACCTCTCAGACTAGCGACGAAGTTTACTCTGAACTGCCGTCGGGAGTTCCCATGTCTGAAAATCACGACAATAAAGTTCTTGCAGCTTCCGCGCTCGAACCGGTTGTGGGCGAAGTTGTTGCTATCGACAGAATTCCCTCCGTCCTTCAGGCTGAGGTAGACGAGGCGCCACTTTCCAAAGTTGCGGATGCAGATGTGCCGGCCGTCTCAGCTCCGCTAGGTCCTGTTGCGCCGCCCGCCGCGGCTTCGCTTGCCCGCGCTAAACATGAACCGGCGTCGAAGGAAGAACCCGATCTCGTGCCCCATGGAATGATATGGCGAGCGTCCAACCCCGAAACCACACCACACGAGGGAGACGCGGAAGCTGCCGAGGAGGGCTATTCCGGAGTTTTCGCGGACGATGAAAACGATTTTCGGTCGAACCTGCGTGCACTTTTTGCTGGCGTGACCCGATTTGCAGGATCGAAATCGCAAGCCTCCAGGAGCTACAAACCAAGTTCTTCACCTGCCACCAAGTGGAGGAATGCGGCGATCTCCTGGCCCACCTTCAAGCTGCCGAAATTTCAAACGCAAGTCTCAAATTTGAGCGCCCAGGGAAGGCGTCGGGACGCAAGGCTTCGCAATGCGATGGCGATGGCACTTGGCGCCAGCCTGTTGGCACTCGCAGCGGTTTCACTTGCTGGACGATATACCTCGAATCAAGGCTCCAGCTCATTGCCTTCAGCTGCGGGTAATTCTCAGTCTTCTTCGCTGAACCTGGCCCCCCGTTCGATTGCTCAGCCCCCGGCGAAAGGTCAAGCCTTAAGCAGTGCGAAAATAACCAGTCATACTGTGGTGCCACTAAAGAGTACAAGCGTCTCTTCAGTGGCGACAAAGCGTCCCGTAATCTCGCGAACAGACGATCCCGCTCGAACTCGCCAGGTTAAGAAAACTCCGCGTCGCAGTCCAGACTCCGATTACGTTGCGAAGGATACGACTGTCTATTTTGATCGTCGTGGCGCCGTCGCCAAGCGGGCTCGGTAGTTTTGCTGAAGATTACAAGGTGTCCTTTCGGACAGGTAACTTCAGGCGGTTACCTGGCCTAACGGCTTATTACAGCACGGCACTCCGTAACTTGTTCGCAAGTTAGCCGAAGAATAGCCTTCAGGTGATGTCAGTTTCAGCCCTACTCTTCTCCTCCGATCAACGGACTTCGGCCTGGCTGAGCGATGCCCTCAAGAAACTCGGCCTGGAGGTCGATTGTTCATCCGAGATATTTTCCTGCCTGGAAAAGCTCACCAGCCGGAGTTTCGAGGTAGTCGCGGTTGATTGCAGCGAAGGGGCGGAAGCCTTATTCCTGCTGAAGACAGCGAATGATCTGAAACAGAACCAGGGTGCGTTCTCCGTTATTCTCGCGGATCAGCGGAACTGGTCCGCCGCACACAGGGTGGGAGCAAGCCTGGTGCTTGAAACTCCGATCGTTCCTGAACAGGCGGTTCAGGCTCTCCTCGCCTGCGATGAATTCCTGCTGCGAATGAAGAATTGGACGACGACGGTCGACAGCCACAAGACAACGCCTCTGGCGTCGACCCATGCGGAACTCAGGTCAAGCGCAGCTGCGATTGCTCCGGCGGAAACTACTATCTTCGCGGAGGAAAGTCTTCTCGTGGAGCCGCTGGCCTCCATGCCAGTGCAAAATTCTTCTCTGGCGCATCGCGCGATAAAGATTCCCTCTGCTTCGCGGACATGGAACCTTGCAGAAGACCGACTATTTATAGAGTCTGCCGTACCGGGAGAAAGGCGTCCGCGCGCTAAGTTCAGCCTCTTTGGCGCCGCACACTTGAAGGCCTCGACATTCACCAGAGTCTCAGTTCTCGTCTTCGCCTTTTTATGTTTTGGATACTCCCTCAGCCAGCCCCTGGTCGCGAGCGCGGTCTTCACCGCAGCAACCGAAACCTGCGCTCACACCCTGGCGAAGGCGGAGACGCTTTTTCTTAAGGCCAACCCGGAAGCGGCGAATGATAACTTATCCGTTTCATCTGGAGTAGCAAAGTCGCGGCCCTCACAAACTGTTCGGCGCGCCTCGGCGGGAAACCAGAGTCCCGCGCACACTTCTTCGGACCCGGGTCTTTTAGGCACTGGGTTTGACGGCCTAAGCGAAACCACTGTGCCATCCTCAAACGACCCAACGCTAGAGATTCCAGAAAGCCTACAGAGCCCGCTGCGAGAGATTGCAACTCCGGGCCCCGTGGTTGCAAGGCCTGGCCTGCTGCTGGAGCGCCGGCTGGGAGTGATCAACCTGGCCCCGGAGGTTTCGCAGAAAATGCTGCTGGATAAAATCGTGCCCGAGTATCCGGAGCAGGCCCGACAGCGCGGGCTGGAGGGTTCGGTCGTGGTGCAAGCCTGGATCGCCGCGGATGGCAGCATACAAGCTTTAAAATTGATTCGTGGCTCGCTGGTTCTAGGAGTCGCTGCCTGCAAAGCCATCAAGCAGTGGCACTATCGGCCCTACGTTTTAAATGGGCAGGCTGTCGAAGCGCAGACCTTCGTCACCATCGATTTCAAACTTCCTGAGCAGATCAGCAGAGCCGACATCCACAACTGAGCGGTATCCGAAATCCGCACCTTCGGTTTGATTCTCACTTTCGCGTGCGGCCAGCGAACGAAATCCCTCGTTGATCCTGTTCCTGACATAGTTCAAGATTCGGCCAGTTTCTTCACCGTTGAATGACTGCCGGATGTGGTAGATTAAAAATCTTTAGGCACCGATTTATTTCACATCCGCACCAGCCCCGATGCGGGTGTTTCCGTCAGCGGCGATCCAGCATCAAAGCAAAAATTGACGAACAGCAAATCGCAGCGAAGCTGGCTAGGAGATTAGGTTGGCACTTCCGCAGGACGCGCTCTGGTACAAAGACGCCGTCATCTATCAGGTCCACGTTCGCACGTTTTATGACAGCAATGGCGACGGAATTGGAGACTTCCGCGGACTCGCGCAGCGGCTGGATTACCTTCAGGAACTTGGGACCAGCGTTGTCTGGCTGATGCCGTTTTTCCCTTCGCCTTTGCGTGACGACGGCTACGATATCGCGGATTATCGCACCGTTCATCCCAGCTACGGCACCCTGGACGACTTCAAATTATTTCTGGATGCCGCGCATCAGCGGGGAATTCGCGTGGTCATCGAGATGGTCTTAAACCATACCTCGGACCAGCATCCCTGGTTCCAGGAGTCCCGCAGTTCGCGCGACAATCCCAAGCGCGACTGGTATGTATGGAGCGAATCCGACACCCGCTATCGTGGGACAAGAATTATTTTTCTGGATACCGAACTTTCCAACTGGGCGTGGGACCCCGTCTCCCGCGAATACTATTGGCATCGTTTCTTCAGCCATCAACCCGATCTAAATTATGACAATCCCGCCGTCCGCGATGAGATGTGGAGCGTAATGAAGTTCTGGCTTGAGATGGGGGTGGATGGGTTCCGTCTGGACGCGGTCCCATATCTCATCGAGCGCGAGGGCACGAACTGCGAAAATTTGCCCGAAACTCACGTTGTTCTCAGAGAGTTGCGAGCGAAGCTGGATGAGCATTTTCCCGGCAAGATGCTGCTTGCCGAAGCCAATCAATGGCCAGCCGATCTGCGCCCTTATTTCGGAGAGGGTGACGAATTCCACATGGCGTTTCACTTTCCATTGATGCCACGCATGTTCATGGGATTGAAGCTCGAAGACCGCAAGCCGATCACTGAAATTCTCCAGCAGACGCCCGCCATCCCGGAAAACTGCCAATGGGTCATCTTCCTACGCAATCACGACGAGCTTACGCTTGAAATGGTCACCGACGTTGAGCGCGATTACATGTATGACGAGTACGCGCGTGATCGTAGCATGCGTATCAACCTGGGTATCCGCCGCCGCCTCGCTCCGCTGTTGGATAACGATCGCAGGCGCATCGAACTGATGAACGGAATGTTGATGTCGCTGCCGGGAACGCCCATCATTTATTACGGCGACGAAATCGGTATGGGCGACAACGTCAATCTTGGAGATCGCAACGGCGTGCGTACTCCCATGCAATGGGACGGTGGCTGGAACGGTGGTTTTTCAGCGGCGGATCCCGAAAGCCTGTACTCGCCGCTCATGCTGAATCCGGTTTACGGCTTTCAGGCGGTTAATGTTAAGTCACAGCAACGCTTCGATCACTCGCTGCTTTCGTGGATGAAACGTATTATCCGGGTGCGAAAGTCTGCTCCGGTTTTTGGCCGGGGAACCATCGAATTTCTTTATCCCGCAAATCATCGGGTGCTGGCTTACATTCGAAAAGGACCATCCGAGACGGTCCTGGTGGTGAACAATCTTTCCAGCTCCGCGCAAGCCGTGGAACTCGATCTGAAGCAATACAAGGGGAACATCCTAATTGAAATGTTTGGCAAAAACATTTTCCCGCGCGTGGGCGAAGCGCCTTACTTGCTGACCCTGGGGCCTTATCAGTTTTACTGGTTCCGATTGCGCAGGATATAAGAGTTGAAACGAAAATAACCTTTGATTGAAGGGAGTCTCGATTGCCCGAAGGGAGCATTCTCTCGGATGATTTTCTTCGCGAATTAATCAACGTTGGCGAAGTGGACATCCTCATCGGGGTTCCCACTTACAACGATGCGCGGACTGTCGGGCAGGTGGTGCAAGCCATCCGCGCCGGCCTTCTGAAGTACTTTCCCCGCCAGCGCGCGGTAATCATCAATGCGGATGGCGGCTCTAAAGATGGCAGCCAGGATCTGGTGCGTGCCGCTTCCATCAGTGATATCAGTCACAGCTCGAATTTGAATGCCCTGCGCACGCTGCATTGCATCAGTACGCAATACAGCGGTGGCAGCAGCAGTGGAAACTCGCTGCATCTGATTTTCTCCGCCGCCGAATTGCTGCGTCCCAACATTTGTTCAGTAGTTGCATCCGATTCCACCAGCATTGAGCCAAATTGGATGGAACACCTGCTGCGTCCCATAGCGCGAGACAATGTGGACCTGGTCACTCCTCTTTACACGCGCCACAAATTCGACGGCTTGCTGGTGCGAAATTTGGCGTATCCCATGACCAGAGCTATCTACGGCATGCAGGTAAGAGAACCTTTTCCATCCGATTTCGCTTTTTCAGGAAAATTGGGAAGTCACTTTCTGTCGCAGGATTTGTGGTCGCAGGACTCAGTAAAATCCGGAGCTGAGATGGGACTCACGATTTCCGCCATCGCGGGAGGGTTTCGCGTGGCCGAGTCGTTCCTCGGGAAAAAGTCCCGCATGGATCATGCACCGGCAGATCTAGTCGCCGCGATCCGCCAGACTGCTGGAGTATTGTTCTGGTCAATGGATGGAAACTTTTCTACCTGGAGCAAAGTCGCAGACTCGCAGCCGCTGTCGACCATTGGCGCCGCCCCGGAACTGACACTGGAGCCTTTACGCGTCAACCGCAAACGGCTTCGCGAAATGTTTTGCGTTGGAGTAACGGAACTGGAACCGCTACTCCGTTCCATTGTCTCCCCCGCGACCATGGACGAGTTGAAGCGCTGTTCCGGCGCGCCGGAAGCCGAATTCCGTTATCCCGACGAGCTATGGGTGCGGACGGTCTACGAATTCGCTGCCTCCTATCACGAATCTGTCATCAGCCGTGACCATATTATTCAGGCGCTGGCGCCACTCTATCGCGGCAAAGCGTATACCTTTCTGTCGCAGAATCGCGACGCGTCGGGAGAAGAAGTGGAAAAGAATGTCGAGGCCCTTTGCATGACGTTTGAGCAGCACAAGCCTTATATGCTCGAACTGTGGAATGGAAGGAAGTGAGGTCAATATGTGGGAGAAATTCGTAACGGGATTGACGCAAGCGACCCAGGAAATCGTTCATAGCACTGCCCAATTCCTGCCCCGCCTGATGGTTATGCTGCTCATCGTAGCCCTAGGATGGCTCGTCGCTTACATTCTGAAATCCATCCTGCGTAGCATTTTGCGGTTGGCCAAGTTCGATCGTCTATCGCGCGACGCCGGCGCCTCACAACTGCTCAACAAAGCCGCGCTGCCTTCTTCGTCCGAATTGTTGAGCCGCTTCATTTTCTGGGTTGCATGGCTTGGATTCATCCTGATTGGCGTCAGTGTGCTGGGAATCGTGGGTCTGCAAGAACACATTTCGCATTTCTTTGGATTCCTGCCGCGCTTGTTCGCGGCCCTCTTCATCCTCTTCTTTGGATTGCTGGCTGCCAGTTTCTTTTCTCGCGCCGCGCTGCTGGCTGCGGTAAACGCGGGTCTGCCTTCGCCCGGATTAATCAGCGCCACCATCCGAACCCTGATCATCGTGTTTACCGTTTCCATGGGGTTCGAAGAACTCGGACTCGCCGAGCGCACCGTGCTGGTGGCATTTTCCCTCATGTTCGGATCCCTCATGTTAGGCTTGGCGATTGCTTTCGGTTTGGGCGGTCAGGACCTGGCGCGACGTTATTTGGAACGAAGGTTTCTGCACTCCAGAAAAGACGAACGAGAGGATGAGCTCTCTCCGCTTTAGATAACAGCGCGCTTTCATTCTGCATGCAAAGAACAATACAAGACTCCGCCCTTGCGCCTGCGCTATCGAAGGCCGCCGTG
>JBDUDA010000098.1:0-10536 GCA_040003205.1 Acidobacteriaceae bacterium | reverse complement strand
ACGCCGGCATGGGAGACGCTGAGGAATCCAACAAACGCTACAAATATCTGCTCGCACACGGCACTACGGGTCTTTCCGTAGCATTCGACCTGCCAACTCAAATCGGATTGGATTCCGACCACCCACTGGCCGCAGGCGAGGTCGGCAAAGTTGGGGTCGCCATTGACTCCATCGAAGACATGCAGCGCCTGTTCGACGGCATCGAGCTGACGAAGATCTCAACCTCGATGACGATTAATGCCACTGCTTCCATCCTTTTGGCGCTGTATGTTGCAGTGGCGCGCCGTCAGGGAGCCGACATTCGCCGTCTTTCCGGCACGGTGCAGAACGACGTGCTCAAGGAATACATCGCGCGCGGAACTTACATTTACCCTCCCCAGCAGGCGATGCGCATAGTCACCGATATTTTCGCCTGGACCAACGAGCACGTACCCGAATGGAACTCAATTTCCATCTCGGGCTACCACATGCGGGAGGCCGGCTCCACCGCTGTGCAGGAAGTTGCATTCACGCTGGGTAATGGCATGGCTTACGTACAGGCCGCCATCGAAGCTGGACTCGACGTGGACGAATTCGCTCCGCGCCTGTCTTTCTTTTTCAACGCGCACTCCAATTTTCTGGAAGAGGTCGCAAAGTTTCGCGCCGCCAGACGCATGTGGGCGCACATCATGCGTGAGAATTTTAAGGCGAAGAATCCGCGCTCTTGGATGCTGCGCTTTCATACCCAGACCGCCGGATCAACCCTCACGGCGCAGCAGCCGGAAAACAATATCGTCCGCACCGCAGTGCAGGCCATGGCCGCGGTTTTAGGAGGAACTCAATCGCTGCACACCAACTCCTACGATGAAGCGCTTGCCCTTCCAACCGAGCAGGCAGCCCGAATCGCATTGCGCACTCAGCAGATCGTTGCGTATGAATCGGGTGTTCCGCAAACGGTTGATCCGCTGGCGGGCTCGTACTACATCGAGAGCCTGACCAACGAGATCGAAGATCGCGCCAACGCTTATCTGGAAAAAATCAACGCTCTGGGCGGAATGCTGAAAGCGATTGATCGTGGATACGTTCAGCAGCAGATTCAGAACGCTGCCTACGAATACCAGCAGCAGGTAGACCGTCAGGAAGCTGTGGTCGTCGGCGTGAACAAGTTCACCATGGAAGACGAAAAGCCGATCACCCTACAGCGTGTGGATGAATCTTTAGAGCGCAAACAAGTCGAACGCTTGCGGGAATTAAGAATTCGCCGGGAACCTCGGAACTGGAAAAATGCGTTGCAGAGTATCGAAGACGCTGCGCGCTCAGGAGAAAATCTCATGCCGCACATCGTTGCGGCGGTAGAAACTCGTGCCACTGTTGGAGAGATATCGGATGCGATGAGAACGGTGTTCGGAGAATATAAAGAGACTGTGGTTATGTAGGCTCTTGGCTTTATTTGGCTTTTGACCTTTGGCTTTTGGGGTTCTAGGTTCGTTGCTTTACTCCCGCGACTTGAAAGGACATGGCTTCAGCCGTGCCAAACAAGTTTCTCAAAATTTGTCGGCACGATTGAAATCGCGCCCGCCCTTCGACGCTAACCGTGCAATCCGAAAGGGAGTTAGGGAAAGCAGGTCCCTCGACTCCGCTCGGGATGACAGTTTTATGAGGGGACTGGTTTCAGGGGACTGGTTTAGGAGGGGCAGATTCATAGCGGCCAGATTCACATCGGTCAGATTCATAAATAATACCGGTTCATGAGAGGAGCATGATCCTGGGGGCGCAGCGCTTCAGCGCTGCGATATAAGATTGCCCAAGAGCGGCTTCAGCCGCTGAGGCAATTCTACATGGCCGCGTGCTTAGATCTGACCTAGCTACCAATCTTGTAATCGCACGCGTCGCGGCAATCGAGGCAATAATAAAGACCGTCCTCACACAATCTCACCGAAAGCTCAGACTGACAGGAGCAGCAATACTTTTCGCAGTGACATTGCGCTTCGATGGAGTCGCATTGCAGGCAGCGCGTTTTGGTTTGGGTGGCCATACTCCGACTCTATCGCGGGTGCGCCTGATCGCGAAGGTTCCATTGGTAACGTTTGACCGCGCGAAAAAATGCGTGATAGCCTGACTAGTTTCCTGTTCGGGAATTATTTCATCGTCCGACCGAGGTTTTTTTGTCTGTCCCCGCCGCTGAAGCTCCTGCGACCGTCCGCAAAACTGCGCTGAACAGAGTCCATCGCGAGATGGGCGCCAAAATGGTCGAGTTCAACGGATGGGACATGCCCGTCGAATACCCATCCGCAGGCGGGATTATTGCCGAGCACAATGCCGTCCGCACCGGAGTGGGTATTTTCGACGTCAGCCACATGGGCGACATTCGTCTCGCCGGACCGGGCGCGCTTGCAGCCGTGCAGCATATTTCCATGAACGACGCGTCCCGGCTGGCGGTCGGCCAGGCGCAATATTCCGCATTGCTTTATCCCCAGGGCACTTTTGTGGATGACGTGATCGTTCACCGCCTTGGAGAAGAAGAATATCTTCTGGTCATTAACGCCGGAACCCGTGAAAAAGATTTCAACTGGGTGCGGGAAAACACGCTGAACTTTGACTGCGCCGTAGAACATCTGTCGGACAACTTCACGCAGATCGCGATTCAAGGTCCCAGAGGCGTAGATCTGTTGCAGAAGCTCACGGATGCCGATCTTTCCGCTGTGAAGTTTTATTGGGTCACGCGCGGTACCGTGTGCGGCCTGAAGAACACTCTCATCGCGCGCACTGGCTACACAGGTGAAGACGGTTTTGAAATTTACATTCCGTCGGACGAAGCCACCAGCGCTCGCGTGTGGAAAGAAATATTCGCAGCCGGAAAGGAATTTGAAGTGAAGCCCTGTGGCTTAGGCTCGCGAAACACTTTGCGCCTCGAAGCTAAGCTTCCACTCTACGGACACGAGATTTCAGACACAATCAACGTTTGGGAAGCCGGACTCGACCGGTTCTGCAAGATGGAAAAGCCCGATTTCATCGGACGAGACGCACTGGAGAAGGCAAAGGCCGCAGGCCTTAAGCGAAATTTAGTGGGACTCGAAATGATCGAACGCGGAATCGCTCGCGACGGCTATCGAGTTTTAGACGAATCAGGCCGGGAAATCGGCTACGTTACAAGCGGCTCCTACGCCCCTTACTTGAAAAAGAATATTGCTTTGGCGTATGTCCCGCCACCGTTCGAAGCTTTGGGATCCACGCTGAAAGTTGAAATTCGTGGCCAGGGAGTCCAGGCGAGGGTAGTACCCACTCCTTTTTATAAGCGTTCGAAAAAGAAGTAGCCCGTCTAAAAAATTTATGTCGTGACTTGAGCGCGAAGGAAAAAATCAAATGCCCTATCCAACCGATCTGAAGTACACCAAAGAACACGAGTGGCTCAAACTGGAAGGCAACATGGCGACCATCGGCATCACTTCCTACGCGCAGCAATCTCTCGGAGACATCGTCTTCGTCGAGCTGCCAAAGGCCGGCTCGGAAATCACTGCGGGTAAGACTTTCGGCAGCGTCGAATCGGTGAAAGCAGTGTCCGATCTGTACGCGCCCGCGTCCGGCACCGTCACCGAGATAAATCCCGAGCTGACGACCGCTCCCGAGCAGGTCAATAAAGATGCGCACAGCGCGTGGATGATCAAGGTGAAGTTGAAAAATCCTTCTGAAGTAGGTTCGCTGCTTTCTGCCGCCGATTACGAAAAATTTGTCTACGAAGAGGGTGGAAACTAGCTGCCAACAAATCTCACAATCCAACAGTCCAACTGATCGCCGATTACATCTAATAAATTTCTATGCGTTATCTGCCAAAATCACCCGCTGACCGCGAATCCATATTAAAAGCCATCGGTGTCCAGTCGGTGGACGACTTATTTGCGTCCATCCCCGCGGAATATCGTCTCCAGCGAGACCTGAAAGTTCCGCGCCAGATGGCGGAATCCGAGATAGTGGATTGGTTTCGCGAGCGCTCCCGCGAAAATGGCGACGGCTATGCCAGCTTTTTGGGCGCGGGCGCATATTCGCACTATCGCCCTGTGGTCATTGACTCGCTGATATCGCGCGGCGAATTTCTCACCGCCTACACTCCCTACCAGGCGGAAGTTTCCCAAGGTACGTTGCAGTCCATCTTCGAATTTCAAACCATGATCTGCGAGCTCACCGGCATGGAAGTGGCAAATGCCTCCATGTACGACGGTTCCACTGCGGCTGCCGAAGCGGTAATGATGGCCGCTCGTCTCACTGGACGACGGGCGGTGACGATTGCGCGCAGCGTGCATCCCGAATATCGCGAGGTGCTGGCGACCTATGCCTTCCACCAAGGCATGCCGATCTCGACTGTTGAGTTCTCTGACACGGGTCGCGTTGATGTCCGCGCTCTGGAGAAAGTGATCACCGACGACACCGCCTGCGTTCTCATTCAATCCCCGAATTTTTTCGGGACCATTGAAGACATATCTGCCATCGCCGAATTAGCTCATAAACGCGGAGCCATGCTAGTTGTCTCCATCGCCGAAGCAATTTCCTTGGGAATTGTTGAGCCGCCGCGCCAAGCCGACATCATCGCGATGGAAGCTCAATCCTTTGGAGTTCCACTTGGATTCGGTGGACCCTACTGCGGCGTGATTGCCACGCGCGAACAATTTGTCCGCCAGATGCCCGGACGTTTGGTCGGACAGACCACCGACCGCAACGGCAAGCGCGGATTCGTTCTCACCCTCGCAACCCGCGAACAACACATTCGCCGCGAGAAGGCCACGTCGAACATTTGCACCAACCAGGCGCTGGTGGCTCTGATGGTGAATATTTTCATGACCATCTATGGCAAGGTCGGATTGCGTGAGCTGGCGAAACAGAATCTTGCGAAGGCGGCATACGCGGCGAAATGTTTCGGCAAACATGGCAAGCTCCTTTTCTCAGGAGCGCCGCGCTTCAACGAATTCGTGATTCAGACCAGCGAAGATCCCAAAGCCATCAACAGCCGCGGACTGGGACACAAAATCGTCGGTGGACTTCCGCTCAAGAAATTTTATCCCGAGCTCGGCAACGCATCACTGTGGTGTTGTACGGAAATGACTACCCGCAGCTCTATTGATACCGCAGTCGGACTAGTCGCCGAGAGTGAACGCTCAGAGCAATCCAGCACAGAAGAAGCCGACGTGCACGAGGTGGTGCGATGAAGCATGTGACCCAGAAAGCCACCCGACACGTAAACCAGAACGAAGGCCTGATCTTTGAAAAGTCATCGCCCGGAAAAGGCGCGTGGAGACTTCCCCCGCTTGACGTCCCGGAAGTGGATGCCTCCGAACTGCTCGGTTCATCGGAACGGAAAGATCTGGGCCATCTGCCGGAAGTGAGTGAGATTGAAATTATTCGCCACTTTACGCGGCTTTCTACCTGGAACTACGCGATTGATCTGGGAATGTATCCGCTTGGCTCTTGCACCATGAAATACAACCCGCGAGTAAACGAAGTGGTGGCGCGGCTCGAAGGTTTAGCTAATGGGCATCCATATCAGCCCGAGAAGATTTCGCAGGGCGCTCTGCGCATCATGAAGACGCTCAGCGATTGCCTCATCGAAATTACCGGCATGGACGACATCACCCTCCAGCCGGCAGCCGGCGCACAAGGCGAACTTACCGGACTGCTCATGGTTCGCGCGTATCACCAGTCGAAAGGCGCTCCGCGCAAGAAAATTCTGATTCCGGATTCAGCTCACGGCACCAATCCTGCGACCGCCGCGATGGTCGGCTACGCGGTTGAGAATCTGAAATCCAACGCCAACGGCATGGTGGATGTTGCGGCACTGTCGGCGCAGATGAATGAAGACGTGGCCGCGCTCATGCTGACGAATCCGAACACTCTCGGTGTCTTCGAGCAGGACATCCATAAGATCGCCGATCTCATGCACGCCAAGGGTGGCCTCCTCTACATGGACGGCGCCAACATGAATGCCCTCGTCGGAAGAGTGCGCCCCGGCGATTTTGGCGTGGATGTAATGCATCTCAACCTGCATAAAACTTTTTCTACTCCGCATGGTGGCGGCGGACCAGGCTCCGGGCCGGTTGCGATCAAGAAAATTCTGAGCCCATTTCTTCCCACGCCAATCGTGATTACTAAATCCGACGGAACGCTGGGATTCGACTACGACCGTCCGCAATCCGTGGGACGCGTGCGTGCCTTCTACGGAAATTTCGGAATGTTTGTTCGCGCTCTCGCGTACACGCTCGCGAACGGTCCGGATGGATTGCGGCAAACCACCGAAGACGCCGTGCTCAACGCCAACTACATTCGCAAAGGTCTCGAGGGTGTTTTCGATCTTCCTTACTCGACGCCAACCATGCACGAGGTAGTTTTCAGCGACAAACTGCAATTGAAAAAGGGCGTCAAGACGATGGACATAGCCAAGCGCCTGATTGACTACGGATTCCATCCCTATACCACCGCATTTCCCTTGATCGTCCCGGGCGCGCTGATGATTGAGCCGACCGAAAGCGAATCCAAAGAAGAGATGGATTTATTTATAGAAGCCATGCGCGCGATTGCGGAAGAGGTCGAGCAGGACCCAGAAATGGTTCTACAGGCTCCGCATTCCACAAGAGTTTCGCGACTGGATGAAACCGCTGCTGCCAGAAAGCCTGTCCTGCGCTGGAAGCCCGTGTAGGGCGGACACTCCTGTCCGCCGCAGTTGACGTGGACGTTACCCTTGAATCTCAAAGCTAATCAAAAAACAGCGGACAAGAGTGTCCGCTCTACACGTTCCTCTTCAGCTCTTCCATCACGCTTTGAATTAACTCTTTAGCGTCAGTCAAATTCTTCATCACGATTTGAATATCCATCACCGGTTTTCCCGGCCACCTCTGGCTTCGGCAATACACACCGTGCTGTCCGACCAGCGCCATCGCATCCGTAATCATGTCCATGGTCACGGCCAGGCGTCCCCGGGGAATTCCCAACAAGGTTTCGTAGTGCTCCAACTCTTCACGCTTTTCATCGAATGCAGGCATGGGTCAATTGTAAGTGCACGAGATTGTTTGTCGCGCCCCGTCTGGCGCATAATGATCGCTCGCGGAGATAACTATGAAATTTCAGGAGAGAAGAATGAAAAAACGAATCGCAATCTTCAGTTTGATTCTGGTCGCAAGTTTCTCGGTAGTCATCGCTTCAGCACAAGACGATCCCAGCAAGCGCCCCAGCCCGGCAGCACAGGCCCAATGCAAGTTCAACGACGGCAAGTCGATTACGGTTGACTACTCGAGCCCGCGGGTAAAAAGCCGCAAGATTTTTGGAGAACTTGTTCCCTACGGGCAAATCTGGCGGACAGGCGCTAACGACGCCACAACTTTTGTGACTGATGCCAACCTCATCGTTGGAAGCAAGGACGTCCCGGCAGGAAATTACACTATTTTCACTCTGCCAAAACAAGACAAGTGGACGCTCATCATCAACAAAAAGACCGGCGAGTGGGGCATTCCCTACAAATATGAGAGTGACGAATTGGCTCGCACAGAAATGACTGTCTCCAAGCCATCGTCAATGATGGAGAATTTCACCATCTCTTTCGATCAGAACGGCGGCACCTGCAAGATGAACATGACGTGGGAAAATACGCGTGCGTCCGTGGATATCTCGGAGAAGAAATAGAGAAAGAGTGAGACTGCAAGCGAGCGGGCGAGGTCGCCCGCTCTACACCGCTATAATCCCTTGTCATGTTGAGCGAAGCTGAGCTTTCGCTTGTGAAAGCTCAGAGAGTCGAAACATCCCTATCACGGCTTCACAGTCAGCATCACGACGCCATGCGACGCCACCGGAGCAGAAAATTTCCCGGTAAATTTCCCCAGGTCTTTATGCTGCCACAGGTCGCGGACCGCCGCCGCCAGGTGTGCAGGATATCCGACATCTTCCCAATTCACGTTGATCTCGTGCTCCGCCGCGCCGCGATTAAATAAGATCACCGCGCGATTTCCTCCCTGTAGAGGGCGCGTCCAGACTTCCAGATCGCCATCTTTTTTGACCCGCCTACCCTCGCTGCCGAGAGCGTCCTGGTCAACCGCGATAACTTCTTTGTTCGTTAAAATGTCGTGAATCTCCGGCTGCATGCTGCGCAAATCATTGCCCGCGATGAGGGGCGCTGCCAGCATCGCCCAAAGACTGAAGTGAGAGCGATATTCGGTAGTGGTCATGCCTCCATTGCCCACTTCGAGCATGTCAGGATCGTTCCAGTGACCAGGTCCAGCGAAACTCTCAAGGCCTTCCTGCTGGTCCACAATGGCAACCATTCCATTGGCACAGCATTCTCCATTCGGCCACTTTTCGCTGCCCGCCCATTTATCCACGATGTCGCCAGTACTACGCCACAGGTTGCCGCCCACTTCCTTACCCCAGAGCCACGGTTTGTGCTTTCCCCACTCACAGATACTGAAAACGATGGGACGACCGGAAGCATTAAGCGCCTCACGCATATTCGCGTAAGCCGCGCGGGCATCCTCGGTGATGGTGTTACACCAGTCGTATTTTAAGTAGTCCACGCCCCAGACGGCGTACTGGCGCGCGTCCTGATATTCGTGCCCCAGTCCACCGGGACGGCCGGCACATGTCTTTGTTCCCGCGTCAGAATAAATCCCGAACTTCAAACCCAGCGAGTGAACGTAGTCGGCGACCGCTTTAATGCCGGAAGGGAAGCGCTGCGGATCAGCCACGATATTGCCGCCGTCATCGCGTGACACCTGCCAGCAATCATCGATTACTACGTACTGGTATCCAGCGTCTTTCATGCCGGACTTCACCATGCCGTCGGCCATGCTGCGGATTAAATCGTCGCTGACGTTACAGGCAAACTTGTTCCAGGAATTCCAGCCCATGGGAGGAGTGAGAGCCAGATTCGAACTCGGGGACGTGCCGTTGGATTCAGCGAAAACACTTCCGATTGACACAGCCAGAAATGTCAGCAGGGCCAGCGAGATTTTCTTCATAGGAGGTTCTTCCTCGGACGAACGAAAAGGATCGAAATTACCTCGCCATTTTTATCAGAGATGGGAGCCAGATGGAAGGATGCAATTAGGCGGATGGGGAATCCTTTCCTGGCAAATCTTCGCAAGCGAGGGTCTGCGTGGGGTCGGATGGCAGGCCGAAAATGTTTACGCCAGCGAGTATTTTCCTCGTTCAATGATCTTTTGGGCGATCTGCTGGCGGAGTTCGATCGTGTTGAATGGCTCATGCTTAACCAATCGGCGGAGAATCGCCAACTGAGTTCTCAGCATGTCGCCTTCCGCCACGGCGGCAATTACTTTCTTCGCGGCGGATTCGATCTTATCTATAGCTTGCGATAAATAAACCCGCGTCAGGGCGATCGGCAGACTAGCCGCGGCTCCATCCTGGATAGCAATTTTCTCCGCCCGCAGTACTGCGGATTCAATTGCGTAAATTTCAATCACCATGTCGGCGATTGCGCCCATGACTTCCTGCTGGTCCTGAATGGCCTGCATATACTTCTGGGTCGCTGCCCCGGCCGCAAACAACCCGATTTTCTTCGCTGCGCCCACCAATTTACGTTCCTCTGCGAGCGGCCCTTCAATTTCTTCTGTCGAGCTTGGACCCGCCATAACTTCGTCCATCAGATTTTTTATCGCAGGCATGAGAGCGAGCTGTCCAGACATGGCGCGCTTCAGCAGAAATCCGCTGATGATCAGGCGGTTGATTTCGTTCGTTCCCTCGAAGATACGGTTGATGCGGGCATCGCGATACGCGCGCTCGGCGGGATATTCTTCCACGAAACCGTATCCGCCATAAATCTGCACGCTCTCGTCCACCGCATAGTCCACCATCTCCGATCCCCACACTTTGATGATCGAGCACTCGACTGCGTATTCCTCGATGGCTTTGCGGGTTTCTTTGGCTGCCTCCGCGCCCGACTTGTCAATTTCTGAGAGCGCCGCATCCATCATTCCCACCGTGCGATAAACCATGGATTCGCCGGTGTAGATTCCTACCGCCATGTTCGCGAGCTTCTCGCGCACCAGTCCGAAATCGGAGATCGTTTTATTAAACGCCTTGCGTTGCTTTGCGTATGCGATAGAGTTTGCGAGCGCCACCCGGGCACCGCCCACGCACATTGCCCCCAGCTTGAATCGACCTACGTTCAGAATGTTGAAGGCGATTACGTGTCCTTTGCCGATTTCTCCCAGCACGTTTTCTACTGGAACCTGGCAATCGTTGAGGATTACCGGGCAAGTTGACGATCCGCGAATGCCCATCTTATGTTCTTCCGCGCCAATCGAAATTCCCGGGAATGTTTTTTCCACCAGGAAAGCTGAGAACTTCTCGCCGCCGATTTTTGCGAACACGGTGAACAAATCGGCGAAGCCGGCGTTGGTAATCCACATCTTTTCGCCGTTCAGCACATAGTGTTTGCCGTCGGGGGAAAGCTCCGCGCGCGCGCGACAATTCAGCGCGTCGGAGCCCGACGAAGCCTCCGACAAAGCGTAAGCTCCCACGATTTCTCCCGCCGCGAGTCGTGGCAGATATTTTTTCTTCTGTTCT
>JBDUDA010000097.1:0-10592 GCA_040003205.1 Acidobacteriaceae bacterium | reverse complement strand
AACGTCTGTCTAGAATAGAGTCGATTGGACAATTTATGAACGCTGCAGAGAAGCCGTGTTTAAAGACCATAATTCCTGAAAAGTCCACCATGCAAAAGTTACCGCTTTTTTTTGCATTGGCTCTAATGCTAGCGTCCTGCGCGCATCGAAAGACTTCTTCCGTCCCGACTCCAACGGAGCCGGCTAATCCGCCAAAAGCCGTTAATTTGCCCGCTGAATCGCCCGCCAAGAGTTCTCCGAAGGCGGCGTGGACTCTTGTGTGGAGCGACGAATTCAGTGCGCCCGACGGGTCTCTTGTTGACGCTTCGAAATGGAAGATGGAAGAGGGTGGAAACGGCTGGGGAAACAATGAACTCGAGTACTACACCAGCCGTCGAGAGAATGCGCAAATCAAAAACGGAAACCTGGTGATGACGGCGATCAAAGAACCCTTCACTGGCGCGGACGGAATCAAGCGTGAATACAGTTCAGCAAGGTTGAACACTGCGGGCATATTCGAACAAGTTTACGGACGTTTCGAGGCGCGAATCAAAATTCCGTTCGGGCAGGGCATCTGGCCGGCCTTCTGGCTTTTAGGCAACGACATCGGGAGGATTCATTGGCCGGGGTGCGGCGAAATCGACATCATGGAAAACATCGGCAGCGAGCCGTCTACAATTCACGGCACGATTCATGGCCCAGGATATTCCGGTGATAAGGCAATCGGCTCGGCATTTTCGATGACGGGCGGCCGCTTTGCTGACGATTATCACCTCTACGCCGTGGAGTGGGAGCCGGAGCGAATGAGTTTCTACGTAGATGACAAGCTTTACGCCACTCGCACTCCCGCCGATCTACCCCAGACCGCTGCCTGGGTGTACAGCCACCCTTTCTTCATCATTCTGGATCTTGCGGTAGGAGGAAACTGGCCAGGAGATCCAGACAGCAGCAGCAGGTATCCGCAAATGATGCTGGTGGATTACGTTCGGGTTTACCGTCGCAACTAGAAGCTTCGATTAAAAACCCTTGGTTCGCCGGTTTCCTGAGAAGCATTCATTTACGAACGGCTGCGTGTAGCGTTGAACGACATCGCCCGGAATATTATTGGTCTCGAATTGTTTGAATGCGAAGCTGATTGTTCCCGGCGGCTGACCAGGTGGATTCACGGTGGCCAATAGATATCCGTAAACGTTTGTGATTGCGATTTTTGCGGCGCTTGAGTTTGGGGGCAATGGATAGCGCTCGGCACCCGCAGTTCCGACGATCCAGCCCGGGAGCACGCCTCCGTGAGAGCGCCAGTATTCCGTATTAAAAATTCCCTCCATGAAAAAGTGCGAATGGCTGGCGAGCACGTAGATAGTTTTATGGGTTTCATTTTGCAGCTTGAGCAGGTCCTGATAAACGCGAGTACCGCTTTGCTCGCCTTCTCCCGACTCATTCATGCTGTGGTTGGCGGAAATGCTTGCAGGCAGCGCTTCATGCATGCCGACTACCAGCGTTCGCACAGACCCATCTGATTTGTCGCGCGCGATCAGCGCTTCAAACCACTTCAGTTGTTCAGCGTCAAACTGATCGCGAGTCGCGTTATCCAGATTGATGAAATCAATTCCATCGCGTAGCCAGTGATAATAAGTTTTCAGGCGATGGTCCTTTGGATCGTCTTTTAACCGCTGTTCCTTCAGCGATGGAGAATTGAGCCAATCGGCAAACTGTACGATGAACTCCGCGCGAGTTTTTGGCAGTACGGTTTCATGATTCCCAATTCCCAGATAAAAAGGTATCGCTCCGAAGGGGACGATCTGATTCTGGATGACATCGTTCCACGCCTGGGCTTCGTATTCTCCGATGGAGAGGGTTTTCCCCTGGGCGGTTGCAACCTGCTTCATGTCCTGATCGAAGTCCGAAATTGCGCGCAAGTCTCCCAGATGCCAGTAGAAGGCTGCCTTATCCCGTATGGCGCCGGCAGCAATGGCGGGCATTACAACATCGCCGCAATTGCGGGAGTCTCCTGAGACGGCGAAAGTCCATGGACTCGGTTCCGCCGTCGCATCGTTCGATTGGGCGGAGACAAGGGACATTGAAAGCAGAAAAAGCGCTGCCACCAAACTGTAAATTTCCCTTCGCATGCAGAACACGCGAGCGATCATACGGTCTCCTCGGCGAGAATTGTCTTGTCCACGTGCTTGGTGGCACCGCCCTCGCGCCACCCCTCAATGATGTAATACAGGACCGGGATAAAAAATAGATTCAGCGCGGTGGAGGCGATCATTCCGCCGAACACCGTTGTGCCCACGGAATGTCGTCCGACTTCGCCGGCGCCGCGAGCAAACATCAACGGCACGATACCAAGAATGAAGGCTAACGAAGTCATGAGAATGGGCCGTAAACGGATTCTCGCCGATTCAATGGCAGCCTCCAGAAGCGGCATACCCTGCTTGCGAAGTTGTTCGGCAAATTCCACGATCAGGATGGCGTTTTTGCTGGAGAGGCCGACCAACATTACCAATCCGATCTGACAGTAGACGTCATTTTCCAGGCCTCGCAAATATTGCGCGGTGAGTGCGCCGAGAAGCGCCATCGGCACTGCGAGCAGCACAATGAACGGCAGTACAAAACTTTCGTATTGCGCCGAAAGAGTTAGATAGACCACCACGATACCCAGCCCGAATAAAATCGCGGTCGTTTTACCCGAGGCCAGTTCTTCCAGGGATAATCCCGACCATTCGTAAGTGTATCCCTGAGGCAGCAACTTCTTGCTGAGGGCCTCCATGCTGGTGATGGCTTGCCCGGAACTGAGGCCGAGAGCCGGCGAACCGTTAATCTCAGCCGAGCGGAATAAATTGTAATGACTGATGACCTGGGGAGTCGCCGTCTGAGTGATTGTGACTAGATTCTGTAGAGGAATCATCGATCCGCTGTCAGAGCGGACGTAATACTGCTGCATATCCTGCGATCGTGCGCGAAACTGCTGATCTGCCTGGACGTAAACGCGGTAGGAGCGATTGTTGAAATCGAAATCGTTCACATACGCCGATCCCATGTAGACGCCGAGCGTGTCGGTGATCTGCGCCAGTGGAACGTGGAGACTCTTGGCCTTTTCGCGATCAATCGTCAATAAAAACTGCGGATCGTTCGCCGTGTAGCTGGAGTATAGGCCGGCCAATTCTTTGCCCGAATTCCCCTGGCGAACAAGATTGCCGGTGACGGTGGCCAGTTCCTGTAGCGTGTGTCCACCCTGGTCCTGCACTTCAAACTGAAATCCTCCAAATGACCCCAAGCCCTGCACTGGAGGCGGTAAAAATGGAATGATCAAGGCACCGTTGATACCAAACAGCGGACCTCGCAGCCTTTGCACGACGGCGGCGGCGGAGTGTTGGTCTCCTTTACGCTTCGAGTACGGATTGAGAGGTCCGAAAATAATCCCAAGATTGGCTGCGTTGCCACTGAAGCTGAATCCACTGATGGCGAACACGCCCTGGATCTCCGGAACATCGGCGAGAACATGCTGTACTTGTTGTTCGATTCCTCTCGTGTATTCGAGCGAAGCGCCGGCGGGCGCCTGCACCAAAATAATGAAATATCCTTGATCTTCGTTGGGCACGAAGCCTTTTGGCACGCGCTGGAAGATGAAGTAGGTCAAGCCGAGTCCAACCAAAAACAGCGCAACTGCGGCCCATCGCATTCCGAGAAATACGCGCAATGATTTCCGATAGCCGTCGGTTACCGCACCCAGAACGCGGTCTACGCCGCGAAAGAACCAACCCTTGGTTCCGTGCGGCCGTCCCAGCAACAGAGCGGAGAGTGCAGGGGTCAGAGTCAAAGCGTTGAAGGCGGAAATCGCAATTGAGAAAGCGATGGTCAAAGCAAACTGGCGGAACAGGATGCCAGTGGTACCGGGGAAAAATGCCACGGGTACGAAAACGGCGACCAACACTAAGGACGTGGCAATGACGGCCCCTGCCACTTCGCCCATCGCAGCAGAGGCCGCTTTGTGGGGGTCGCTCTCGCCCTCCTGCAAATGGCGTTCGATGTTTTCGATAACCACGATGGCGTCGTCAACCACCAAGCCCGTGGCCAGCGTAATTCCGAACAGCGTCAGGGTGTTGATGGAAAATCCCAGCAGCTTGACGAATGCGAAGGTACCAATCAGCGAAACCGGAATTGTGATGGCGGGAATGACGGTCGTCCGCCAGTCTTCAAGAAAGATAAATATGACGAGGATGACGAGCGCAATTGCCTGAAGCAAGGTGGTCAAAACATCGCGAATGGATTCTCCAACGGCATCGGTGGTATCGAAAGCATTTTGATATTTCATGCCGGGAGGAAAGTGTTTAGACAGGCGATCCAGTTCCGCGATTGCCAGGCGATCCACTTCAAGCGCGTTGGCGTTGGAGAGTTGCAGGATGCCTAGACCCACAGCTTCGCGCCCATTGAACATCAGATCAGAGCTATAGGCCTCAGCTCCCAGTTCAGCGCGTCCCACGTCGCGCAGGCGCACCAGCGTGCCATTTTCATTGGTTTTGAGGATGATGTTTTCAAATTGACCTGGCTCATTCAGGCGGCCCACGACTCGCACACTTATCTGAAAGGATTGTCCACGAGTGATGGGAGGCTGACCGACCTGGCCGGCGGCCACTTCGACGTTTTGCTCCGACAGTGCAGTCACCACATCCGATGCCGTCAGTCCGCGGCTGGCCATGCGCACGGGATCGAGCCATAGCCTCATCGAATACTTGCGCTCTCCGAAAATAATTACATTGGCTACTCCCTTCACTCGTTTCAAAGCGTCCCGGACGTAAACGTCGAGATAGTTGCTCATGAACAAAGGATCGTAACGGCCGTCCTCGGAATACACCGCCGCGCCGAACACAAAAGCGCTCGATGACTTAGTGATTGTCACGCCAGTGGATTTGACCGCATTCGGCAACCGGCCCTGAGCGGTGTTCACCCGGTTCTCAATATCAACCGCAGCCAGATCAGGGTCGCGATTCAGATCGAAGGTGGCGGTAATGGAACTGGATCCATCGTTGCCGCTGGTTGAAGTGATGTATTTCATCCCTTCGGCGCCGTTGATCTGCTGTTCAAGAGGAATTGTGACTCCCGACTCGACCGTCTGCGCGCTGGCGCCGACATAAAAACTCGAGATCTGAATTTGTGGAGGTGCGAGGTTGGGGAACTGCGCGATGGGCAATGACGGTATAACGACGGCGCCTGCAAGAATGATCAGCAACGAGCAGACCGTGGCAAACACCGGGCGTCTTATAAAGAAATCAACAAACATGAGATTCGCGAGCCTTCCCTCGTTGTGAATGCTGAATTATTTGGGCTGCTCGGAACCCCGTTTCACCGCCGAGTGGTCCGACGGTTGACAGCTTGCGCCGGGAGCAAGCACAAAGCAAACCAAGTTAACTCTGCGGAATCACCGGAGCGCCATCCACCAAAAATTGCGTGCCGGAGACGATGATTTTGTCGCCTGCTTTGATACCGTCCAAGACTGCATAATCGTTGCCGACCATATCTCCCAGGCGGAGCGGCTTCTGGTGAGCTACCAGTTTGCCGTTTTGATCTTCGGCGACGAATGCAAAATACTGAGCGCCAATGCGCGAGACTGCCAGCACGGGCACAACTGGTTGCCGCTGGCTTCCCCAAATTACCCGCGCACGAATATATTGCGCGGTGCGCAACTTATCGTTGCTGTTGGCAATCTGGGCTTTGACCAGGATGCTCTGGGTGCTGGTGTCAACCTCCGGAGAAATAAAGCTGATGCGGCTGTCGGCCAACACCTGGCCTTGCGCATCCACAATCTGGACCGGCATGTTTTTCTTCAGGGCTGCCGACCGCTCGATTGGGACGTAAACGTAGGCTTCGAGGCTGCCCGGCTTATCCACCGTAGTTAACGTGGTTGTGCTGGTGACCCGATCGCCGACACGGACCGGAACATCGCCCACGATGCCGCCAGACGGCGATACCACGCTGTAATAATGAAGCTGTACCCGTTGCTGCTGAAGCTGTGAATCCAGGGAATTCCATTGCGCCTGAGTAGCGTCCAGTGCGGATTTCGCCTGATCGAGTTCCTGCTTGCTGACTACTCCCGCCGAATACAAGCTGTTACTGCGCTGGTACTGCTGCTTGGCGTATTCGAGATTGGCTAGTTCGGCGGCCTTACTGTGTTCCTGTGCTGAAACCGAAGCTAGCTGCTTTGCAGGATCGATTTGCATCAGCCGCGCCCCCGCCGAGACGTGATCGCCCGAGTGAACGAAAATATCTGTGATGCGTCCTTCAACTTCTGGCATGACCACCGCGGAATTCCGCGATTTCAAGGTTGCAACGTAATCACTGGAGCTTGACACTGGCACCAATTGTGCCACCGCAACTTTTACCGGCATCGCCGGAGGAGCGCCCTGCGCTTGTGCAGATTTGTCAGGGCCGCCAGCGCACGACAGTGAGATCGCGGCACACAAAAGTGCCGTCGCCATTGCAGCTTGATATGCCCACCTAAGAGTCTCTTTCATACTATTTAATTCCTGAGAAAGCTGCCTAGTAAGCTAACATGCGATGCCGCTGCGGCCAAACCGCCTAGACAGTAGGTTCACGGAAGGAAATCTATATCGACATCTGCTCGGGGCTGGGAAAGCGAGCTTCAGCCTTCCCGCACCTAAGGGCAGTTGTTGAATGCTACATTAACAGTGCGAAATAAAACTCCGTCATGAAACCTGTCCGCAGCTTCGCTAGCGATAATAATGCCGGGGTGCATCCCGAGGTGCTGCATGCAATCGCCGCCGCAAATAAAGGCCATGCCGTGGGCTACGGAGATGACCCTTATACCAGTTCAGCAGCCAAGATATTCAGGCACCATTTTGGAAATAACATTGACATTTTCCCGGTGTTTAATGGCACGGCAGCCAATTGCCTCAGCCTCAAAGCGCTGACGAAGCCTTATCATGCCGTGATTTGCAGCGCGGATGCGCACATTTATTCGGATGAGTGTGGTGCGCCCGAACAATTCACTGGATGCAAGCTTATCCCTTTGCCCCATCGAGACGGCAAGCTCACGGTGGAGTCAGTCGTCAACGCTTATCACGGCATTGGCGACCAGCATCATGTGCAGCCGCGCGTCATATCCATAACGCAAACCACCGAAGTGGGCACTGTCTATCGGCCGAGCGAAGTTAAGGCGCTTGCCCGCTTCGCGCATGAGCGGGGAATGTTCCTTCATATGGATGGAGCGCGCCTGGCTAACGCAGCTGCCAGTCTAGGCCTGAGTTTGCGAGAAGTGAGCGGCGACCTGGGAGTAGACGTGCTTTCTTTCGGAGGAACAAAAAACGGGCTGCTGGGCGCGGAAGCGGTAATATTTTTTGACCAGAGATTGAGCCGGGATTTCAAATTCCTGCGCAAGCAAAGCATGCAGCTAGCTTCTAAGATGCGCTTCCTTTCCGCGCAGTTCGAGGCCCTGCTCTCCAATGGTTTGTGGTTGCAAAGCGCGCAACATGCAAACCGGATGGCGCGACTTCTGGAAAAACAAGTGCGAACACTTCCACAGGTGAAAATCGTTTACAAAGTGGAGGCCAATGGAGTTTTCGCCGCCATTCCGAGCAAAGCAATTGCAAAGCTGCTGAAGCGCTATTTTTTTTATGTGTGGGACGAGAAACAATCTATCGTGCGCTGGATGTGCTCATTCGACACCACAGAAGAAGACGTTCTTCAGTTTGCGGACTTCGTGAAAAAGACGATCAGGGATTAGAAATCTCTAGAGTCCCTGGCGCGCAAATTGTTGCTTTTTCGGTCTTCTTCAAATAGATTTGCGCGCACGGCCCCTGCGCTCAGCAAAAATTCACCGGAGAAGTTATGTTTCGGAAGCACGGTCCAATTTTCACGGCCGCGTTCATCCTTTGCTGTCTGGCGGTATTGCCAGGTTGCGGACATGAACAGCAGCTCGAGTCCATATCGATCCAACCGACCACGGAAACCTTTGGGACCGCCACCAATCCCGCGCCTCCGGGAGCCCAAGTGCAACTGCGGGCGCTGGGATCGTATATCCATCCGCCTGTCACCAAAGACATTACAAACGTGGTCACATGGACTTCAAACACACCCAATATTGCTACGGTTAATTCGACCGGCGTGGTGAATGTAACAGGGTTAGCCTGCGGGGACGCCTTGATATCCGCGACTGTGACAACCAATAACAGTCTCGGCAATTTGCCATCGAATGGTGCGATCGTGACAGGCTTTATGACCGCTACAGTCGTTTGCCCGTCCGGACCCTAAAAATAGACACGCATGTCTACGTTCACGCCGGGTGAGTCATCCAGAATTTTGTCTTGGGTTGAATGAGTCTGGCGGAGAGGGGGGGATTCGAACCCCCGATACCCGTTAAGGTATGTCCGCTTTCGAGGCGGATCGTTTCAACCGCTCACGCACCTCTCCGAGTAAAATCATTGCGGGCGATCATCTGCCGTCTTAAGCTGAATCCTTCTGCTGGCTTCTCCGCTGCCGGAAGAAAGTTTGCAGCAAGTCCGCGCACCGCCCCGCTAAGACGCCCTCGCGGACTTCCATTCTATGGTTCAGCGCCGGATGGTTTACGACCTTCATCACGGAATGGACCGCCCCGGCTTTCGGATCCGCCGCCCCGTACACCAGACGCTTCAATCTCGCGTGGACCATCGCGCCCGCACACATGGCGCAAGGCTCAATTGTAACAAACAGCTCGCACTCGCTTAGACGATGGTTTCCCACGCAAGCACCGGCTTCGCGCAGCGCAATTACTTCCGCGTGCGCGGTGGGGTCGGAATCGGCGATGTTGCGATTGCATCCACGGCCCACGACAACGCCGTCGCAGACTACGACCGCTCCGACCGGAACCTCTCCTGCGTCCAGCGCTCGCTGCGCAGCCCTGAGCGCCTCCTCCATATAGAGTTCGTCGCTGTTGCTCGTGGACATCTCCTTAAATGGGTATGGAGGCTGATTATAAAAATCTCAGGTGGGCTGTTGTTGCGTCATGCAATGAATCGCGCCGAAGCCCCAAATCAAATCTCCGCAATAGATACCGACGATCTCGCGCTCTGGAAACAAGTCAGCGATTACGTCGAGAGCCACACGATCATTAGGATCATTAAAGACCGGGACCAGCACGAGTCTGTTGGCAATGTAGAAATTCGCATAGCTCGCAGGAAGGCGCTGGCCCTCGAAAAACACCGGGGCGGGCATGGGGAGTTCAACAATGCCCAGGGGTTGGCCATTTTGATCAATGGCGGCGCGAAGACGCCGTATGTTTTCCTGAAGCGGCTCGTAGTTGACGTCGGCAGTGTCCGCCTCGACGGCGGTGACCACCGTGTCCGCTGCCACAAAGCGGGTGAGATCGTCCACGTGTCCGTGAGTATCGTCGCCGGCGATGCCGCTTCCCAGCCAGATCACGTTTGAGATTCCAAGATAATCGGCAAAAATAGCTTCGTAGTCGGCTCGCTTCATCGCGGGATTGCGTGCCTGAATCTTGCTGAGAAGACATTCTTCGGTAGTGAGCAATGTGCCTTGACCGTTCACGTCGATGGACCCGCCTTCGAGCACCATCGATTGCTCTCCGAATTGGGGACGGAATTCCTCCGCCTCGGACTGCCTGGCCATAAGGCTGCCCAGAACGTCGTCATGCTGCCAGTTGGAATACTTTGCCCAGGCATTGAAGCGCCACTTAACGGCGCCGAGCGGTTTTGCGTCATCGGGTGACTTCACAAAACTACATCCGGAATCGCGCGTCCAGACGCGGTTGGTGGGCCAGCGGTGAAGAACGACGCTGTCATTGAGCGCGTTGGCTCGATCCAGAATCTCACGCGCGCTGTTCTCAGACGCCGAGTCATTCACAGCCAAGTCCACACGTTCGTGCTTCGATAGATTGCGAATAATCTCCGCGAAAACCCAGGGGATGGCCTCGAACTTGCCCGGCCAATCGTCGTGATGATGCGGCCATGCCAGCCATGTGGACGCGTGTGGGGCCCATTCTGCCGGCATTCGATACCTGGCTTTTGCCGAAGGAACTGGTTTCGACGATTGACTTGAGCGCGCTTTCATTCGTTGGCCTCAATCAATCATGCGATTGGTGATAGGCGCGTAGCTATCAATTCTTCGATCGCGAAGAAACGGCCAATTGCGGCGCGTATCCTCGAGCAGTGCCAGATCCACCTCGCCAATCAGAATTTCTTCTTTGTCATGTGAGGCCTGGGCGAGGATGCGTCCGAATGGATCGCTAAGAAAAGACCCGCCCCAGAATTCCAGACCTTTCCCGGGAGCGGAGTTGCCGCGAATGTCGCCGGTTTCGAAGCCAACCCGGTTTACGGCTGCAACATATACCCCGTTGGCAATTGCGTGCGAACGTTGGATAGTGCGCCAGGCATCGTATTGGGCCTCGCCGAATTCGGCTTTCTCCGCTGGATGCCATCCAATCGCGGTGGGATAAAACAGAATGTTCGCGCCCTGGAGCGCGGTGAGACGCGCGCCTTCGGGATACCACTGGTCCCAGCAGACCAAAGTCCCGACCCGGCCGACGTTGGTATCAAAAGCGCGAAAGCCCAGGTCGCCGGGAGTGAAGTAATACTTTTCGTAATAAAGAGGATCGTCCGGAA
>JBDUDA010000096.1:0-10607 GCA_040003205.1 Acidobacteriaceae bacterium | reverse complement strand
CTTCGGACGCGCTTAATTTGCGCAGCAATCGCCTTTATCAGTATTACTTCATGTGGAAGCTGCGCCGCCGTCTGCGGACAAAAGCCCGGCTGTTTCCAGGAAGATACGATATTTCCCGGCTGCGCGGCGTCTCGACACTGCGCGACTTCGACGACAAGATCACCGCATATTATTGCGGATTTAATGGAGCGGCGGACTACTATGCCCGAGCGGCTGCCGCCAATGTCGTGGATCGAATTGCCGTTCCAGCCTTCATTCTGCATGCCGCCAACGATCCATTCATTCGCATCTTGCCCGCGACGCGTGAGAAGATTCTTGCGAATCCGAATATTAAATTCGTCGAGACTGAGGACGGAGGGCACTGCTCTTTCGTGGGAGAAGTTGACGGCTACGACGGGTATTGGGCCGAGCGACAGGTTTTGGACTTCCTGAAAAAATTCCAAAACGATTAGCGAAAACAACGATGACGACAGATTCAAATCGAGCACAGGCCGTGCCTGTCCTATACAATCGCACACGCGTGACGCCCAGACTTCGAATCCAGTGTGTACTGCTAGCTTTCATACTGGCGATCGCTGCATTCGCGCTGCACGCCGAGACTGCCTCACAGCTTCACCCGACCAATTACGTAAACGACTTCGCCAGCGTCCTTGACGCCGATACCGTCGCGCAACTCGACAACCTTTGCCAGCAAGTAGACGAGAAAGCGCACGCTCAAATTGCCGTAGCTACCATCAAATCTCTGGACGGGACAGACATTGATAGCTACGCGGTGGATCTATACAAAAAATGGGGAGTCGGAAGCAAGTCTACCAACCGCGGCGTATTGATCGTGCTGGCGACGCAGGACCGCAAATATCGTACGGAAGTGGGTTACGGCTTGGAGCCCATTCTCCCCGACGGCAAAGTGGGGGGATTTGGCCGCGAAGCTGTGCCGCTGCTGAAAGCTAACGATTACAACGGCGCCATCGCGCTAATGGTTTCCCGCATCGCCGATGTCATCGCGAAAGACGCCGGAGTGCAGTTGACGGGAGCGCGTCCTGAAATTCAGGAACAGCCGCAACCCGGCCCCTCGTTAGGCACCATCATTCTCTATATAATTATTGCCCTCATTGTATTGTTGAGTCCGCTGCGGAGATTGTTGTTTTGGGGACTGTTGTTTGGTGGCGGAGGAGGCGGTTATCGTGGCGGAGGATTTGGGGGCGGCGGATTCGGCGGTGGTGGAGGCGGGGGCTTCGGAGGATTTGGCGGCGGCAGTTCCGGCGGCGGGGGAGCGAGCGGAGGCTGGTGACGAGCGAGGCAGTCTGGTTTCCTGAAAATTAAATGGTGCCTGAGAAACAAATCAACGAATTCGTAAGTCGGCTGCGGCAGAGCGCTGGAGAGAATCTGCGGAGCGTTATCCTGTTTGGGTCGGCGGCCACGGGAGAATATCACCGCGATTTTTCCAACATAAATCTGCTGTGCATCGTGGGCGAGACCTCGTTTCCGAAACTTGCGGCGCTTGCTTCCGACGTCGCCTGGTGGGACAAGCAAAAGCATCGTGCGCCGCTGCTGATGACTCAAGAAGAATTGCGCCGGTCTTCCGATGTGTTTTCAATCGAATTGCTCGACATGCAGCAGCGCCATCGCGTGCTATTTGGCGAAGATGTTCTGAGTGGATTGAAGATTCCGATGCACCTGCATCGTGCCCAGGTGGAATATGAGCTGCGGGAAAAGTTGATTCTGTTGCGGCAGAATCTGCTTCTGGTTTCAGCCAACAAAAAGCAATTGTGGGATTTGCTGCTGCGCTCGGTATCGGCATTCGCTACTTTATTTCGGCACGCGCTGATTGCGCTAGGACATCCCGCACCGAACTCAAAGCGCGAGGCGATTGAAAAACTGATGTTACAAATAAAGTTTGACCCGTCGGCTTTTTTTCAATTACTCGATATCCGTGAGCACAAAGCTGAGCAGTCGAAGTTTGACGAGAAGGACGTAGCGAGCCGCTATTTGGACGCAATTCAGAAAGTGACTGCCGCGGTGGATGCGATGCTGGATTCCCCGGCGCGCTGATCGCGCTAAAATTTTGAGGAGACAAACATGAGCAAGGGCTTGATCGTAATAATCGTTCTGGTAGTAATCGCGCTGCTGGTATTTGGGCAGTATGTAGGTGTTCGCAACACTCTCGTAAGCAAGAATGAGGGTGTTAAGTCGGCATGGTCGCAAGTGGACATCGTGCTGCAACGGCGGGCGGACCTGATCCCCAACCTGGTCGAAACAGTGAAGGGCATTGCCAAGCAAGAGCAGACAGTTTTCGGTGACATTGCGAAGGCGCGCTCCGCTTTACTCAATGCCGGCTCGCCCAGCGAAAAGATCGCCGCTAACCAGCAACTGGATGGCGCTTTGGGGCGCTTGCTGGTGATTGTTGAAAATTATCCTCAGCTTAAATCGAATGAAAACTTTCTGCGGCTACAGGACGAATTGGCCGGCACCGAAAACCGCATCGCGGTCGAGCGCAAGCGCTACAACGATACTCTTCAGGACTACAACACCTACGTAAAGACCTTCCCCAACAACCTCTATGCGGGCTTCGCGGGATTCAAACCCAACGACGCTTATTTCGCGGCAGCCGAAGGGTCGCGCGTCGCGCCCAAGGTGAACTTCTCTCCGGATGCGGCACCGCAAGCTTCTCCGCAGCCCGCGCCTGCGAGGTAGTGTGGATGTAAATTTTGCCGTCGAACTCGGGGACGACGATGAGACGCTGGACTTTCCTTGGGCCGCCCCAGAAGGCGGCCCTCGCTATTTTGACCTCAAGGGCCAGCCCGAACTCTTGTTCCATATCGACGAGGCTGAAAAAGTTCAGGAATTGGGCGAGTTTCTCCGAGTGATTAATTCGCCGTCCAGCATTCTCGAAACTGCCAAGTGCGATGTGTGGTCAACCTCCGACCTCAATCCTGAGGACGAAATTTTTGGCCTACCCATCAAGTTCGGTTCTTACGTGGACCTGCTGTTTTCGCGGGTTGAACCGAGGTACTCCTTCGAAAAACATGAGCAATTAGCAAAGCAGCTTACACAGTTGTTGAGACGAGTACCGGATATTCCGGCGACCGCGGAATTCCTGGTCCGCCGCTGCTTTTATCATGAGGAATCAAATATTCGCGAAGGTTTGTACATCACGTTTTATTTATTCGGATTCGGCGACGAGATCGCGCAGGCACGGCAGCAGTGGGCGGTGGGATTGAACCTGGTACAAAATGCCATCCTGCAAATTTCAAAACTCTAAGTCTGAGTTACGAAATCGTACCTGGCAGCGACTCGTTCAAAGGAACGCGCAACTTAGCAGGCCGCGCCTTCCACGTGCGTGCGATTGACAACATCAGCATAGCGATGACGATCATAAGCAGGCCCAGCGATGCAGTGCGAATATCTGCGATCTTTTTGGCCAAAATGGAAAATCGGCCATACACAAACTCCAGATGGACCCAGTAAACCAGCAATGATGTTTGTCCAAGTTGAATCAATGGACTGAACTTCCATTGTCCCAGTCCCCATTGGCACCAGGCAAAAGCTATTGCCAATATCACCAGAAGCATTCCGACTCGAATTAGAAAAAAGTTGGGGCTGGTATGCCAAAAATCGTCAGCAGCATAAATCTGAACGGAGTTTCCATCCATCCAGCGAGCCAGATAGATCAGCGCCACTCCGGCAGCACCCGAAACGGCAAAGAAGGCGGCACTGTTTTTGCGTGCCCAATCACTCAGCAAAAGCAATCCGAAGGCCAGTCCAGCAAATGCGAAAGCGCTCCAGGGGAAGATAGGGAAGAGCCACGATTGCGGCTGGCCGAAAGTATGAACGCCGTCAACGTAAGACTCAATAAACCACGGAAGCCAGCGCGGCCGCCAGCTCGTCCAGAGCAGTGGAGTCAGCATCGAGATCGCGAGAGCGATCATGGCCGCGGCTACGCCCGTACCTAAGCGCCACTCGAAACGCTCAACGAAGGAGAGCATAAGCCAGCAGAGCAGGCCCATCAGCATCATGGAAAGGCCGATGATGTTGAGAACGTCCACTCTAAGCAGGTCCGTCCAGGGAGCCCATCCCCAGGCGATGACATATTCCTGTAGCCGAAATAGGAGTCCGAACACAAAGACCTGCGCGCCGCGATAAATCATCGTGCGTGCAATGGCGGATGAGGCCATATCTTTTTGCGCCAGCCTCGCGACTACAAATGCGAAGGACACGCCGGCGAGAAACAAAAACATGGGGGCGGGTAATGTGCCGCCCAACTGCGACCACACGAAAAAGCTGCTCTTGCGTGCGTCAGCGCTTAACCAGGAATCGTAACAGTGAGTCTGGAACATCAAGATGCAGGCCAGCCCTCGCATCCAGTCAATGTAGGCCAGCCGAGATGGAGTGGGTCCTGCCATAAATGGCTGCGGGGAAGCCAACGCGGAAGTATACGGCAGAAGCTGGTGATGGAAAGTCTTGTGATCGCCAGCAATTCACATGGCAAAAGAAAACCGGCGGGGATGAGCCGCCGGGCTTAGTTACTAATGGTGTGCGTTTCGCTGACCGCTATTGCGGAGGCGTGTTCATCGGAGCGGACGCGGGTTTCTGGTCGTCGCCCGACGGCGGATTGGTGGACAGAGCATGAGCGCCTCCGATGGATTCGCCTGACACGATGAGCTCGACGCGGCGATTCTGGCGGCGACCAGCAACCGTGTCATTAGAGGTGACTGGTTGGGTGGGGCCAAATCCCTGCGTAGTCATCGATCCTTGTGCCACGCCTTGCTGACCAAGGTAGGCACGCACCGATTCCGCTCGTTGTTCGGATAGTTTTTGGTTGAATGAGAGGGTTCCAGTGTTGTCGGTGTGTCCATCGATCTCGACCCGGATGTCCGGATAGGCCAGCAGAATGCCGGCTACTTTCGCCAGGCGTTCACGGGCCACGGGTTTGAGGTCAGCTTTACCAGTATCAAAAAGCACATCTGGCATGCTGACAATTAATCCGCGAGCGCTGTCTTTTGTTTGCAGAACCTGGTTCAACTGCTGAAGCAAGCGCGCGCGCATCTGAAGTTTCTCATTCTCAGACTGCTGGCGAGCCTGGTCGGCCTGCTGCCGTGCCAGTTCCGCTTGCTGCGCCTGTTGGTTTGCCTGCTGGGTGGCAAGCTCAGCTTGCTGGCGGGCTGCATCCGCTGAAGCTCGTGCCTGCTCGGCAGCCTGCTGCTGCGCCTCTGCCTGCTGACGCTGCTGCGCTTCGGTTTGGGCCTTAGCCTGAGCTTCTTCGGCCTGAGACTTCGATTGCTCGGCGGCCAGGCGCTGTTCGTCTGCGCGGCGGCGTTGCTCCTCCGCTTGCGCCTCGGCATCGGAAGTTCGTTGCGCCGCAGCCTGACGTTCCTGGTCAGCGGCCTCTTCCTGCTGGCGCTTCAGCGACATCACACGCGCTTCTTCTGCCGTCTGGGAGGCTTCGCGCGCGACGGTTCCTATTGGACCTACGCCCTGCTTGCGGCGGAAATAATCTTCCGCGCGATCCAATAACTTTTGGGCCCGGTCATATGAGGAACTTGCGTAATGATCCGCCTTAGCTTCTTTTGCGACCCGCAGGGCGTTCCGCGCTTGCAGCAAATCAAGCGGGATCTTGTTATTTATGCCGTAAATCGGCTCTGGAATAGCGGTAACGTGTGCAGCGTAAAGATCGTGCGGCAGCATTTCAAAATTGACGTTAACAGGCTCGATGCCGCCGGTTGTGTCTCTCCGAATCACGTTTTGCGCGATCACTAAGTCGCTGGGCTGCGTTACCGCGAAGTAAGGTTCGGCGGTGACAATCAAAGCAAAAGCCTGAACTTCCGTCGTGACGTGCAAGGATGCCTTCTCGTCTTTCACTACCAGTTCTCCAAGATTGTCAGGACGACCTTCCGGAGTGATGGCCCATAGCACGTAAGCCAGGTAAGCCAGTCCAAAACTGTTCGCCGGGCGCACGTGGTTCAGGTTGGCGTCAACCTCGACGCGGCCAGACTTGCTCTCGATCTTCGCCTCACCACTGGCTGCGGGCATAAGATCGGTGCCTTTTAGATCGACCTTGGTCGAACCGCGGCGACGGTAGTCCACGGCTTGCGTGCTGCGCGAGACTACCTTCATGTGGTAGCCGCTAGTTGGATCTCCGGAAACCGCCTGCCACGCGAATGCCGGCAGAGCTAAAGATGTGCAGATCAGCGAAATTGCTAACTTTCTGAAGTCGCTCACAGGGAAACACCTCAGGCCATTTTAGGCTTTTCTTCTTGACTGTTTTAAAGATACCGCAAAAATCGGGCAAAGAAAGCGCTCTGCCATACCGTTTCAGATCTCAAATCTATTATGGAATCATCAAAATAACCGCTCTTTAAAGTTTAAATCGATCCGGACTTTACCGTAGGTACCGTAATAATTAACGGGATTTGATTGCAAACGTCCAGGACCTTGAACGCTTTGAGTCACCTGCCGAAGGAAAGCTTAAGTTTTCCTTCGGCAGGCAGGGCGAGAATTGACATCTAAGGAATCGCTTCAAGCTGGAAGTGGCTGAAGCTTCGAATTCAGGCGGAAATTGAATGCTGGCAATGAAAACCGTGTACCCTCTATTACGGACACGGTAAAAAAGGAGAATCGAGACCGATGGATGACAAGAGACCAGAAACCTCACCGCAGAAGGCTGACGGCGAAAAAAGTCCCGAAACGGGCTCGCTTTTGGAAGTGACAGCCCGCGTAGTCGGAACTGCGGCAGCCGTGATTGCTTCGACCGCGTCAAAAATCGTGGAGAAAACCACCACGGAATCACCAGTAGGCGCTCAGCCCGAAGCCCCGGAGCCTAAAGAAGACAAACCTACTACAGAGCCGAAGGTTGAAGACAAGCCGTCCCAGGAGCCGAAGACCGTCACTAAGGCGGAGACTAAGGCTGAAGCGCTGAAGGCTCCAAAGGCAGACGTTAAAACCGAGTCAAAGGCGAAACTTGAGAAGACGCCTCGTGCCACAAAGTCGGCCGCCAAAAACTCAGAGGACAAGAGAGCGGAGCTGCGCGTAGCCCGGAAGAAAAAGAAGCGACGCGCGCATCGAGTCGCCTTGCGGCGATCAAATACAAACGGCTAAGGGCCAGCAACCGGCCTCTTCTCAATTGAATCGCGGAACTCAACCATTATTTCGATCATTTGAGCAAAAAGTCAGGACAGCCCGGAGCCCCCGGAGCTGTCCGTTCCCTTCCGGTTAGAAGGGCTGGTGTAGTGAAATCAGCATAGCGGGCGCATGTTTCAACTCGATTGCAGGGCCATGAATTTCCTGTGAATTCCATTCAACTTTTGTGCTTGAAAAAGTCTGAGCAATCTACGGCAGCACTTTATTAAAGGCTGAAGCTCAGAGATAGAGATAAACGTAATGACCCGTACCTTCGAACGGTCTCGTCAATTGCAAGTCCGTGCCGAAAAAATGATTCCTGGGGGAGTCAGTTCACCGGTGCGCGCCTTTCGATCTGTTGGTGGAGACCCTCCATTCATCGTTCGCGGCTCCGGTTCTCACGTCTGGGATGCCGACGGGAACGAATACATCGATTATCTTGGCTCCTGGGGGCCGCTCATCCTCGGGCACGCAAAAGCGTCGGTCGTCGCCGCGATCAGCGCCGCCGCGCGAAACGGCACCAGTTTCGGGGCCTCAACTCCCACTGAGGCCGACCTCGCAGAAATTGTGATTGCAGCTTTCCCGCACGTGGAGAAGCTGCGCTTCGTCAGTTCCGGCACAGAGGCGACTATGTCCGCCATACGCCTGGCGCGGGCCTTTACTAAGCGCAAATACATCGTGAAATTTGAGGGCTGTTATCACGGACACGCGGACGCGTTACTAGTGAAGGCTGGCTCTGGGGTCGCGACTCTGGGCATCCCAGGTTCAGCGGGCGTGCCAGAGGAATTCACGCAATTCACCCTGGCTTTGCCTTTCAATGATCCCGGCGCTCTCGAGCGCGCATTCGATGAGTTCAAGAATCAGATAGCCTGCGTAATTGTTGAGCCGGTGGTGGGAAATATGGGCTGTGTTCCGCCCGCGCCTGGCTATCTACAGGCGATGCGAGACATCACTCGTCGCGACGGCACATTGCTGATCTTTGACGAAGTCATGACCGGATTCCGATTGGCCTTTGGGGGCGCGCAGGAGCTTTATGGCATTGTTCCCGACCTGACGACGATGGGCAAAATAATCGGTGGCGGCCTGCCTGTCGGCGCTTATGGCGGTCCTGCCGCAATCATGAATCTGGTGGCGCCGCTCGGACCTGTTTATCAGGCAGGAACGCTCTCTGGAAATCCGCTGGCGATGGCGGCGGGCATTGCAACTTTAAGTCACCTGCAAAAGCATAAGGCGGAGATTTATCCACGACTGGAGGCGGTCAGTCAAAGATTGGTGGAGGGAATCGTCGCTGCTGCGGAAGATGCAGGAGTAAAACTTTCATCTAACCGGGTGGGATCTATGTTCACCTGGTTCTTCGCTCCTGGACCCGTTACCGATTACACTTCCGCTTCGCGGTCCGACACTAAAGCTTTCGCACATTTTTTTCGCGCCATGTTGGAAGATGGAATTTATCTTCCGCCCTCCCAGTACGAAGCGGCATTTTTGAGCGCCGCTCACACGGAAAAAGACGTAGCCCGAACCATTCAATCGGCAAAGCAGGCGGTCGCGACGATCCCGGCAACCTGATTGGGGCAATGTCATGCTGAGTGAAGCTGAGCTTTCGCTTGCGAAAAGTCAGAGAGTCGAAGCATCCCTATCCCTCAAATCTGTTTCATCCATCGGAGCACTGCCCAACTTTTGCGCGAGCTGCACGAACTGATATCCCTCAGCTTTGTATCGTCTGACCAATCGATCGGTGGCGGCGACGGTGTGAGAGCGGTCCACGCCGAAATTCTTATGGCTTCCGTCGTGCAGTAAAACGATGTCGCCTCCCCGGATGTTGCGCGCCACTTTTCGCTCAATTTCTTCGGACGAAGACGCATTCCAGTCGTATCCGGTGACATTCCACATCACCGGATCAAATCCTAAGTGGCGTGCGATGCGAAATACAGCCGGTCGTCGTCCTCCGAAGGGCGGACGAAATAGGTGAGAGTGTTCTCCTATAACGTCCGACAAGGCCCGATCGCAGGAAATTATTTCTGCCCTGATTTCCGCGTTCGATTTAAAAATCAGCAGAGGATGGTTGAAAGTATGATTTCCGACTACGTGGCCGGCATTCACAATTTCGCGGACAATGTCGGGGCGCTGTCGAACATAGCGTCCGATCAAAAAGAATGTCGCGCGAACTTCGTGGCGCGCTAGAACCTCGAGCAATCTAAGAGTATGCGGATCGTTTGGCCCATCGTCGTACGTAAGCGCCAGTTGCTTCGAAGCTCGACCTAAATTGTTGAGTGCCGAGCCGAACCAGGTTCCGGTCGGGGCCATACTCTGATATCCCGCAGAGAGAGCGGTCGCCAACCCCGACGCCGCTAGTACCGACCCAAGCATGCAGGGATTGTAAATGCATGGCCATTCGTGCTGCGCGAATCGTGTAGAGCGGACACTCTTGTCCGCTGCTTTTGAAGTTGAATTATTCTTTTTTGCAACTTGGCCAAAGCGGAAGGCAAGAGCAAAGCATCAGCAACTGCGGCGGACAGGAGTGTCCGCCCCACACTGTTAACTGTTCCCTCAATTGCCAGCTTGTCTCAGGCGGGATATCCTGCGATGCGAAGCTCTCATGGCCAATCTTTTCGAATTACCCCGCTACATTGCAGTGGAAGGTCCAATACGAGTCGGGAAGAGTACCCTGGCGCGCATTCTCGCCGACCGGCTGAATGCGCAGCGAGTGATGGAAGCGGAGGATAATCCGTTTCTCGGAAGCTTTTACGAGGGCAAGACTGGAGCGGGCTTTCAGGCGCAGTTTGCCTTTCTCATTCGGCGCTTCGAGCAGTTGCAGGCGCTGGATTTGGGCCCACAATCGCAGAAAACCGTGATTACAGATTTCATCTTCGAAAAAGATAAATTATTTGCCTGCCTCAACCTCACCGACCAGGAGCTCTACACCTACAACCGTTATTACAATCATTTCCGCGAGCAACTGCCCACGCCCGACCTCGTAATTTATTTGCAGGCCAGTCCAGAAGTTCTCAAGAAACGTCTGAAGAAAAAGAATGCGCCGGGAGAAAAAGCCTTAAACGAGGATTATCTCGAGGAAGTGATTAAGGCCTATGACCACTTCTTTTTTCATTACACTTCGTCGGATCTGCTGATTGTGAATACCTCAGAAATAGACTTCGTGGAACGGAATGAAGACCTCCAGCAGCTGCTGAAAAAAGTTTCGGAGCCGATCAAAGGGACGCAATACTTTTTGCCGCTGGGGAACGAGGAAGCTGCCAACGCTTAAGTAGAGTTTTCAGCTGCGAATTCGACTGCGAGTGCCAGTCCGATCATTTGGCTTCTTTTCAGGCTTCTGACGTTCGCGTTCGCGCTCCTGTAAGGAATATTCAAACATCGAGATTTCGCCGGGGCGGGGCTTCAGGGAACCCATCAGGTTATTTATTTCTATTTCAGCTACAGTAAGCGTCCGCAGCCGTACTCTCCTTAGGTCTTTCCGAGTCGATTTCATTCCCCTA
>JBDUDA010000095.1:0-10622 GCA_040003205.1 Acidobacteriaceae bacterium | reverse complement strand
CTTAAAGTTGAGTTGTGTCAAGTGAATAATCTCGAGTTCGGCTATCCCTTAGATGTGCCGGGTAGGCTAAATACGAAGAGGCCGCCCGGCAAAAGGCGGCCTCTTCTTTCAAGGGAGAATAGTCCTAACGGAGGTTTAAACCGTCAAAACTTTCTGGCGAAATCTTATGAGCCGGAAATCGGGGTGTCAAGGGATTTTTCGGAAATAAATATCTTTATTTTCAATAGTTTACGTGATCGGTCAACAGGCCGAAAAGCCGACTCAATTTGAGACGGACAGCGGTTTTACGGCTTAACTGGTCTTGATAGAGGTACTTACGTGCGGTTCCGGAGCCTCATGGTTGCTCGATGCCAAGTGGAGCGAAATGAACCCCATCTCGTCGGCACGATCAAAAACTCTCTCCGGCCAGTAACGTTTTACCAGGATTCGGATCCCGCCGAAGGCCACTCCAGCCACAAGAGCCAGTCCACAGATGATGCCGCTGAGCACAATGATGTTGACCAGTAAATTCGCGACGTTGTCTTTGCGAGTGAAGTGGGTGTTCTCGTTCCACGTCACGTCGGCCTCATAGTTCACTGAGGCGACCAGCGACTTGGCCTCACTCTGCGACAGTGGGCCTGCCGCCACGACGACTATCGGTCCGGTACGGCGCGCAGCTAGCGGACTGGGCGCATCTCCGCGTTCTGCTTGCAAGTGCGACTGAATTGCAGCCTCGATCTTTCGGAGATGCTCTGCGGCAATCTGTGGCGTGGGATATTCGATCATCAGCAGGGTCGCTTCGCCGCCTGAAGTGCTGTAATTTCCTTGCACAACCTCAGCTCCGAGGTTGAAGTCCACAAGATCGGCTGAGATGGGGGCATTTATCTTCCGCAGCCCCACGGGGCCGACCACATATTTTGCCGTGTTCTTCACGTAAGACTGGCGTGGTAAATAGACGGGAAGTCCAGGAAGGCTCTTCGCGTTATCGGCGGGCGCCGGTAGAAGGCCGGATAACTCCCGCAACTCCGCCGCCGACATTGCTGAAAGATGCTGAAAAACGGCATCCACAACGACATTGCCACGATAAAAAAGCACGCGTTCGTTGAGCGAGGCACCTTGATCGCCCACCGTTTCTTTTAACATTTGCGGCATTTTGTAGTAGGTGAAAGCTCCGTAGGCGCCACTGGCATCCGCAAAACGCGCAGCCTTCACTATGACCTTGCGCCCGTCTGGACGAGCGTAGGTGGCAGATTCGAAATCTGAGAAGCCGTATTCCTTCAATAAATCGGCATTGACGGGATCGGCGTCGGCGGAGTCCTGACTGGTCTTGATTGAACTGGCCTGCCATCCGGCGAATTGCTTCGGAAGGATTGAGGACGACGCCGGCTCCGCAAAAGCCGGCATTACGACGAAAACGACAGAAACCGCGGCGAGGATTTTTTTCGAAAGTCGCATGAAGGAGAACTTCCCTACTTCTTAGACTACAGATGGGAAGGGAAAGTTTCCAGAAGGGCAGTGGCGATGGGGCGCGGACGTGTGGGAGGGAATAGGGGTTCCTCGGCTGCGCTCGGAATGACTGGATTTTGGCGGCTTTTTATTCCCAAGAAAATGTCATCCCGAGCGCAGTCGAGGGACCTGCTTGTTGGCACCGATACTCTAAACAAACATCGTCATTCCGAACGGAGTGAGGAATCCCTATTGCAACTGACACGAGTGACGCCCCTACTGGGTCGCGTTCCGACTCAACCGGCTGGCTACTTTCACGCCACTTAATCCGCCAACATACTTTGAAATGCCACGATAGAGCGACTCCGCGATCCGTTGGCGGTATTCGGCGCTTTGAAGATGGCGTTCGTCTCCGGGATTACTGATGAACGAAATTTCCGCGAGTATCGACGGCATATTTGCACCAATCAACACAACGAATGGCGCTTTTTTCACTCCCCGATCGCGGATGCCTGGGCTTTTGGCGGCAAGCCCGCTGTGAAGGGCCTTCTGCACGTCGGAGGCGAACTCGTGCGACTCTTCGATCTTCTCTTTCAGCGCGATCTTTTTGACTAGGTCTTGCAGTTCGTGGATTGATTTTTCTGACGCCGAGTTTTCGCGTGCTGCCACGTCCAAGGCCTCGGACGATGAAGTGAAGTTCAGATAGTAGGTTTCAACCCCGCGAGCGTCCTCATCATGACTGGAATTTGCATGGACGGATACAAATAGGTCAGCCTGCTCCTGATTTGCAATCGAAGTTCGAGTCTCAAGCGGAATAAAGGTGTCGTCGCTGCGGGTATAAATTACGTCGGCGCCCATGCGCCCCTCCAGCAACTTACCAAGCCTGCGGCTTACATCGAGCACGAGATCTTTTTCTTCCAGACCGTTCGGTCCGATGGTGCCGGTATCGTGGCCACCATGGCCGGGGTCAATCACGATCTTGCCGATTTTCAGTCCGAGAGCGCGAATCAGTGAGCGGTTGCCGCCGGCGGTGGGCTTCGCTTCGCGCGTCTGCATCTCCCTGACGCGGCTGGCTGCGGTTTTTATCTGACTGCCCTTCGAGGGGCGGACCGATTTAGCTGGGATTTCCGGAGTATCGTCGTCTGCCTCAACGATTTTTCTCGTGGGCCCGATCAGCTTCGGACCTGCGGGCAGGGCAGCGGCAGTGGTTGCGGGAAAATGATTGGCTGCTGCGTTCTGCAAGACTGGCATCGGGGTATCTAAGGGGATGGAGCCCGGTAAGTCTCGCCGTGATGCTACCTCTTTTAACGAATTCGTCTTAACCTTCAGCGGCGCATGAATGTTGATGATGAGTTGCGGCGGATTCGCTTGCAGGTTGGCATCGTATTCCAGCGCTTCCCCTACTTCGAGCACGACACGGGTCTTTCCCGGTTGAAATTGTGCCACTCGAATCTTGCTGAGAAATTCGTCGTCGACGTTGAATGTCTTGCCCACCAGCGATCCTGCCAGCTTGGCATTTAAGAGGTCAAAGAAAATGCGATTGGGATGCTCGATGCGCTGCGACTCGAACTTGATGTCGCTGTCCAGGTCAATCGCGACACGCGTGTAGTCTGGAGTCGACCAGTGCCGAATCGCGGTGACGTGCGGGATCTTACCCGGCGATGGCTCCGACTTGAGCGCGGCTTTAGAAGCTGAACCGACATTCGAGGAGCCCACACTCGGATCCTCGCCAGATTCTTGCTCGTCCGCATCCTGCTTAGAGCTTGCGGATTCTGAAGTTTTTGCACTCGCACGCTGCGCGGGCTGTTCATCCAGGGCTGCGCGGGCATCTTTGGCTAACTCGTTGCGAGGATAGCGCCGCAAGAATTCCTGAAAGATTTCGCGAGCCTTGCCGGTTTCGTTGAGATCGTTATGGATTTCGCCCATCGTGAGCAGGGCGTCGAAGCGGTATTTGCTTCCGGGATATTCGCGCCGCAGGAATTCGTATTGGCTGATCGCGGAGTGTAGCAGCTTTTCGTCGTCGTATTGCCTCCCCATTTCAAGCAAGAGTTCGGCGACTGCGACCACGCTCGAGTCCGCTTTGGAAGAAGCCGGCGAGCCATAGTAAACGCGACGATAGGCATCGATCACCTGCTGATAGCGATGGCGGGTGCGATCACCGGCCGCGCGTTCGTTCAGTGCGGTTCTCAGGTGCTCGCCCGCTTCGAATTGTGTGCGGGCCCAGCTGTCAGGCTTGTGAGAGCGCGCGCCGAGAGGCAGGGCGAGGGACAGAAGCGAGAGCAGAACAATGCTCACCACTCCGCTCCGAACTCTGCCACGTCTTCGGTGACAAGTCTTCAATTGTCAGGTCCGTAATTTTGAAGGTTTGAAAGCACGCCTAAAGACAGCATGCCTATATTAAGATGCGGGCGGTCAATCGGTGTTGCTGATGTAGAGAACCCCTCGGGCGTCCCGCTGCATGCGGACGGGCTCGCGAAAAGGGCTGACGGTCGCGCGTCCGCGGGGGACGTTGCCGCCGTAGTATAACTCGCTGATTCGCTTGACATAATTTTGAGTTTCAGCGAAATGCGGCACCCCAGCGCTGCGGGCCACAGCGCCCGCGCCGGCGTTGTAGGCGGCCAGCGTCAGCCGGACGTCGCCTCCATAACTTTCCATGAGCCTCTTCAAGTGACGAACCCCGGCGTCCACGTTTTGTTGCGGATCGAAGGGATTGGAAACATTCAGTTGGCGCGCCGTTTGCGGCATTAGCTGCATTAATCCCATCGCGCCTTTAGGGGAAACTGCGTTGGGATTGAAGTTTGATTCCACCTTGATTACGGCGCGCACCAGGCTGTCGTCAACATTGTGGCGGGCTGCGGCCTGTTCAATGGCGGCGTCAACCTGCTGCTGCGTAAAAGACGCTCCGCGGGAGTAGCTCACAATCTGGGCTGGGGAAGCGCTCCTCGCGGAGTCGCGTCTCAGCAATTCGTTTACCTCGGCCGCAGCCGAGCGTGCAGCCCTAAAATTCGCGGTGGGTACCGGCTTGTAACGGTGGTCAGTGACACTCCAAAATACCAGCGCTCTCGGACGCGACAACTGGAGCGGTCTTTTTACCGGCATGCGGACGAAGTCGTTCTCATAAACCTTGTGTCCGCTAGCGTCTATCTGCGTTGTGAGGATCTGGCTCGTGCCGCTCGACACAATTTGAGCGTAGAGGGGCGAAGATAAGTAGATGAAGGAGGTCGCGGTCACAGCCATCAAAACGCGCTGCCAGTGCTTTCGCATAGCCGGGTAAAGAAAGACTCTTTCAAGCGGATACACTACCGCCGCTAATTGCCTACCCGGAACCTTGTGGGGAGAACCTAAACCAGAGTGAGTTCATTATAGTTCTGGAACACCAGGAGAACAATGAACAAAGGGGTGCTGAACCACCATGGTAATCGGCGTAACTTGTTGCAAGATAATTATTTAGAGTCGGTTCGCAGGTTGCTCGGAGCAGTCGCTGTGATCCCTCTGGACGGCAGAGATCCGGAATCAATAAAAACTGTCCTCCCGCCCGAAGTGGAGGGACCTGCTTTCGACGACCGCGCAAGTTGAATCTGGCCTCGGTAGATTCAGACTTCAATCAAATCCCATCCCGAACTCCGATTGAAAAACGAATCCACCTCATTCAAGTTTCGTTCGACGTTACGGCAAATCCCGCTTTCTGAGCCATTGCTTTCAACGCGCAAAATTTTCTCTTATGAGCTCCATAGATTTAAGTTCTCAAAGATTTTTGAATGCACCAGAGAAAAACATTGAATTGGACGGCACGTCATAAACCGCATACCTTGCTGTGACTGTCGCAACACCCCAACGTTGAGCTTAGCGGCTAGTTCCCAGGAAAAGAGAGTTTCTACTTATGCAGAGCCTCTACTTGTCACGATTTTCCATGTACGCCGCGTTGGCCATGGGCCTTTGGCTCGCCGCTCCGGTTGTTGGTAATGCGCAAACCGAAAGCACTGACAGTCAGACTTCCGCGGGATTGAACCGCAGAGTGGAAGATTTAGAAAAACAATTGGCTGACCTGAAAGCCGAAATTGCTGCAGGCAAGAAGGAAGAAACTCCAACCGCCGCGCCGGCGGTTGCGGCGGCAGTCCCAACCCAAAATCTCGTGGCGCAGCCAGCGGCGGGAGCGGCCCCCGCAGGGCCTCCAACGATCTCCAGCCTGCTCGGCCCAACGTCGCTCAGTGGCTTCGTAGACCTTTATTACAACTACAACTCCAACCAACCATCCTCTCGCACCAATGGCTTTCGCAGTTTCGATACTGCGTCGAACCAATTCGCCCTGAGCCTGGTTGAGCTTGTGGTGGACAAAGCTCCCGACGCCACTAACAGCCGCACCGGATATCACGTCGCGCTAGGCTTCGGCCAGGCAATCAACGCTGTAAACGGAACTGACCCGGGCGGCTTGGGCTTCGATCAATATTTGAAAGAGGCGTATTTCTCATACCTCGCACCCGTCGGCAAGGGCCTGCAAATTGACGCTGGCAAATTTGTCACTCCTCACGGCGCTGAGGTGATTGAGACCAAGGATAACTGGAACTACTCACGTGGTCTGCTGTTCTCGTACGCCATCCCATACTTTCACTACGGCCTGCGAGCGAAATACGCCTTCAACGACAGGTATTCGTTGACAGGTTTTGTGGTCAATGGCTGGAACAATGTGGTGGACAACAATACTGGCAAAACGTACGGGCTAAGCCTGGGATGGACTCCGAATAAGAAGTTTGGATTTGTCCAAAACTATATGGCAGGTCCCGAATTGACCGATAACAACTCAAACTGGCGTCAGCTCTGGGATACGGTCGTGACTTACTCGCCCACCAGCAAGATGTCGTTCATGGCGAACTACGACTACGGTCACGGCGATCGTGTTGCTGGAATCGCGAATCCTGTGTACTGGACCGGCGTCGCGGGCTACGTAAAATATGTAGCGACTCCAAAATACACGTTGGCGGCGCGCTATGAGTACTACGACGATCCCTATGGATTCACCACCGCAACTGCGCAAACCTTTAACGGAATTACCGGCACGCTCGAACGCACCATCGCCAGCCACATGCTTACCCGTCTCGAATTTCGGCATGACAGTTCGGACCATCCGACGTTCCTGAAGGGAAATGGACTTCCGGTAAGTTCACAAAACACCATGACCGCCGGAGTGGTTTTTATGTTCGACACTCGCGAGGCCAAGTAAGAGGGCGGCGCGGGTGATTCACGGTTCATTTTTAGAAAAATCTAGTCAGAAATTCTAAACAAGGAGCAACGCCCTATGTTTGCAGGGAAACAGAGCAAGAGGCTGTCTCTATCGGAAAAGTTCTCGCGTCTAGCGGGCCGGATGCGCGAACCGGAATGGCGGCGCTACGCACGACTCGTCTTTGCGGGCAAAGCCATGGGCGTTGGATTAGTGCTGCTCATCGGCTTTGTGATCTCCGGCGTCTTCTTCAGCCACGTTTATGCGCAGACCGCCGCGCCGGAAGTCAAAGCCGCGGATGTCGTAAACCCCATCAACACGACTTGGACATTGATAGCAGCTTTCCTCGTGTTCGGCATGCAGGTCGGCTTCACCATGCTCGAAGCCGGATTCTGCCGTTCCCGCGAAACCGTAAACGTATTGATGGAATGCGTGGTGGACACATGCCTTTGCGGCATCCTCTTCTATGCGTTCGGATTTGCCTTTATGTTCAGCCACGGCAACGGCTTCATCGGATATCACTGGTTCTTTCTGCAAAACGCTCCGGCAACTTATGAAACCAGCGGCGTGGCGTTCTTGGCATTTTGGCTATTTCAGTTCGCCTTTGCGGATACCTGCTCCACTATCACTTCAGGCGCAATGATTGGCCGAACCGGATTCGTCGGCGATCTTCTCTATAGCGTCGCCGTCTCCGGTTTCATCTATCCAATTGTTGGCCACTGGGCTTGGGGGCCGGATGGCTGGCTCGCGCTCATGGGAAGCGATGGACATTTCTTTCCATCGTTGGGGACGGGCTTTCACGATTTTGCCGGGTCCACAGTAGTCCACACCATTGGAGGATTTATCGCGCTTGCGGGAGCAATCGTGCTTGGGCCTCGGTTGGGACGCAAATTTAAGCGTGACGGTGGAGCCCCCATGCTTCCACACGATTTGACCATCGCGGTCAGCGGCGGGTTAATCCTGTGGTTTGGATGGTACGGATTCAACCCTGGCAGCACTCTTTCGGCGATGGATTTCGAGGGCATTGGACGCGTCGCCGCCAACACCACGCTGGCAGCCTGCGCCGCCGGATTAACCGCGATGTTCTGGGCCTACATGTCGAGCAAGAAATGGGACGCGGGATTCACTACCAACGGATTTCTCGCCGGCCTGGTCGCCATTACTTGTCCGTGTTACTGGGTCACTCCGACTGGGGCAATTTTGTTGGGCGGGGTTTCCGGCGTGATCGTGGTGCTGGGTGTGGAGTTGCTGGAGTGGCTGAGAATTGACGATCCCATTGGCGCGGTGCCGGTCCACGGGATCTGCGGAATCTGGGGGACGATATCTCTCGGCCTGTTTGCTTGCGGAAAATATGGGGCCAGCGGACCGACTGGTCCTGATAATTCCACCGCGTTGAAAGGACTTTTTTACGGTGGAGGAACGCAAGTTCTGGTGGCGCAGGCGATCGGCAGCGCCACGATTACCGCGGCAACATTCGCGGTAGCCATGGCGGTGATGTACGCAGTGAACGCCGCGGGCTTGCTGCGAGTTTCGGAAGAGGGCGAGCTTTATGGCCTCGATCTGCACGAGCACGGAATTTCGGCTTATCCGGAATACGTGATCTCCGCGCTGGGAGCGCCGGCTGGCATGTCGCAGCACGTTCCCGTAGCCGAGATGAAGGCCAGCATCGCGATGCAACCGCTGCCTCGGGTTGCGACTAAGTAGCCTGGCTGAATCAGTCCGGCGGGGGCGGAAAACTTCCGCCCTTATCCGGACTACAATTTAGCAACCTGAGAGGACAGAAAAAATGACAAAAATCGAAGCAATAGTTCAGCCCTCGAAATTCGAATCAATTAAAGAGGTTCTCACCGACTTGGGCGTGCAGGGTATGACCATTTCAGATGTGCGCGGCCATGGCCGGCAAAAAGGACACACCGAGATCTATCGCGGCAGAGAGTACAGCGTGGACTTGCTGCCGAAGGTGAAGATCGAGGTTGTGGTGCCGGACGATCTGGTGGATGCGACGGTTGAGGCCATCATCAAGACTGCTTCCACTGGCAAGATCGGCGATGGGAAAATCTTCCTGTCGAAAGTTGATCAAGTGATTCGCATCCGCAATCAGGAAGTAGGCGCTGCGGCGATTTAGTTAGAGAGTTTAATAATAAAGACTGTGCTCAGGCATGGGCACATGCAGGAATCGCGCGGCGTCCCGTTGGACTCAGCGCGATTCCTGCCCTCCGTTTTGACCACTTCTTCTGTGTAGTGTCTGGCTTATGTTTCCGCAGCGCTCTCCGAAAATCTAAACTCACTGTGATACGCTGGCCGTGATTCGCCACGAATTGATGCCAGCTTTCGAAGACACAGCGACTTCACCGCAGCGCGAAGCTCCCGACTCCGCTATGCTTTTTGGATTCTGGTATCGCGCGCTGCCCAGCGAGCAGGTCAGTGGAAGACGTCTTCGCAAAACCATGCTGCTCGAAAGTCCGCTTGTCATCGGGCGGGATGCGAAGGGAATTCCATTCGCGCTGCACGATGCCTGTCCGCATCGGGGCATGCCGCTATCCTGCGGACGCTTTGACGGCAAGGAGGTGGAGTGCAGTTATCACGGCTGGAAGTTCGATGCGCAGAGCGGGCAGTGTCAACTGATTCCATCGCTGACCGCCGATCAGAAACTAAAAGTAGATCGCATCTATGCCGGCAGCTATGCCTGCCAGGAGCAGGACGATTTCATATGGGTTTTTATTCCTGAACCGAAGCCCGCGAGCGCCGGATTCACCCAGGCGGTCGCGCCTTCAACTACTGCGCCGCGAATTCCAACCTTCAGCGACAAATACAAAACTGCACGCCTGACCGCCGACCTGCCATGCAACGTGGACCACGGCATCATCGGACTGATGGACCCGGCGCACGGGCCATTCGTGCATCAGGCATGGTGGTGGCGCTCGCGCCAGAGCATCCACGAGAAACGGAAGAACTTCGAGCCGATTCCAAATGGATTCCGCATGAGCGCGCACACTCCCAGTTCAAACAGCGCGCCCTATAAGTTGCTGCGGCTTTACGCGGACGCCGATTCCATCACTACGACGATCGATTTTGTTCTGCCGAACTTGCGACTGGAAACTATTCGCGCGGGCAAATATTGGTTTTCAAGTTTGACGACTGTAACACCCATCACCCGCAGCCTCAGCCGGATTGACGTGGTAGCCGCATGGAATATTTTCCGTTGGATGCCGCTGGGACCGGAGCTGCTGAAATTTGTCTTCGCGAAATTCGTCGAGCAGGACCGCCAGACTATGGAAGATCAGGCGCGAGGATTAAAACACAATCCTCACCTGATGCTGATAGACGATGCCGACCGCCCCGCGAAATGGTATTTCCAATTGAAGTCCGCATATCTCGAATCACGCCGCAGCGGCAGCGAGATGAAGCATCCCATGGCTGGTCCGGTAGCGCTGAAGTGGCGAAGCTAATCCTAGCGCGGCGGATAATTAAGAAGGGCATCGGTCCTACGTGGAAGAGCGACTCTTGGAGCCGCACTAGAGATAATTTCATTCCTGCGGGCTTTAGTCCCTTCGATCTCAGGCCCTAAAGGGCGGACGTGTCGTGCGCTCTAACGCGGCCATAAATGGCCGATCTTCCACGGAGACTTTTCAATCAGGGGTCTTAAATTTCCGGAATCTCGTGGCAAACGAGCGCGGGTTCTAGGATTCGACCGCGATTGGCATTGTTAACGTGGAAGAGCGGCTCTTCAGAGCCGCGTTGAAGTCGGATTTAATTATCGCGGCTTTAGCCCCAGGCCCTAAAGGGCGGACGTCTCGTGCGTGCTCACGCGGCCATAAATGGCCGCTCTTCCACGGAGACTCTTCAATCAGGGGTCTTAAATTTTCGGAATCTCGTGGCAAACGAGGCGGGTTTCTAGGATTCGACCGCGATTGGCATTGTTAACGCGGAAGAGCGGCTCTTCAGAGCCGCGTTGAAGTCGGATTTAATTATCGCGGCTTTA
>JBDUDA010000094.1:0-10629 GCA_040003205.1 Acidobacteriaceae bacterium | reverse complement strand
TCCGCGCGCTTCCGTGCCTTCATCGCGCAGGAATTAAAAGTCAGCGTAGAAAACGTCACCGCATTTGTGTTGGGCGGACACGGCGACACCATGGTGCCGCTCGCGCGCTATTCGACAGTTGCGGGTATTCCGATTACAGAATTAATGGATGCGGCCACCATCGAGCGTCTCGTCCAGCGTACCCGCGACGGCGGAGCGGAGATCGTGAAGTATCTCAAAACCGGAAGCGCGTACTACGCGCCCTCAGCGGCGGCCACCGAGATGGTGGAAGCCATCCTGAAAGACAAGAAAAAAATTCTGCCCTGCGCCGCCTATCTCGATGGCGAGTATGGTGTGAAGGGCCTGTTCGTAGGCGTCCCCGTAAAACTGGGCGCAAAGGGAATGGAGCAGATCATCGAGATCAAGCTCACCGCTGAAGAGAAAGCTGGACTAGATAAGAGCGTGGCGGCGGTTAAGGAATTGGTTGGTGTGATTGGGGTTTAGTCAAAACGGCAATTTTCTAGGTGAGGGCATACTAGATTCGCGGGCGAGGGCGCCCGCGCCACACTGGCGCGCCACACTTGAAGAACTGTCCCCCGGGCTGTCATCCCGACCGGAGCGAAGCGTAGTGGAGGGACCTGCTTTTCAGATCGCAGAACAAAAGCCGATCCCCCTGCTCACGAGAAAGTAACTACGCTCGCTCGATCTTCACCGATTTCACCACCACGTCTTTCAACGGTCTATCCTGCTTCGACGGCACTTTCACAATTTTCTCGACAACATCCTGACCTTCCACGACTTCTCCAAAGATGGTGTGTTTGCCGCTAAGCCACGGAGTCTCCGCGACGGTAATAAAAAATTGCGACCCATTCGTATTCGGACCGGCATTCGCCATGGCGAGCTTGCCTTTTTTATCGAACTTGTGAGGCGAACCTTTGGTTTCGTCTTCGAACTGATATCCGGGGCCTCCCATGCCGGTACCTTGCGGGTCTCCGCCCTGAATCATGAAATTCGGAATCACGCGATGAAAGATTGTGCCGTTGTACAACGGGTCCAAACTCTTTTTGCGGCTGGTAGGATGGGTCCACTCGCGCGTTCCCTCAGCGAGGTCGGTGAAGTTCTGCACGGTTTTGGGTGCCTCTTTTTCAAACAGGCGGCATACCACCTGTCCCTCTGAAGTATCGAAAACTGCATAAGTGCCGGGCTGACGAGTCATAAAAAAATCCTTTCACTAGTAACTGCTATTAAAAATGTGTAATGCAAAATCCGCAGGCGATTCTTATTCTGGAGCAGTTTTAGGCGCGGGTTTCTTCGGCGCAACTTTTCTGGCCGCTCCCGCTCTAGCTGCTGTACGTTTCGCCGTCGCACCACCCGAACTGCCCGTTCCCCCTATGGTGATATGATTAATCTTCACGGGGCGATAAGGACGATCATTGCCATCGCGTCCCATCTCGGCGATCTGTTTCACCAGCGCGACGCTAGCGTCATCGCATTGTCCGAACAGCGTGTATCCGCCATTCAAGCTGGGATAGGGCTTCTCGGTAATAAAAAATTGCGAGCCATTCGTGCCGGGGCCTGCATTTGCGTATGCCAGGCGTCCGGGACGATCGAAGCCGAGATCGGGCGAGGTCTCATTCTTAAACGCGTATCCTGGATCGCCAGTGCCGTCTCCCTTAGGGTCGCCGCCCTGAATCATGAAGCCGGGAATCACGCGATGGAAAATTGTTCCGTCATAGAGAGGGACGCCGTGTTTCTTCTGATGAGTGGCCGGGCTCGTCCAATCTTTGGTGCCTTTGGATAGCGCGATGAAATTCTGCACGCCTAGCGGCGCCTTGTCTGGAAACAGCGTGCAGTTGAGCTTGCCCGCCGTGGTATCGATCACAGCTGTAGGCTGGGCACCGACCGCCAAACTCGGTGCAGCGGCCGCAGGTTTTTTAGCCACATGCTTTCTAGCTGGAGCAGTCTGCGACATCGCGACTAGAGAAGCCAGCAGCACGGTCGAACAAATCATGGAGAATCTGCGCATAATTCACTCCTGAAAATGATTGATTATTTTTAACCCTGACCAGCGAAGCTGGTCTCAGCGTCCTGGATCTTCCGAAAGGCCAATATAAGTTTTGCGAACTTGAATTGTACGACAGAAAAGCACGATTTACTTAGCCGTCAGGGAAGCAGATTTCGCGCTTGAAAGCTGGCGGCTGATTCGCTCCACCTCACCAAATACTCTTAAAGTGTTGCCACCGAGAATTTTTCTGATGTCTTCCGCGGGATATCCGCGGTCGAGCAGCGCCTGTGTAATTTTCTGCAAATCAGCAGCGGAGTCAATGCCCACGGGGGTTGCCCCGCTAACGCCATCGAAATCAGAACCCAAGCCGACGTGGTCAATGCCCGCAACTTTCGCAACGTGGTCAATATGATCAATCAGCGACTTCAGCGGCGGACGCGGAATCTTCGCCGCCCACTCGCGGCTAATACGATCAACTTCAATGTAGCTCACGCTTTTGCCTTCGGCCTTGCGCTTTTCGATGTAATCGTGAATGGCCGCTTCACTCTGCGGCCTCTGAGCGTTGGACGCGGTAGCGTAGTTCTGATCAATAAATGCCGCATAAAAATTCACCTGCACAACTCCGCCATTCTTGCCCACGGCTTTTAACATGTCGTCCGTCATATTGCGAGGCATATCCGTGAGTGCGCGCGCGGAAGAATGCGATGCGATTACTGGCGCCTTGGTGATCGCAATCACGTCCCAGAAAGTCTTGTCGGCTACGTGGGAGATGTCCACCATCATCCCGAGGCGATTCATTTCGAGCACGACTTGCTTGCCGAAATCGGTCAGTCCATTGTGGTGCTCGATCTTCGGATCGGTGATATCGCCGGAGGAATCGGCCCACTCATTCGTGTTTGACCACGACAGCGTCATGTAGCGGACGCCCAGACGATAGAAATCGCGCAGCAGATGCAGATCGTTCTCGATGGAGTGTCCGCCTTCGATCCCCATCAGCGCCGCGAATTTCTTCTGCTCGTGAGCGCGCCGGATGTCCGCCACCGAAAATGCCATCACCGTGCGATCTGGATGCCGAGCCGCCTGTTCGTATACGGAATCAATCAAGTCAAAAGTATGCTTCGCGAACACACCCTGGTTGGTTTCCGGCTCGACCCAAATTGAGAAGAATTCCGCGCTCAGATTGCCGGCCTTGGCCTTGTCGAGACTGATATGTCCGATGTCTCTAGCGTCGCTGTTGCCGATATCGAAGCCTTCATCCAGAAACCGCTGCGGGGTGTCAGCATGCGTGTCCACGATGATTGCGGAGTTGTGGATGGCTTGAGCGCGCGCACTGACTGGGGTTGCATCTCCAGCAATGTTTTGTGCCGTCCCAAGAGCAGAGAGACAAGAGAGCACGATGAGGACGGTGAGCGGAGAAACGATGGCGCGGTACGGCGCCGAGCGCTGCGAGATTGTCATTGGTTTATTCAGATGAGGAATTGTATACGCTTCAATCCCGAGATGCCGTGGGTGCCCCGGTCAAGTGCCGCTGGGCCGGTCTCCCATCAGCACCGAGGATGCCAGCGCGACGCACTGCTCGATCGGACGATCTGTATCAATCACAGTTTTTGGAAGCGTGATCGGCTCAAACTCAGACTTCACTCGCTCGTAAAGTTTATAGTCGCGATTGCCCGCAAGATGGAGGCCCTCGGCCGATTGTTCGGCGAGCCGTTCATGGGCAGTTTCGCTGGAGCACACGCATTCCAGAATGTGCCATGGCTGTTTAAGAATCTCGACTGCCGCAATTGCCTGATCAATCTGATAGCGACGCGAGAATGGACGTCCATCAAGAAAAATCATCCGCCGAGGATTTTGTTGCAGAGTGAAGGCCGCAGCTTCCAGCATAGTGTTCACGCAAAAGTCATCCTGTGCGGTGGAGTATTCAATGTCTGTTTGAGAAAACAGGGAAGCGCGAACAATATCTTTATCGAGAACGCTGCCGCCGAGTCGCAATGCCAGCGCCCGACATAGGGTGCTCTTGCCTGTCGCGGGCAACCCTGCCATGAGAACGATCATGATCAGAAGATTTTAGAGAAAAGTTGGCGGCGCGGCGAATGAAGTCGGGCCGAAAGATTATTGCGCAGCCCGATTGCTCGAGAGCGTGATCGCATCCGAATCGGTGTCCTGTTCCAGTTCCGTCTGGTTTGCCAGCATCTGCGATTCGCGCCATTCGGAGTAGCGTCCTGAAACGGCAATATGAAATACCCACTGATGGCGCTCTTCTTCGGGCTCAACTAAGCCTTCGGCTTTCAGGGGAACAATATATTGCTCCATCCATTTAACCTGGGCGCGCGACATGCCGCGCCGCTGAAGGTCCACGGTGATTCCCGCGAGATGCGATGAGGCGGTGTCGCCGAACTCAGGAGCGGCGTTGCGATTGTGACGGCGAAGCTTCTTCTGCACCAACACCGTGCGCACCGCGGAATTCACCTGAATTTGCTGGTGGAACTGCCTGTAATAGGCCTCGCTTATGTCTTCAAGAAAGTCGCGCGTGAACGGACGGCAATATCTTCGATCAGGATCGAGACGTGGATCAATTCGCAAAGTCAGGCTCGGGACAATTGGAACCAAATCTTCGCTCGACTTCAAGCGCTCCAGTTCGTCGTCATCCTGAATGCGCGGCAGGTCGAGGCGATCAATCTCTTCGTTCTGGCGCAGCAACGATTCGTGGGATGGACGAAACAGGGGGTTCCAAAAAATATGCCGTAAGCGGGCGCGGAAGCCGCGATGCACGTGGCGAGCGTGCATTCTGCGATGCATGCCGAACGCGGGGGCGCACGCCCCGACGACCATCAGGAGCAGGATACAAGTCGCGTATTGAATCTTGTTCTTCACAAAGTGGCTGAAGGCTGTTTGCAAAACTTAAAATGATCTTAATTCTTGCCAGGTAATTATCTTAAGCTAAGCGCTGCAAAATTCCAGCTAAGAACTTATACATCATCCGGTTACGAAAGCTGGGTAATCGTATTTCACCATTACTTTCGAGGACTCTGATAGTAACGTCAAATGCGGTTACCAGAGCGGACTTCGACCTATTGTTGGCCTCAATATGTGATCTCGAGCGAAGCAAGGCGGAGCCTTGCGCAGTCGAGAGACCTGCTCTTGTTGCTGGAACTAAAACTGAAGCAGGTCCCTCCACTCGCCCGTTGATTCGCTGCGGGAAACAAAGTGGTCGGTCGGGTGACAGGGTACTCTACTTACGGAAAATGTCTCCGATGGCTTGTTTCATCACGTCGCCGCCAACTTCCGCGATCGCTCGAGTTAGCGGAATGTCTTTAGGACAAACTTCCACGCAGTTCTGCGCGTAACCACATTCCTGAATTCCGCCGTCTCCCATGAGCGCATCGAGTCGCTCGCGCTTGAGCGACGACCCTGTGGGATGAGTATTGAAGAGCCGCACTTGTGCGATGGTCGCCGCTCCCACGAACCCGGTCTCTTCGTTGAACTGGGGACACGCTTCCATACAGCAGCAACACGATATGCATCGTGATAGCGGATAAGCCTGCTCCTGCTCGGCAATGGAAACTTTTGGTCCCGCGCCCAGATCGTACGAGCCGTCAATTGGGACCCAGGCTTTCACGGCCTTCAGATTTTCGAACAGCACACTGCGGTCAACCGATAAATCCCGGACGATAGGAAACTTTGAGAATGGCTCAAGCCGAATCGGCTGCTCAAGTTTATCCACCAGCGCGGAGCATGCCATGCGCGCTCGCCCGTTGATCAGCATGGCGCACGATCCGCAGACTTCTTCCAGGCAATTCGCGTCGTATGTAATCGGGGTAGTTTTCTGACCGTCGCGGGTGACGGGATTCGCCGCGATCTCCATCAGCGAAGAGATGACATTCATCCCAGAATGCCAATTGAGCTCAAATTCCTCCCAACGCGCTTTGTCGTTAGGATTCGCTTGCCGCTTTATCTTGAAAACTACGGTTTTACCTTTGGCCATTTGAGATCGGTCCTTCTCGGGTGCTGCTCGCTATTTCACCGCGTCATATCGTCGCGGACGGGGCGGAATGAGCGAAACATCTATCTGTTCAAATTTAAATTTCGGCTCGTCAGCGTCCGGAGCAAAATATGCTTTGGTGGTCTTCATAAAATTCTTATCGTCGCGCTCGGGGAAATCGGGTTTATAGTGCGCTCCCCGGGACTCATCCCGCAGCGCCGCCCCCTGCGCGATTACGCGCGCGAGTTGCAGCATGTTATAGAGCTGCCGAGTGAACACCACGCTGGTGTTCGCCCACTGCGAGCGATCGCTCAGATTGACGTGGCGGAAGCGCTCCAGCATTTCAACCAGCTTTTGATCTGTGCCTTGCAGGTTTTTGTTGTAGCGGATGACCGTGCAATCCTTGGTCATCAGCTCTCCCAACTCGCGCCACAGGCGGAACGGATTTTCATTGCCGTCCGCTCGCATTAATCCGGAGTTGGTGTCCTGCTGCCGTTTCTGCTCCTGCTCAAAATGTCCGTTGCCGGGCGCCGCCGCCAGGTTGCGCGCATAACGGACCGCGTTCGGGCCGGCGGTAAAGCCTCCGAAGATGCAGGAGACGAGGGAATTCGCTCCCAGCCGATTAGCTCCGTGATATTGATATTCGCATTCTCCGGCCGCGAAAATTCCCGGGATGTTGGTAGATTGATTGAAGTCCACCCACAGACCTCCCATGGTGTAGTGCATGCCCGGAAATATCTTCATGGGAACATCGCGCGGGTCATCCCCCACAAACTTCTCGTAAATTTCTAGAATGCCTTCCAGCTTGCGATCGAGAATCGCGCGATCAATATGGGTGAGATCGAGGTACACCATCGGTTTGCCGTCAATCCCAAGATTGTGCTCATAGACAACCTTGAAGATGGCTCTGGTGGCCACATCGCGGGGGACCAGGTTTCCGTACTTTGGATACCACTCTTCTAAAAAGTACCAGCGCTCGTTCGCAGGAATTGACAGCGGATCCCGTTTATCTCCGGCAGATTTAGGCACCCAAACGCGCCCGCCCTCGCCGCGCGCCGACTCCGACATCAGGCGTAACTTATCTTCCCCAGGAATCGAGGTGGGATGCACCTGAATAAACTCTCCGTTGGCGTAGTAGCAACCTTGCTGATAAAGGGCGGATTGCGCGGAGCCAGTGCAGACAACGGAGTTAGTTGACTTGCCAAAAATTGCGCCGATGCCGCCGGTGGCGATGATGATGGCGTCAGCGGGGAAAGTGCGAACTTCCATGGAGCGCAGGTCCATGGCGCAAATGCCACGGCAGACGCGATTGGAATCGAGCACAGCTGAGAGAAATTCCCAATGCTCGAATTTTTTTACTTTGCCTTCTGATTCGTAGCGGCGCACCTGCTCATCGAGCGCGTAAAGCAGCTGCTGCCCGGTCGTGGCGCCGGCAAATGCGGTGCGATTGTAAAGCGTTCCACCGAACCGGCGAAAATCGAGCAGGCCTTCTGGAGTGCGATTGAACGGCACGCCCATGCGATCGAGCAGATCGATAATTCCCGGTGCCGCCTCGCACATGGCTTTTACCGGAGTTTGGTTGGCGAGGAAATCTCCTCCATATACGGTGTCGTCAAAGTGTTGCCAGGTCGAGTCGCCTTCACCCTTGAGATTCTTGGCGGCGTTGATTCCGCCCTGCGCGCATACCGAGTGCGAGCGCTTTACCGGGACGATGGAGAAGAGGTCCACCTCTCCGCCCATCTCGGCGATTTTGATGACTGCGGAAAGTCCCGCGAGTCCGCCGCCTATCACAATAATCTTCGGATTTGATGCCATTGAAATCAGTTTCCCATCTGCCCGCTGTCTTACGAGATTTTAGCCGCGACACATTTACGTTGCAGCTACCGCACCACGGACTCCGTGGTCGCAGCGTCTTCTCCCCAGGGCTGCTGGGGGATTTTCAGAAACGAGTACATCGTGACCGCGCCAATTAAAACAAATGCCACTCCGATCACGGTGCACACGTATCCAAATCTAGCGCGTGCCCTGTCACCCACCGTGATACCCCACTTGGCGGCGAAGAGCCAGAGCCCATAGGCAAAATGCCATGAAGCAGCAATAATTCCGACCGCATAAAAAGCCAGCGCTAATGGATTGTGAAACTCGGCCTGAACTTTTCCAAATGCCGACGCGGGATGGCTCAACAAATGAACGCCGCTAAAACGCAAATGCCACGTGTGCCAGACGATATAGAAGAAAGCGATGGCGCCGGTCCAACGCTGGGCGCTGTACATCCAGTTTCCCGACCAAGGGTATTCTGAAAGATTGCTGTCGCCGCGATACCAGATGTAAAAACCGTAAAGCGAGTGATAAAGAATTGGCAACCAGATGCCGAACAACTCGAGTCCCACAACAAATGGAAACCCACTCAAAAACTCGACTTGCTTGGTGTAAGCGCCCGGGCCTCTCGTGGCAAATGCGTTCGAAACGAAATGCTCAATCAGAAAAAGTCCGATGGGAACAATTCCGCTCAGCGAATGCAGCCGGCGGAGCAGAAAAGAATGCCCCTTGCCCGCGCGCAATGGAGCCACAGCATGTTCTGGCTTGATCGAAGCTCGATGACTGGCAATCTGCGCCACAGAACCCTCTTAAGGATCAGCTGAATGATTCGGACCTTTTATTATGTTGGGGAGCAAAAACTAAGTCAAGGATGTCATGAGCCATAAACCGGGATGGCGTCCTTTGTGCGCACGCAGAGAATGGCGGCACTAATTATTTTCAGCGTGACACCATTCCAAAAACTTCCGAAACGCCGCGCCCCGATGGCTGTAAGCAGCTTTTTCCTCCGCAGTCAGCTCAGCAAATGTTTTTTGAATGGACGGGAAATGAAATAACGGGTCGTATCCGAATCCATTCGTCCCACGAGGAGTACGGAGAATTATTCCCTCGGCAGTTCCACGGCAGACCTTCTGTATTTTCCCATTCTTCGCGGCCGCAATGACGCAAACAAAGCGCGCGGTGCGCTGCGCGGGTGGAACATCTTTCAACTCGCGAAGCAAGCGGGCGTTATTAGAGTCGTCGTCGGTGTTCGATTCCGCCGCTTGCGGATCCTCGGCAGCGTACCTGGCAGAATGCACCCCGGGCGCGCCCTCAAGAGCGTCCACTTCCAAGCCAGAATCATCGGCCAATACAATCTGATCGGGTGCATACCTGCTGTATTCTTCGGCTTTCTTACGAGCGTTCGCTTCGAAGGTCAGTCCATTTTCCACAACCATCGGCACTGAAGCGAAATCGGGAAGCGCCGCGATTGTGACGCCAAGTTTCGCTGCCGCTCCCGCGAAGTCACGCAGTTTGCCCGGATTCGACGTCGCTATCAGGATGGTTTGCATGGGCTCACGGCAGGGTTTGAAGCTCCGCAGCTTGGGGATGGTCCCGATGCTTTCCGGTGAGCGCAAGCAGCGCAAGCGACAGCAATACTGTGATGATTGAAATCGCAACTCCCAGCGTACGGTCACGCGTGCGAACGAAAGTAATTTTCACGCGATTGATTCCGGAGACGACTGGAATCTCCATCTGTCCGGTGACCGAATGTGATTTGGCCGCAACGGTAGCGCCATTGACCTCGATCTTCCACGACGGATAATTGAACAGTCGCAGCACCAGCGTACCGGGCCGGCTTACTTCAGCCGTGAACGATTTCGATTCCGCGGTCCATTCTTTTGCGTTCGCGGAGATCGTTCTGCTTATTCGCAGGTCGTCCGCGTAACTCTTAGTAAACGATCTGCCTCTACCTACGAACTGTACCAGGGGCGCGTCCTGCTTGGTCTCATAGGAATCGGCTCCCGCAGGAACGTACTCGTCAACCCCTTCGTAGCCCTTTCCACTTTTCTGATCGTCGAGCATTTCGGCGATATCTCCAGAGGTGTCCCACCAGGGAGGCAGCACTCGATGCCACGCCAGTACAATCATCGAAAGCATGGCAAGGGCAATTATTATTCTGGGAAGCCAAGTGCGCCAGGCTATAGTCACCGTCAGTGCCAGCGCGACGTTCATGCAGAGCAACCATCGCCAGGGGAGCTGTACGAAGCGCAGCTCCGGAAGATGCTTCCACGCCGGAAGCGTGAAAGACAGCATGAGCACGATCAACCCTACCGCCCATCCGAATAAGTATTGACACTCGACCGCCGCGCGATTTCTGCGTCGCACGTATAACAAGGCGGCTCCCGCGAGCACAACAATCTCCGAGACAGCTACAAGCGACACCAAAAGATTGAACACATTGTGATCGGGGTCGTCGAGAATAGTAAAGAGGAAGTTGTCTTCCGGACGCACTCCCGGGGCCAGCACCTGCGATATGTTTACCCACTTCTGTTCCAACAGGACCGGCACAAGATAAAAGGCTGCCAGGCCCCCGGCCAGCACCAGAGCCCCGCTCGCATACAGTAAAACTCGCCATGACCGCCGCGTGACGGCGATCATCAGCGTGAAGAACCCCAGCGAATATGTCGCCATCACTGCGGAGGGAATGTTGGTCAGCCACGCGGCAGCCAAAACAAGTCCCAGCAGGAGAACCGCACGCAGCCGCTTTCCTGAAGGGGCCTCTGCCGCACGAAAAACACAAAGAAGAAGCAAGGGCAACAGCGCCGCCGCTAGCAGTTCCGCAAACGCGCTCCGCCAATAAACA
>JBDUDA010000284.1:0-3175 GCA_040003205.1 Acidobacteriaceae bacterium | reverse complement strand
TACATGGCCAACTTTTCTTTTGACGTGTTTAGCTCCGACCTGACACGCACTCTGTGCTCAGGCGGAAAGATGGTGATCTGCCCCATGGAGTTGCTACTCAACCCGGCCGGCATGTACGGGCTCATGTTGCGGGAAAAAATCGACTGCGCCGAGTTCGTGCCAGCTGTATTGCGCACCCTCACGAGCCATTTACAGCTGACCGGACAGAAACTCGATTTCATGAGACTGCTGATATGCAGTTCTGACGCCTGGAGCATTGCCGATTGTCGTTCTGTTCTTTCGGTTTGTGGGGACAAACCCCGGGTGGTCAATGCCTACGGCGTCACGGAAGCAACCATCGACAGCACTTACATGGATATTGAGCCGGGAAAGCTCCGCGGCGAGGGCTTCGTGCCGATTGGGCGGCCCTTTCCCAACACGCAGACATACGTCCTCGACCGCCACATGGAGCCCAGTCCTATTGGTGTTCCCGGCGTGCTTTACATCGGAGGCGCCGGAGTTGCGCGAGGGTATTTGAAACGGCCAGAGCTTAACGCAGAGAAATTTGTTGCTGATCCATTCAGCAGAACGCCCGGTGCGCGACTGTATAACTCGGGCGACGCCGCCCGTTACTTGCCCGATGGCAATGTCGAGTTTCTTGGTCGCACGGATAATCAGGTAAAGATTCGCGGCTTCCGCATTGAGCTGGGGGAAATTGAAGCTGTGCTCGGGAAACATCCCACTGTGCAACAGGCAGTGGTCGTGGCGAGGGAACTCGCTACCGGCGATCTGGGCCTGGTTGCCTACCTGGTCGCAGCCGTGGGCCAGACTATCGATGTCGCCGCCTTGCGCACCTTCATCAAACTCAAGCTGCCCGCTTATATGGTGCCCTCGGCCTTTGAAATTTTGGAGAAAATCCCGCTGAATGCCAACCGGAAGGTTGACCGCAAGGCCCTGCCCGCCCCGAAGAAAAAGAGTGATGACTTGGTAAAGGACTTCGCAGCCCCGCGGACGAAGAACGAAGAAAAGCTGGCGTCAATCTGGTCAGAGGTCCTGCAATTTTCGCCGGTCGGCATCCATGACAACTTCTTCGAGCTGGGCGGGCATTCGCTAATGGCGATCCAGGTGATTTCCCGGATACGTGATCGCTTCGGCGTAGAGCTGCCTCTCCGCAACCTCTTCGAGAATCCCACTGTTGCGGAGCTAAGCGTCTCAATCGAAGCGCAAGGCATCAACGGCAAACCGAAAAGTTCCCCCATCGTGCGTCTGAAGCGCGAGTTGGTGCGAGCTAAGCCAACTCTTTCTTAGGCAGGGAGAGTTCGCAAAGCTTGTATTTAAGATTAGTCAGAGCTAGCCAGGGGCTGCCGCACGCCGTCATTCATCGCAGTAGCGCCCACGAGGGCCCTGCCACCGGCGACGCGGGTTCCAGGTGCTCCCGGCCGGCGCGAATTTCTGATCCACATGGGAATGCCATGTTGGCGCGCAAGAAGAACCGCTCCGGGATGTAAAACTTTGGCTCCACGGTGCGCCATTTCAAGAGCATCTTCGAACGAGAGTTCGCCTATAGGATGTTGATCACCCACTTGTCGGGGATCATGCTCGAAGACGCCATCCACGTCCGTCCAAATCTCGACTTCTTCAGCGTCCAATGCGGCTGCGATCAGGACCGCAGTGAGATTCGAGCTGTTGCGACCGAGGGTCGTGGTCACGCCCTCTGAAGTGGAACCGATGAACCCCCCTAACACAGGCAACACTCCTTTTTGCAAAGGAGCGATGGCGTTTCGAACACTGCTATAGGTCTCGTTCAGCAGAGGGACCGCCTGGGTATGTTGGTCATCGGTACGCACGAGCATGCGCGAATCAAAATGTGCAGTTGCCAGTCCCGATTTACGCAGCGCCATCGCGACAATTCTGCTCGACAGCCGCTCGCCAAAACTGGTCGTAGCCGCCTGCGCCTGCGGCGTAAATTTGCCGGTGCTCTGTAGACGATCCAATAAGTCTTGCAGCTCAGAAAAGTGATCCTCCAGAAATCTTTCCAGGGGTAGTTTGTCCTCGCGCCGTATCAGCGGTTCGGCGACGCTAAAATGATAGTCCCGGATCCACGCAAATCTTTCGGCAGCTTCTTTCCAACGGCCGCCGGCCGTATCCATGCCCAGTGCGAGGAGTCCATCAGTTACCTTGCCGAGCGCCGATACCACCACAGCGGGTTGCCGCGGCAATCGGCTCTGCACGATGAATTCCATGCGCTCAATCGCTTCCGCCGACTCTAAAGAGGTCCCACCAAATTTCAGAACAATCATAGGTATGACAGTCCTTTCGAGCTCACTTCTTCGAGAGCTGCCAAGTGAGCGTCGATATCTTCCCGCGTGTGGGCCAGAGAAATGGTCCACTGTTCATCCCACCAGTAAGGCTGCGCGATAACTCCGCGATTGACCATGCCGAACCAGAAGCATTCCCACATTTTTGTGTTCATCTTGGTCCATTCGCGGTAATTCGCAACCGAATCCAAGCCGAACGTAACCGCGCCATTGATGCCGGCGTTGGTTACCAGGGCGGTCAGGCCAGCCGCGGACAAGATTCGACGATAACCATCCGCGAGTTCATCGCTCAGGGCCCGCATCGCTGGATAAGCAGCAGGTTTCAGAACATCGCGTAAGGTTGCCAGACCTGCGGCTACAACCACTGGGTTCGCGTTGTACGTGCCGGCATGCATCATCTTGCGAGTGTCAATTACCTGAGTGATTTTTGCTGTCGAAGCGAAGGCCGCCAGCGGAAAGCCACCGCCAATCGACTTGGACAGGCAGACGATGTCAGGAATCACTCCGAATAACTCCGCTGCTCCTCCGTAACTCATCGACGAGGTTTTGACTTCATCAAAGATCAGCAAAGCCCCGTAGCGGTCGCACAAGGTCCGCAAGCCCTGGAGGTATCCTTCTTTGGGGGGCAGTACGCCGACATTCATCATGACTGGCTCCACGATGACGGCGGCCACCTGGTCCCCGGACTGCTTAAAAACCTGTTCCAGAGAGTCCAGATCGTTGAATTGGGCGACCAGAGTGTCGTGTGCCGCCAGCGATACCCCAGCGCTTGCCGCGACTGGCAGCGGCACATTCGAAGTTCCCCATTCTTGTTCCGATGGCTTGACCGATACCATTACCGAGTCGTGAAGGCCGTGATATGCGCCTTCCATCTTCAC
>JBDUDA010000093.1:0-10761 GCA_040003205.1 Acidobacteriaceae bacterium | reverse complement strand
CTGTTGTATTGAAACTGACTGTTGCCGCCACCATTCCAGGCGATAGTTGGTGAACCAAGGGTCGCCAACTGACTATAGGGAGAGACAGCGCTATTGGTCTTGGCAATGAAGATAGTTCCGTTGAAGCCGCCGTTGCCGCCGCCGCTCTCTGTAAAATTGCCCTGGCCTATCACTAGCACCAGGCCGTTGAAGCTCGCGTTGCCATTGATGCTGAGAGTGCCGGTGACGATCAGCACGCCAGCGCCCGAGGCATTGCCGTAATTCAAATCGCCATTGACATAGGTGATAAGAGGGTTGGCGTTGGTACCTACGGCTCCTGCTGGACTGCAAGGCGATCCGATGGGACAAGTGTAAGTTTGGTCGGCCGCGTTGGCCAGGCTTGCGACTAGATTGTTTAGCGTTGTTGGACTCGACCAAGAACCACCGTAAAGACCGGTTCCACCGGCACCGGCATTGACAACGTTCGGGGCAGCCGTTGTACCCGTATATTTATTGGGGCGCGGCAGGCCGGCACTTACGGCCGCCGCACCGGCTGCATCACCGGTGCTGATAGCCGGTACCGTCGCAGGCCCCCCCGGAGTACAGGCCCCAGTGCCGCCGCTTGCGGTGTATCCGGCCGCGCCGGTGTCGGCGCCATCAATGAAGAAATTGTTCGAACTTGGCGCCGGCGAAAAAGTCGCTCCCGGGCCATCCAATCCAAGAGCGCCTGGTGGCGGATTAATAGCTACCCCGGCTACCTCGTACTGCCCGATTCTTCGCGTGCCTTTGGGCGTAATCGCCAAAGAAGTGACGATGTAAACAGGCAAAACTCCCTGTTCGTTAGCTTGTGCATCGTTGCAATTCGGATAACCGCCCGGTACCGCGGTGATTGGAATTTCCGTGGCCGTCAACGAACTGTAACAAACTTCCGCGCTCAAAGGCTGTGTGGAATCTACCGGCGCGTTGTTCACACTTCCGTTTTGCTTCTTGGTGATCCGCACCCATTTATAGGAGAGCGCAGCTGGGGTATTGGTGTATTGAGTGACGCTCGGAATGATCGTAACGGCGGACGCGGGTACGGCGGATCCCGACCCACAGGGAATGTTGGCCCCCGGATTGGTTAAAACCAGAGTAGTGAAGGTTTCGTGACAAAACTCGTCATCGAAATAAGCGTTCGCGGAGTTGGTCGGACTCACTACATCGGCGGCGCCGGCCGGATTGGTGATGTAGATTATCGAACTTGCCGTGCCCGCAGTGGGAAAAGTGGTTGGTAGCGTTAATGGTGTATTGGAGTTGAAGCGCATGCGATCTCGCGCTTCTTCCAACCCGGCGCGCATGGCGAAAAACCCTTTTTGGGTGTCACGGTAATTGGCATTCACCGCCGTTTCGGTGTTCGCCATAAACAGAATCCCGAATCCGATTGCGGTCACAAGGAGCAGCACTAGCAGCACCGTGAGCAATGCGATACCACGCTCGGCGTCTTGTACCTGTCGGGAGCTCGACCTGCGATGACTACAAAATCTTTGGGTTTGCATATGGTTGAAACCTCAGTTGTTGTTGTTAACTCGGCCGTTACCTACCAGAGTTAAAACCGGACGCACGTTGGAAGCTAAGTCCACTCCTGTCACTGCGTCTCCCAGCAGATTTAGCGTGAGACGAATCGAGGCGATTGGTTTTACAGTCGCCTGGCTCACACTGATGTCGAGAGGGAGGGCTAAATTCGCTCCGTTCTGATCGTAAGCAGAGAAAACCGGAAAATCTTTAAATGTCGCGACCGCTGCATAGTATGCGGTGTTCGTGCCACCCCATTTGGTATTTCCGGCAATGTTTAGTCCTCCGCCGTAAAGCGCTCCACCAACAGGATTACCGCTGTTCACAACGTTTTGAAGTTCTTGACTCCACTGCTGTGGCCCCTGCGCCATAGGAAGGGTGCCAACAACTTTAGGAATTTGGCTGCGTTGGATAGTGCAGGGGCACGTGCCCGTCGGAGGATAGGTGCCCGCGGAGTCCACTATTCGATAGCTGATGCTGTTGACGCTTCCGTCTCCATCCACATCTCCTTCGAAGGTGATGGCTGTGTTTGAAACGCTTACGAGGCCCGCAGCCACTGTATCTCTGGTGAGATCGCAGGCTGCTCCGGCATTAAACATCTTGCAATTGGGATACCCGGATTGATGAATATCCCGCTCGAATTCATCCACAAACTCACGGGCCTCCTGGCTAAGATCTACTTTAGTCTGCTCAATCTGGCTTCGCTGCGTGGCCGTGCTGATGACCTGCACGACGGAGCCCATCACGATTGTCAGAATGGTCAGTACAATCAAAAGCTCGATCAAAGAAAAGCCCATTTCACTGGAACGGCTCTCTCGTCGGATTTTCTCGATTTGGCCTGTATTCATCATGTCAGTTTTCAATCAGAGATTTTATTGTCGTCGGATTGGCGTATAGGACTGCCCGATTTGTTGCTCCTGCGGCGTCCGCCACGACCGCAGAGCGCGGACGCGCTGAAATGGTCAGTAGAGTAAGCCGGCTGATACCGCTGGATGGGTCTGGATCAATTGACATTTCGTTCCAGCGAACTTCATAAGTGTCCCCCCCACAAGATTGATAAATCATGTCGTATCCGATCGTGCCGGCAGTTGCCAAGGTAGGAGCAGGTTGGGTCCAATCGATGTCACCGATTTGACTGGCTGTCGGTGCGGGCGGCGATGCTGTGAAGATCGCGGCCCCGGACCCAGTTGGTCCGGCCGCCGCCGCGATCGACGCCAAGTGCTGATTGCCGCCTGTGAGCGCGCAATCGGAAATAGTTATCGAGCCGGCAGGTTTGGGATATGTCTTTAGCGTAGAAAACTTTTCCAGGATTTCCTGATCGAGTACCGTGGATGCCGTGTCAGTTCTGGTGAGATTGTTATTCTGCATTCCCAGCATAATCATGGAGACTGCTCCCAGTAAACCGACGCTGAGCACGACCATGGCAATCATCAATTCGATCAGCGACATCCCAGCTTGAGAAGGGAGTGCCGTCCGAGATGTTAGGGCCACAGTGTGAAGTCTTTTCATGTTCGCTGTCCTTGGACTCATCGGCAATTTGCTCATGCTATTGCTGAAACCAGGTTGTTCCGTTATATCCCCAAACCTGCACTCTACCGCTGGGGGTAACTGCCACCGCCTTCCAGTTCAGTCCACCAAAAGCGCTGGCCCGCGAAACAAACGTCACAAACCCCACGTTGGGTGTGGCAGGGCAAGTGAGTGAAGCAGTGGCAACGCAAGGCAAGCCTCGTGCATTGAAAGTTGGGACGGTACCGGCAGGTTCCGGCACGAAGTTCAAAGCTGTAACCAGTGCAGCTTGAGCGGGCGCCGGGCCAGTCTGGCCGAAGTACCAAGTCACAGTTGGGCCCATATAGGCAAACGGATATGTGGTGCTGAAAGTACTCGGGCGAGCATTGGGCGCTGCCAGGTCGACGTAATATGCAGTGGTGCCGTCGGCCATCGCTCGCGGTGAAATAGAGTAATAAGTATTTTTCTTGACAGCTTCAATTCGTGAGTCCTGGATAAGTCCGGCGAAGCTCAAGGCCGCGTAACGCAGTCTTGCGCTTGAGATTGCCGTCACGCTCATGGGCGCCACAATTGCGATTACCACCAACATGATGGCAAGAACAATCAGCAACTCCAAGAGCGAGAAGCCTGCCCAGTCCCGATGTGGTTTCGCGGTACTTTTCATTTCTCCCCGATATGTCGTTAGACAGCGCGTGTTGCAGGCCAGATACTGCCTCAATTCTGGATTGCGGCTAGAAGCGAGCATATGAATGTCGAGTCGCGCGGGCAAGTTACCAAAGTGACTCGATTAGAACTCTCGTTTACGGGAAAACAGAGGGAGATGGGAGCGAAATTTCCCATTCATCATTGATGCTTCGGAAAGTTGACAATTTTGAATCTGTAATCTCGAGGGGAAGCAAAGGGAAGGCTTTGCGCAGTCGCGAGACCCGCTGTTCAGAGGAGACGAAAGTAGGTACCTCCGCTCTCCCAGCAGCTTGGCAGGGCTAAGCTACTGAGTAGCTCGGATGAGACCGCTACTTCGACCGTTTTGCTGAAAATCTTTTCCTGTCGTCCATGCTATTCTGCGCTCAACTTCCACACCCTAGGGATGGCCCGTGCTCGTCGAACTGCGACTCGAAAATTACGCCGTCATTGATAACTTGGCGGTAGAGTTCGCATCCGGCCTAAACCTGCTCACAGGAGAAACCGGCGCGGGCAAATCCATCCTTATTGACGCGCTTGCGCTGTTGCTGGGTGATAAAGCTTCATACGAAGTAATTCGTACCGGGGCTGAAAAGGCGGTGCTGTCTGCGGTATTTGAAGTCGAGTGTGCATCCGAAAAAGCGATCGCTGAAATTTTCGAGAAGAACGGAATTGATTCCGCCGATGGTTCCATCATTTTGCGGCGAGAAATTTCGGCTGCCGGTAAAGGACGTGTCTACGTCAACAATCAGCCCGCCACCGTCGCCGCGCTTCGGCAGTTAGCTCCTCATCTCGCCATTATTCACGCCCAGAATGAATCCTTGATGTCATTCGACGGCCAATCCAGGCTGGGATTGCTCGATTCGTATGGGAGCGTACAGGGCGACTCGACCTCCGCGGCGTTTTTGCACTGGAAAAATATCGGAGCGCGCATCGAAGAACTGGAGCATGGCGGGCAGGACCGCCTGCGCCTTCTCGATCTCTGGACTTTTCAAAAACGAGAAATTGAGGAAGCGAAGCTGCAATCCGGTGAAGACGAGCGTCTGGAAGCTGAAAAGCGCGTCCTCGCCAACGCAGAAAAAATTTACAATGCCGCGCTGAATGCTTTTGATCTTCTCTATGAAGGCAACGCTTCTGCATCGGCTTCTTTGCGTGCCGCACAAAAGCACGTCGAAGAGTTGGTTCGCTACGAGCCGAAATTTCGTGACGCCATGGAAGCCCTCGAAACTGCGCGCATCAGCGTGGAAGATGTGGGGGCGACGCTGCGCGATTACGCGGGCGGCATTCAAGCGTCTCCCGAACATCTTGCGGAGGTCGAGGACCGCCTGGCCGGCATTGATCGCCTGAAGCGCAAGTATGGGGCCACGCTACCGGAGGTAATTGCTTATGGCGAGGAGGTCAGCCGCAAACTCTCCGAGATGGAAAATAAAGATGAGGTTCTGAACCGACTACGCACGGAGCAGGCGCAAGCAGCAGAAAAATATATGATGGCTGCGCGGACTATTTCCAAAAAGCGTTATGAAGCGGCACGCAAGCTGGAACGTCTGGTCGAGGCTGAAATCAATGATCTCGCAATCAAATCAAATTTTCACATTGAGGTAGTCGGAACTGAAGAAGCAGGGAACTGGACTGCCAGTGGTTTTGACCACGTCGCTTACATGATCGCCACAAATACCGGCGAGCCGCTGCGAAAACTGGAAGACATCGCCTCCGGTGGAGAACTCTCCCGCGTGATGCTGGCCTTGAAGGTCAGCGTGGAATCGGGATCAGGCGGGAGAGCATCCGCTGGAAAGAAGAAGTCCACAACTTCGCAGCGGACAATGGTTTTCGACGAAATTGATACCGGCATCGGGGGACGCGCTGCCGAGGCAGTGGGGAAAAAGCTTAAAAGCCTGGCTCAGGCGAACCAGGTCCTCTGCGTTACTCATCTTCCCCAGATCGCGACCTTCGCCGACCATCATTACTTGATCGAAAAGAAGGAATTCGGAGGGCGCACCCGAACCAGCGTGCGACTGATCACGGGACAAGAACGCACAGAGGAAGTTGCCCGCATGCTGAGCGGTGCCCGGCTGACCGAGACTTCGCGCAAGCACGCCGAGCAGATGTTGAAGACGAATTCATAGGGGGTCGGAAACCCGATGGGGAGTTCGAGCCCCCGGGCACGCTCCATTCAACGCCCAAAAATCCCCAATCGCTGCTAATCCTATCCGTTTCTAGAGCTTACGTTGACCAAAGCGGTACTTTTCGGTACTTTTATAGGTAATTCCAAAGTGGAAAAGTGTATCCTTTAACAAACACTAAAGACTGGGGTAAACGTGTCCATAGGCGCTACACCTGTTGAAGAGAAGACATTGCTGCTGCTCAAGCCGCGCGGTTTCTGCGCAGGCGTGGTGCGAGCGATTGATATCGTCCGGATCGCTCTGGAGGCGTTCGGTCCTCCCATCTACGTGCGCAAAGAGATTGTTCATAACCGCTTCGTGGTCGAAGAACTCCAGGGCAAAGGCGCGATCTTTGTTGATAGCGTGGAGGAGGTCCCCAACGGCGAGCGCGTAATTTACAGCGCCCATGGCGTCTCCCCCGAAGTGCGCGAGGCCAGCAAGCTTCGTAAGCTCCGCGTGATTGACGCGACTTGTCCGCTCGTAACCAAAGTCCACGTGGAGGCGGTTAAGTTTGCTAAAGAAGGTTTCTCGCTGATCCTTATCGGACATCGCGATCACGACGAAGTCATCGGTACACTGGGCGAAGCTCCTATCGTTACCCAGGTTGTAGGCAGTCCCCAGGAAGTTTCATCGCTTACGGTTCCCGATCCCAATCGCGTTGCCTATCTGACGCAGACCACGCTGAGCCTGGACGAGACCAAAGACATCATCGCTGCCCTGCGGCTGCGCTTTCCAAACATTACCGGTCCCGCGGCGCAGGATATCTGCTATGCGACCGAGAACCGTCAGGTAGCGGTGAAGCAGGTTGCATCCGACGCGGACTTGCTTCTGGTTGTCGGTTCCGACAACAGCTCGAATTCGAATCGTCTAGTGGAAGTGGCGCGGAATTTAGGTACCAGCTCGCATTTAATTGACAGTTTCCGCAACATCAGGCCGGAATGGCTCGAGGGAGTCAAAACGATTGCCCTCACCGCAGGGGCTTCCGCTCCTGAGTGTCTGGTGGAAGAAGTGGTTGAGTTTCTCGGCAACAATGGCTTTAAGAACGTGCAGGAACTCGAAGTGATGCCCGAAAACGTGCGCTTTGGATTGCCACCCGAGATCGTGCAGGCAATCGCCAGCGCACCGAGTGCGGTAAGCGCCGACTGATTTAGCCAAGTGACGATTTGGCCGGTTAAGTACGGCCAATTAAAAATATGGAAGATAAATCCTCCCCTTATTTAGCGCCTGGAGCGCCGCAGCTCCATTTCGGAAAGATTGATGATCTCGGCAGCCGAGTCACGGCTGCTATTCGAGGCGCGCGCCAGCAACTTTTTTCCCAGCAACATCCCGAAGGCTACTGGTGCGGAGAGCTCGAAGCTGACAGCACGCTTGAATCCGATTACATTCTGCTGCACACGCTGCTGGGGACGGGAACCGCCGAGCGCTTCCGCAAAGCCGCAAATTACATTCTGCAACATCAGAACGAAGATGGCGGGTGGAGCATTTTTGCGGGCGGTCCATCGAACATCAGCGCTTCCGTTAAGGCATATTTTGGGTTGAAGCTCGCGGGATACACCGCCGATCATCCTGCTCTCGCGCACGCCCGCAAGAAAATTTTGGAGTTGGGCGGAGTGACCGAGGTTAACACCTTCACTAAGATTTATCTCTGCTTCTTCGGACAATACGATTACGACGCGGTTCCTGCCATTCCTCCAGAGATCGTTCTTTTCCCCAACTGGTTCTGGTTCAACATTTACGAAATTTCGTCGTGGTCGCGCGCCATTCTGGTGCCCCTCTCGATCGCGTATGCCAAGAAGCCTTTCAAGAAAATCCCCGACGAAGTTGGCGTAGAAGAATTGTTTGTGGGTGGACGCGATAAGTCGCGCATGCATTTACGCTGGGACAAGAAGCTTATCTCCTGGCGCAATTTCTTTCTTTCTTTAGATCGCCTGACGCATTGGTTTGAGCGCGTACACATTCGTCCACTGCGCTCCATGGCCCTGAAAAAGGCTGAGAAGTGGATGCTAGAACGCTTCGAGATGAGCGACGGACTAGGGGCGATTTATCCCTCCATGCTCAACGCAATTATTGCTCTCCGCTGTCTGGGATATTCAGTGGACGATCCCCAGGTAATTCGCGCGTTGGATGAGTTCGAGAAACTTGGAATTGAAGAAGAAGATACCTTCCGCATGCAGCCCTGCAAGTCGCCTCTGTGGGACACCGCCTACGCTCTCTTTGCGCTGGGCGAAAGTGGCATTCCTCCCACGGACGAACGCCTGGTGAAATGCGCGGACTGGGTATTGCAAAAACAGGTGCGCACGGCCGGTGACTGGAAGGTCAAGAATAAGCAAGGACAGCCCGGGGGCTGGTACTTCGAATTCAATAACGAGTTTTATCCCGACGTGGATGACAGCGCGATGGTTTGTCTCGCGCTCGATCGCGTGGAGCATCCGAACGGACGCTATCAACGCGAGTCCGTGCAGAGAGCGATTGACTGGATACTCTCCATGCAATGCAAGAACGGAGGCTGGGCGTCGTTCGATAAAGATAACGACCGCATGGTTTTTCAATACGTGCCGTTCGCCGACCACAACGCCATGCTCGATCCGCCAACGGTGGACATCACTGGGCGCATCCTGGAAATGCTGGCGGCATATGGATACGACAAAAATCATCCTGCCGTAAAAAGAGCGCTGCAATTCATACGCAACGAACAGGAGACCGACGGCTCGTGGTTTGGCCGTTGGGGAGTGAACTACATCTACGGCACGATGCAGGTGCTGCGCGGGCTCGAAGCCATGGGCGTGGACGAGCATGAACCCTATGTGCAGCAGGCAGCGGAGTGGCTGCGAATGTTCCAAAACCCAGACGGCGGGTGGGGAGAGACTTGCGGGTCTTACGACGATGCCAATACCAAGGGAGTCGGTCCCAGCACACCGTCGCAGACCGCGTGGGCGATTATGGGATTGCTCGCCGCTAACGATACGCGTAGCGATTGCGTGGCGCGCGGCATTGCTTACCTTCTGCGGACGCAAAATAAAGACGGTTCATGGGACGAGCCGCATTTCACGGGAACCGGCTTTCCGCGTGTGTTTTACCTGATGTATCACATGTACCGCCAGTATTTCCCGCTCATCGCGTTGACGAGCTACAAGAAAATTGCAGCGGGCGGAAGCGCAGCCGCGGCGCGAGACCGCGTGGGCCTGAGGGCTGAGATCGCAAGCCGGGGACTCGACCCAAAATTTAAAGTGCAAGAATTTCGCTCAAAGACTGGCTCTTGAAAGCGTTTGTAACAGGGGCCACCGGCTTCGTTGGGAGCCACGTCGCGAGAGTTTTGTCCGAACAGGGCGCGGACCTCAGACTGCTGGTTCGCTCAAGCAGTAATCCTAAAAACATCGAGGACCTGCAAGCAGATCGGGCCGTCGGTGATTTGTGCGATCCGGCATCGTTGGAAAAAGCGATATCCGGGTGTGACGCGGTTTTTCATGTAGCCGCCGACTATCGGCTGTGGGTGCGCGATCCGCACCAAATGTATCGCGCGAATGTGGAGGGCACGCGTGCCATCCTCGAAGCCGCAAGGCGAAATGGCGTCCGGAGAGTGGTTTACACCTCAAGCGTGGCGACCATGGGATTCCATGACGACGAGCAACTGGCCGACGAAGATTCTCCCGTGACTCTCGCGAACATGATTGGCCATTACAAGAGGTCAAAGTTTCTAGCCGAAGAAGTTGCCATGGAAGCTGCGCGTAACGGACAAGATGTCGTAGTCGTTAATCCAACCACGCCGGTCGGAGAGCAGGACATTAAACCTACGCCTACCGGACGCATCATCCTCGACTTCCTGAAAAAGAAATTTCCCGCTTACGTGGATACCGGGTTGAATCTCGTGGATGTTTCCGAGTGCGCTCGCGGACACATTGCCGCTCACGAGAAGGGACGCAGCGGCCAGCGTTACATTCTGGGCGGAGAAAATCTCACGCTCAAACAGATACTGGACAAGCTGTCAGTTATCACCGGTCTGCCCTCTCCGAAAATTAAAGTCCCGTACTTTGTGGCGCTTGCCGCTGGCGTTGTAGACCAGGTGGTGACGGGATACATCCGTGGCCGTGAGCCGCGCGCGACCATAGATGCTGTGCGCATGGGGCGAAAGAAAATGTTTGTGTCGTCGGACAAAGCCGAGAGGGAACTGGGATGGAAAATAGTTCCGGTAGACCATGCTCTGCGGCGGGCGGCTACATGGTTTCAAAGCAATGGCTACGTCAATGCATAGGATCGCCATCGTTGCCGCCATGGAGCGCGAAGTGCGTCCGCTTATTAGGGAATGGGCCTCGACTGAGGGCAGTCATGAAGGCCGCTCTTTCAAGTTCTTTGAGCACGATGATTGGGTTATGGTTTGCGGCGGGATCGGTGAGGACTCAGCGCGCAGGGCCACGGAAGCAGTCATCGCTCTTTATCACCCGCTTCAGGTAATATCCGTAGGTTTTGCGGGTGCGCTGGATTCGAAGCTGCGAGTGGGCGACATTTTCGTGCCGGAAAAAGTTCTCGACGCCAGCGATTGCAGCACCGTACAAACCCGCGAAGGCGGCAGCGGAATTCTGGTCAGCACTTCGTCCATCGCCGGAATAAAAGAGAAGGCCAAGTTGGCGGCAAACTTTGGCGCCCAGGCCGTAGACATGGAAGCCGCAGCCGTTGCGCGCGGGGCGCAGGCGCGTGAAATCACATTTTCCGCCGTGAAAGCGATCTCGGACGAATGGGACTTCGAGATTCCATCCATGAATCGTTTTGTCGTCAACGACGGCAGGGTGTCAGGCCGGTTTCAAATGGGAAAATTCATAGCTTTTGCGTTAATTCGTCCTTGGATATGGCCGAGCCTGATAACCCTGGCGAGGAACAGTTCCAAGGCTTC
>JBDUDA010000005.1:0-33456 GCA_040003205.1 Acidobacteriaceae bacterium | reverse complement strand
AAGAACAAGGTTTCGGGTGCCTGGAGGCCTCAGCGGCTAATTGTTCGGACGCGTACATGGTCAACATTACGGTGGGAATTTTCGGGGCGATCACTGCGATCTTTCGTGCGGCTTGAAGTCCATCCATCACGGGCATCACAAGGTCAAGAACAATGATGTCAGGAGTCAACTTCATGGCGCTGTCGATGGCTTCCTGACCGTTGGAGGCCTCACCGCAAACCTCCCATCCTGGCTTGCGCTCTAAAAGACTCCGAATCGATTTGCGCATGTCAGGGCTGTCGTCCGCAATGAGAATGCGGATGGGCAGAGATGGCTTCTGCGCCAAATCGTTTTTTTCTGTTAACCCCAAGGTGACTATCAGATGACCAGTTCAGTGACAAAGGTTATCTCAGAGTTGAGTGAAAAGATAGATTTTTTACTAGTTTATTTTTAAATATGTGCCTTTTTTGCTTACTTATACGGAGCTTTCGGGAATTCCGGCGCTGTGGGGTTTAACAGGCAGCACCGCCAGGAGCTTTGTGCCAGAACCATCGGAGGTCAGTTCGAGGTTCCCACCAAGCTGGCGAAGCCTTTCCCGCATCCCTCGAATGCCCACTCCAGGGCGGCCAGGACTGCTTAGGGCATCCTGTTTTTGGGGGGCGATCCCCCTCCCGGCATCCTCGATTTCGAGGCGCAGGTTGTCGGAGTCGCGGTTCAGCCTCACTGTCGCGGTAGAGCTCCCCGAATGCCGATGTATGTTGGTTAACGATTCCTGCACCACCCGAAAAATGGATATTTCCGCCTCCCGCGAGAGCCTGCCCAGGCGTGGACTCAATTCCAGGTTAACTTCTATTTTGCTGCGCTCGGCATAACCCTCGACGTACCATTTGAGGGCGGACTGCAAACCGATTTCATCCAATAAAGGAGGGTGCAACAGGTGCGAAATGGTCCGTATTTCGCTCAGAATTTGATTGAGCAGGGTAGCGTTCTCGGCGACCGCTTTGGCTGCCTGCGGAGACAGGTTTGGTGAAGTGGCAATGATAGAAAAATTCATTCCCAGAGCCGACAAGAGTTGCCCCACGCTGTCGTGAAGCTCGCGCGCGATGCGACGCCGCTCCTCATCCTGCATCCTCAGCACCCGGCCCGAAAGTTCACGGACGATCTCAGATTGCTTGAATAATTCCTGGTTCTTTTCCTTAAGCTCGTGAGTCCGAAGATTTACCCGTTCCTCCAGGCTGTCTCGCAGTTCTTTTTGTTCTGTCGTGTCCAGACCGGTGGCGACGATCATGACCACATGGCCATCCTTGTCTTTCACAGGATTCAATGTGCGATCGGCAAATCTCACAGAACCGTCACGCAAGTTGTAAGAACCTTCTTCGCGGACCGTCTCGCCCGAAGCGGCCCGGGTGACAGCGTGCTGAATTTTCGCGACTTGCTCGGGCAATCGCGACCACCACGGCTCCCAGAATTTGCGGCCGACAACTTCGTCCCGTGTAAAACCCGCGCCTTCAAGGGCTGCGCCGTTGGCCTCAATCACCGTTCCATCCACGGTTAGGAAAACCAGGAACGAGTAAGTCTGGCTGAAGGCAGCTCGCAAACGTTCCTCGTTTTCTCGCAGAGATTCTTCCGCCTTAATTTGTGAAGAGATGTCAGTATTCGTGCCAAACCACCGGGTGACATGTCCACTTGGATCCTTTAGCGGGCGCACCCTCGTCAGGAAGGACCGGAACACCCCATCCGCCCCGCGCAGTGGAAACACCATTTCCATTGCTTCCCCAGTTTCGATGGACGCCTTCCAGCGCTCAAGCACGGAGGGCAAAAACGACGGATCGTGCACCCGTTGCCAACCCCAGCCTTCCATCTGCTGCGCCGTAGTTCCGGTGTATTCGTACCAGCGCTGGTTGTACCAGAAGATGTGGCCGTCGGAATGCGCCATCCAGCAAAGCTCCGGGATGGAATTTGCCAATAATTGAAATTGTCCTTCACTAAGATTCGCGGCATCCCGGCTCTGTTTTAATTCCGGAAGGGTGGAATCCAGCTTCGCGCGCGAACGCCGATTTGCTTCGCCCATGACTAGAATGACGAAGGCCGAGAACAAAAAGGCAGCGATTCGGGCGAGATTCTGATTGTCGGCGATGGCGAAGGAACCGAGCGGCGGTATGAAAAAACAGATAGCCGCTAATAGGCCCAGCAGAGTTGAAAGGATCGCCGGACCCAATCCGCAAAACCACACCGCAAATGCAATGGCAGCGAACAGCGTGACGTAAGGGCTGGTGGAACCTAAGGCAGGCTGGAGTAGCCCGCGAAACAAAATCGCCGCCACCGTGGCAAGAATCGCCGCAGTGTAGCGGCGAGCCGGGGTGCTCCCCGCGATATCAGAGAACGATTTGGTATTCGCCATCAGAGTCCGTGCGTCAACAAAGTCGGCAATTCAGTTAACAGATATTAAAAAAGCTGTGCCAATGAAGCCCGCGCTCTGTGATGAAATATTCCATGAACGTGATAGTTCATACCCGTCATCGCGCTCCCCAGGAACGCAGTCGGAAGCGATGCACTGAGGCCGAAGCTTCGAGTATTAATTTCTACGATGGGTGTAAAGTTGTAAGCCGATAAAGTGCTGTCGGAATGGTGATGCAGCACATATCCACCGACCAGATAGCCGACCGCACTTCCAACCAAGGCGTCAGAAGGGAAGTGATTGTTCCCGGTGACACGGCTGATACTGATGGCGGTTGCAAATCCGTAGGCGCCCAGTTTAGACCAAAGGCCGGGGTACTCGCCGGCAACCACTCTAGCTAATGCCCAACTAGCGGCGGCATGCCCGGAGGGGAAAGAAGAGTTGATCGAATAAACTCGTGTGCCATCGGGCCAAAACTTACCGGTACCGTCTCCTTGCTCTGGACGCCTGCGATTGGTGGCCAACTTCAATCCTTCAGCCACTATAGAAGCGTCAATAACGGCTTCTGCGCCGAGGCGGCCAGTCTCCGCAAGTTTGTCATTGTGGGTAGCAGCCCCCAAAAAATATACGGCCGCAGCCCCCCCACCTGTGACCCAGGGCGATCCGAAAGCTGCGATCTTGTGGCTGGTATCGATCCTGCTTTTGTCAGGCCCGAGTTCGCGAATGGCATCGGCATCGTAGTGGATGGCGAGCGCGGTCGCCCCCGCCAAAGGCAGTAGCCAGGCTGCATCGTGGGCTCGCAAGCGGAAAGGGCTCGTCCAAATGCCGACTTGATCTCCCAGCAGGTCTTTCAGACATTCATTCAAATGCCTTGCGCCGCAAATCTCTTTGTCGGAGAACTTTCCAGAAGAAGGCCGCGCTTCGCTTGTGGGGTCGGGGGCGGCAGAGTTTCCGGCTGCGGGCGCTTGGGCGGAAAGTGTCACTGCCGTAAAAAGTAAAAACGCAGCAGAAAATCGACAGATAGCATTCGAATGAGGGATCATGTTTATAGTATGAACATTCGATGCTCAAAATGGCGGGCTCGGCCATCGGAATTGTTCTGGCTACCTCCCAAATCTGGCACTTCGGACCAAAGAAATATGCTGAATTGCGGGCTCGGTCTATGAATAATGCCACCAGGTAAAGCGTCATCGCGGTTAATAAAGACGGTCAATCTCGAAGCCGGGATGCCATCGGTCTACCAGGCATTGTCGCGCCTGGATACAGAATTAGTCTTGGCGGCGAACGAACGCTTGCAGTCCCTGAAAATCATTCACGGATATGGCTCATCGGGAGTTGGTGGAGACATTCGCATCGGAGTGCAGAAGGTTCTGCGCGAGAAAGTTGCTGCGGGAGCGATTCGGGGCTGCATTTTTGGCGAAGACTGGACGATTTCCGACGAACAAACGTGGGGCCTTCTTCGATCAAACCCAAGTCTTAAGCAGGACCGTGACCTGGGTAGAAGAAATCCGGGGATCACGATTGTGGTGTTGTGAGCTATTTCGGAGCTGTCACCCCGACCGACCCAGTCACTTCGCAACGCGAAGAGACTGGCGAGTGGAGGGGCCTGCTGCTGTTTCGATTCCATAAATTAAGCAGGTCTCTCGACTGCGCACAGCGTTCCGCTTTGCTCCGCTCGAGATGACAAATTCTGTTTGAAATTCAGGTGTTCAACTAAAGGGCAATTTACGCGCCCGAAAGCAACCGAACTAAGCTTCCGCTTTGCGGCGCTTGACTTCGTGGCGCACGCTTCTGCCCTCCACCAGGTGCAGAACTTCTTCCGCGAGATTCTTGGCGTGATCGCCGGCCCTTTCGAAGGCCTGCGCGACGAGCAGTAAATTTGTGCTGTATTCTCGAGGACGCCTCACCGTGCTTTCAAAGTGGCGGCGGAACATCGCACGGCATCGCTCATCAATCTGGCTGTCGTTTTGCAGCACCCAATTGGCGGGATCGATTTCACGTTCCACAAAGCCCTGGTGGATGTGGTCCAGCATGCTGCGAAGAGTTTCGGCCATGGCGCTGAGGTCGCGTTTGTCATCGGCAAACACTCTTGATGTACTGGTCTGCAACCGCTTCGTGATCGACCATGCAAGATCGCCTATCCGCTCCAGGTCAGTAATGAATTTAAGACAGGCGAGAAGTTCGCGCGCCTCGGCCTCGGTGACCTCCGTGATTGCGCTGGTGATCGTCTGATCTACCGTGCTCTCGATGCGATCAAGTTCCTTTTCGCAATCTTTTACGGCGAGGAAGGCCATTTTCGAGGAATTTTCGATGAACTCATGCACATTCGAGGCGGCATCTTTTGCGACCAGGCAGGCCTGTCTTATGAGGCTTGTGAGTTGTCTGGTGGACTGAGGTTCCACCGGGATTGGTCGCTTCATGAAAGTTCACGTAAGGCGCGAAGACGGAGCTGACATGATCGGCAGAAGGACTGTTTCGTAGACGCGAGGCGGTCAGGCGGCTAAAGGGACGCTTCCACTTCTCTCCACCAGCCTGCGGATTTCCAGCATGCGATGGCGAACATAGCCATCTTCTGTAATGTGCGCAGACGCAATATCGTCTGACTTTGCGTGTACTTGCCGGTCTCGACTGGGACGAAATGCGAAATCCGGATCAAGGCGGCAAAATCGGCATTCCCGTCCCATGCGGTAATCGCTCTTTTGGGGACCGCACTGATGATATTCCATAGCTCTGTCTCTCGTTTTGGGGATGTGTGGTCGGAGTGGCAGTTGTAGTCCAGAAACCAATCCTACGCAAGCACTATGTTAACCCACTCTAGAGGGGCGATTTATTACATTTCTATTAAAATCCAGATCCGAAAGTGTATCCGATGGAGACACCATATCGACCGGCGCGGTTGGAGCTAAACTCCCGATTGTTGTTCACGAAATAGACGTGGGCCTCGGGCCGGACGAAGACGTGTCCCCAAACGTAGAAGCGAAGTCCCGCGCCCAGATGCTCCATAAAGTGCTGGCTGCTGACGTAGTTGGTGCAACTGACGAAATTGCAATTGTAGACTCCCTGATAAAATCTTAGATCTTCGCCGCCGACTCCGCCCATGAGTTCCGCTGAAACTTTCTTGGTGAGTTGCGGAACGTAAATCGCATTGAAATCGTAAAAGAGTGGCCGGTAAGGCTGGTAGCCCCCATAAAGGCCTTGATGAGCTCGCCATGCAACTTCAGCACCCACGCCGAAGTGATGCCGCAGAAGAAAATCGGCGCTGAAACTTGGATACATTCCGCCGCTGACGGAAGGCGTGAAGGTGCTGCTGGTGGAAGTGGAAGACGGCGCGGTTAGGGCGTTGAAGCCGAAGGCAGCGTCAAACTGCTGTGCGTGAGCGGAGGAGGCGGCAAAAACCAGGGTAAAGGCCAATGCGGCGATTGCTAAAGCCTGTTTTTTCAAGACAGTCTCTCCAGAAACATCTATAAATTTGGTTGCTGTAACGTCAGATGCTCGGTTTCGCGACAACGTAGCTTCCGGAGCCGTGAACTCACTAGAAAGTTGGAACTATCTCAGCCATCGCACGCAAAACCAACGAATTCGATGCGCTGATTCTCGGAGCGGGCGCCGCCGGACTGCTGTGCGCGATTGAAGCAGGCAAGCGCGGCCGGCGCGTGGCCATCGTGGAGCGTGCCGATCGCATTGGTAAGAAGATACTAATTTCTGGCGGCGGACGCTGCAATTTCACCAACCTGCACTGCGGACCAGAAAACTTCATTTCTGCTAACCCGCACTTTGCCAGGTCCGCGCTGGCCCGATACGCTGCCGAGGACTTTATCCACCTGGTCGAGAAACATAGAATCCCCTACCACGAGAAAACTTTAGGCCAGCTATTTTGCGACGGATCGGCGCACGAGATTGTCCGAATGCTGAAGGAGGAGTGCGATGCCGCAGGCGTCCAGATTCTTCTGAATCGCCAAATAATGGAGGTCTCCAATTCCACTGAATTTATGGTCCGAACCGCCCGGGAGGAATTCCGCGCTCCGGCTCTGGTCGTAGCCACCGGCGGACTTTCAATTCCCAAAATGGGCGCAACCGGCTTCGGATACGATTTAGCGCGGCAGTTCGGAGTTCGGATTCGGGAACCGAGGCCCGCACTGGTGCCAATAGTTTTCAATAGCGAAGACCGGGAAGACTATTGTGATCTGGCTGGCGTCTCAGCCGAGGTCGTCTCTGCAATCGAAGAACAACGATTTCGCGAGAAAATGCTCATCACCCATCGCGGATTGAGCGGCCCGGCGATCCTGCAAATCTCCTCGTACTGGAAACCTTCCCATCCGATTACCATTGATCTGGCGCCGGAGGTCAAAGTCACTGGTCCCCTTCTCGAGCAACCCGGCCGGAACCTGGCCCTGGCACGGTCGAGATTTCAAGAGCTATTTCCAAACCGTTTGGCTAATCGTTGGCTGGACTTGCATCAGCCTCGCGATTGGTCAAACTCCGGGTTGCTCGAATTGGAGCGGCAAGTCCATTCGTGGTCTATCACTCCGGATGGGACTGAGGGGTACGACAAGGCCGAGGTCACGGCCGGAGGAGTCGATACTGCCGAGCTTGATTCTAAAACCATGCAGTGCCGCAAAATTCCAGGCCTGTTTTTTATCGGAGAAGTGGTGGACGTTACCGGGCAACTAGGGGGTTACAACTTTCAGTGGGCGTGGTCGTCCGGAGCGGTTGCGGGCTGGGCAGTCTAGTGTAATGGGAGTCTTTGCATCCAATAATTCCGGCATCTTCTTCGACCCGGCTGCTTTCGCGCTGGGACGAACAAGGTTGGAACATTTAAGGCAAAAGCCAAGCAGAAAACAAAAAGCAGAGAGCAGAACGCAGAGAGCACAGCGCTAACCGCGTAAGCTTTTCCAATCACCGAGCAAAAACGATGTACGTGAACCTCGCCCCGCTACCTAAGGGCTCTACTGGATTTCCGGCCACTCTTTTCAGGCCTAGAGTCATTGGTGGTAGCGACGACATTCTGTGGAGGCGGTTATGAAATCCAAAGCAACAGTTCTGACACTGATGCTGCTGGCGGGATCCTGGGTAGTTGCCCAAGATGCCACGACAGGCAGCAGCACTTCTACGACGGGCACCAGCAGCACACCTTCGACTGACCCAACAACCCCAACGACAACTCATTCTGACGCCCAAACGTCCCCTCAGAGCGGCGCAGGTTCGGGCATGAGCTCGAGCTCCCCGACCGACAGCAGTGCAAGTTCACTGACCGGATGTCTTTCCGGCTCAGCCGCCAGCGCGAAATACGTGTTGACTGACCAAGCGGGAGCGACCTATCAACTCACCGGAAACTTTGACGCACTGCGCACCCTGGTGGGCAACAAGGTCCAAGTCACCGGCCAAAGCGGAGCTGGCGAAGCAAAAAGTATGGATGGCGCGAATGGATCGATGTCGAGCACTTCTTCAGCCAGTGGGTCATCAGCAACTGGGTCATCGGCTAGTGGATCAGTGTCAACCCCGTCAAACGGGATGGCTGCTGGTAGCAAGAGTTTCCAGGTTAGCAACGCCACCAAGGTTGCGGACAGTTGCAATGCTTCCGGAAGCGGGCCCAGCGCCACGCTGAAAGAGAATGTCGAACTGGCAGTCCTCATGACTCCTGACATGCAGGGCACGGCGGCGGGTTCAGCAGGCACAGCCGGAGCGGGAGGGTCGACCGCAGGCTCACCATCCAGCCAGACCGGACCTGCGGGTTCCGCGACCGGAACTTCGACTTCTGGGAACACTGGGGCGACCACTCCCGGCTCTACGGCGACTCCGGGAAACAGCGCGCCTACTTCGAACAATCCAGATATGAACACCAACCCTTCTGGATCCACGACCGCCACGCCGGACGCCGTAACGCCGACGCCTGAAACAGCCACTCCGGATTCTGGTACATCCACCCCGGGAAACTCAAGCACTCCGGGCACGGAAGCTCCTGGGACCACCACGCAACCTCGCACTACGCCTCCTTCGACAGCGCCACCGAGCACCACCCCTCCCCCGACTGCTTAATCGCGTCGGCGTGCAGTAAAAATAATGAGACCCACTTCGGTGGGTCTTTGTTTTGCGCATGCTGCCTGAAACACGGCGCGTTGGTTTGTGAGATAATTTTTCTTACCGCAAGAAAAAATCTCAATTCCAACGCAATGACTGGTTTGGAAGCTTTCAGGAAGATTCGCAAATGGCAGAACGAATGGTAATGTGCGCCAAACTTCATCGCGAGCTACCAGGGTTGGATGAGCCGCCCTTTGACACCGAGCTGGGCAAGCGGGTCTACGAACACGTATCTAAAGAGGCTTGGTCGGGATGGACAGAATTCTGCAAGATGCTGCTCAATGAATACCGCTTGAATCCCTCCCGAAAAGAAGATCAGGAAGCGATTGTGAAGCAGATGGAGCAATACTTCTTTGGGGAAGGTGCCGCGCTGCCGTCCCAATACGTCCCACAAGAGAAAAAGTGACAGCCGTTATGCCAACGGCTTCCTCATAAATAATAGAATCTAAAACTCTTACCTGGCAATCTAATCTTTATAAGCGATGATCCGCTCACGGGTGCGGGTTGTTAGTTTCTGCTTCCACATGTATCTGAAGTTTCAACTAAATTTTACAAAGCAGAAACCTTCGCCGTTCGTCTATTGGTTAGGATAAAGCTATGAATCAATTACAAGGATGCGCTCCAGTGCTGGAGCATGGGGTTTATCACGAAGAGACTATAAGACTGGGCGAAAGAAGCCTGGGGGCCGTCGGCTCGGGCGGAAACGTCACCGTCATCTGCTGCCAGGGGCGGCTTGTATACGGCCAAGGGAGCTCGCTGCTTTCAGAGAAAGTCGCCAAGATATTTCCGCACACGCGGCAAATCGTCCTCGATTTAAGTCAGGTAAAGAGGATCGACGGCACTGGTTTAGGTGAGTTGGTATCGATATGGATGCAGGCCAAAGCCAGTAATCGAACGGTGAAACTTGCCGCTCCGCCCCCCAGGATTCGCCAAATTCTGAAACTGACGAATCTGACCTCGGTGTTTCAGATTTATCCCACTTTGGAAGACGCCCTTAATTCGTTCGCGGATGGCGCTGCCGCCCGCTAGTCCGATCACTGCTGGCGCTGGAAGCGATAGTTACCCTGGCGTTCCAGCGCCAAAGCTTCCGCCACCTTAAGAAAAGCGCGCGCCGCGTGACTTAAACTGGCAGACTTGCGATACACCAGGCGGAGCTTTCGATGCAGGCGCACTTCGCGGACATGAATGCGCACAAGCTCTCCGCGAGCAAGTTCGTTGTCCACGCTGATTTCCGGTAGGAACGCTACCCCGTTTCCCATTGCAACAAATCTTTTAATGGCTTGAAGGGTCGGGAGCTCAATATCCATATGCAATGGTGTTTTATGCCGCTTAAATGCCTGGATGACTTTCTCCCGGTAGGGTGACGAAACGATGTGGGCGACGAACGACTCCGCGCCCAACTGCCGTATGCTCACCTGTCCGGCACTGGCCAGCGGATGTTTCGGAGGCACCACGAAGACCAGTTCGTCCAGATAAACAACGATGGACGCGAGCTGGGGTTGCCGCGGGTCGTATGTCAGGACGCCAACTTCAGAATTGTGCTGCAAAACGTCGTTCGGAATGTGACTGCCGAGCGCCCGATGGACCACAATTCGAATCATGGGATGCAGGCGTCGAAAGTCTGCTAAGACCGGCAGCAAATATAGTGCCGTGAACTCGTTAGCCGCGATGGCCAACTTACCCTTGCGAAGCTCGCGTAACTCAATCAAAGCTTCGTGGGCATTTCCGCGCAGGTTCAGAAGTTGGGCGGCATATTCCTGAAGCACGACTCCGGCGTCGGTGAGTTGGCCATCGCGCGAGGAGCGGTCAAAGAGCGGCTCTCCCAACTCCTCTTCCAGCTTGCGGATAGACTGGCTGATCGCCGATTGGGTGCGATGAAGCTTCTGCGCCGCGCGGGAAAAGCGCCCTTCGCGCGCCACCGATAAAAACACCTCAAGCTGGCCCAGGTCCACTTTGCCCCTCCTTTTTTAGAGAAACTAATCGCTCTATTAGCACAGCTTATAATGTAAGTATTTCTAATGATATCTGCCATATTATAAGCTTTGCTTTCGGCTGGCGGCGCTTGTAGTATGAGTAATTCCTGGAATAAAGGAGCGATCCCCATGGAACGAGCGCAGATCACCATTTTCGACACCACCTTACGTGACGGCGAGCAGTCCCCCGGTTGCAGCATGAACGTGAAAGAGAAACTTCGGCTGGCGCAACAATTAGACAAGCTCGGAGTGGACGTGATCGAAGCCGGCTTTCCGATCGCTTCGGAAGGTGATTTTGCAGCAGTACAGGCGATAGCGAGATCGGTGCGGCGTCCGGTGATTGCCGCGCTGGCAAGGGCCTCCAACCGCGATATCGAACGCGCATGGGAAGCGTTGAAAGGTGCCGCAAGACCGCGCATCCACGTGTTTCTGGCGACCTCCGACATTCACATGCAATACAAGTTGCGCATTTCGCGCGAGCAATGTTCGGAGCAGGCGCGTAACGCGGTGCGACTGGCGAAGTCTTTTTGCGACGACGTAGAGTTTTCTCCTGAAGACGCAACCCGCACGGAACCGGAATTCTTATTTCAGATACTGAATGCGGTGATTGAAGCGGGAGCCACGACGGTGAACATCCCCGACACCGTGGGTTATAGCATTCCGTCGGAGTTCGGCGCGTTGATCGCCACTATTCGGCAGCGAGTGCGGGGGATTGAGAACGTAACAATTTCCGCACATTGCCACAATGATTTAGGACTGGCGGTGGCGAATTCGCTGGCCGCCATTGCGGCGGGAGCACGTCAGGTGGAATGCACAATTAATGGAATCGGCGAACGCGCGGGAAACGCCGCCGTGGAAGAAATTGTGATGGCCTTGCGGGTGCGCGCCGATCTTTATCCGTACGACACGGCGATCGTGTCCGAACAACTCTTTCCCGCCAGTCAGATGCTGGGGGAGATCACCACAATTCCTGTGCAGCCCAATAAAGCTGTTATCGGACGCAATGCTTTTGCGCACGAGGCTGGTATCCACCAGGATGGCATGCTCAAGAACCGGCTCACGTACGAAATTATGACTCCGCAATCGGTGGGCGTGCCCGACTCCAAACTAATATTGGGCAAACATTCCGGCCGCCATGCGTTGGGACTGCGCTGCGAACAACTGGGTTACAAGTTCGAACGTCATGAACTGGATGAAATCTATCGCCGCTTCGTCGTGGTAGCAGACGAGATCAAACAGGTGCATGACCATGATCTGTTGAACATCATTCGTGATGCGGAGATTGTGAGGCCTGTGTCCGCGCAGGCGGCGGTAGCCGCGGCGAATACAGCCCGGTTGGGAAAACCGCTTCAAAAACCTTTTTCAGCCGTGCTGTCGAATGCCATCAGCGCGGCGACTCTCCCGCTCAATTCGAATGCCGACCATCAAAGCGAACAGGAAGATTATTTGTGGGGCGTGTAGGACCGCGTATTCCCACCAGAAAAAAATGTCACCCTGAGCAAAGAAACCCGATTCGTTTCGAATCGGATTTCTGCGTCGAAGGGGCCCTATTGTGACAATGCATGCGAGGGAATAGGGATGTTTCGACTCCTTCGTCGTTCACTGCGTGAACGACTCTCGCGCTCAACATGACATACTCTTGTAAAAAATAAATTTCATGCTTAATGTCACTATTCTTGCCGGGGATGGCGTTGGTCCGGAAGTTACTGCTGAAGCCGTTGGTGTGCTTCACGCCATTGCCACAAAGTTTGGACACGAGTTGAAATCCGCCAGTCATGTCATAGGCGGCGCGGCGTTGCTGAGTCACAACGATCCATTTCCAGAAGAAACACGAGACGCGTGTCTTTCTTCACAGGCCGTTCTTTTGGGCGCTGTTGGCGGGCCTGCTTTCGACAAGTTTCCGAGTCAGTTGCGCCCTGAGCGCGGATTGTTGCGGCTGCGGCAGGTACTGGGAGTGTTTGCGAATTTGCGTCCGGCAATTTGCTTCGCGGCGCTGGAAGACAGTTCTCCGTTGCGTTCGGAGATCGTGCGCGGCACCGATGTCATGATCGTGCGGGAGCTTCTCGGCGGACTTTATTTTGGCGAGCCGCGTTCCATCCAAGGTGCAAACGGGCAGCGTTCCGCCATTGACACCATGCATTACGGAGAGCCGGAGATTGAACGCGTCGCCCATATCGGATTTAAACTGGCTCGCGGGCGGCGACGGAAACTCATGTCCGTGGACAAGGCCAACGTCCTCGATTGCTCCCGTCTGTGGCGAGAGGTTGTTACTCGGGTCGCGCAGGATTATCCCGACGTGAATCTGTCGCACATGTACGTGGACTCGGCTGCGATGGCGTTGGTCGCCAGGCCAGCGGATTTCGATGTTCTGCTGACGGAGAATATGTTTGGGGACATTCTTTCCGATCAGGCGGGAGCGATTGTGGGATCAATTGGAATGTTGGGCTCGGCTAGCATTGGTGGTGCCGTAGGGTTGTACGAGCCGGTGCATGGCTCTGCGCCTGACATCGCGGGGCAGGGGATTGCAAATCCGCTGGGCGCTATACTTTCGGCCGCGATGATGCTGCGTTATTCGTTCAATCTCGAAACTGAAGCACAAGCGGTCGAGTCAGCGGTGAAACGTGTTTTGGATTCTGGGAAGCGTACTCGCGATATTGCGAGGCTAAATAACACCGCTCTCAGTACGTCAGACATGGGCGCTGCCGTGGTGCAGGAGCTGAAGTAGTAAGTTCTAGTGCCTGAGCCTTGCGGGCGGAATAAGCAGGTTTCTCGACTGCGCTCGGGATGACAGTTGTTTCTAAATTTCATGCGCGGTCATTCCTCTTGTGTTGGCGGCGGTTGAATTCAAAACCAGGATTGTCATCTCGAGCGAAGCAAAGCGAACGCTTTGCGCAGTCGAGAGACCTGTTTTCCGTTGTCTGATTTATCGGGAGCGCGCTGTAAAAAAAGCAAAGCAGGTCCCTCGACTTCGCTCGGGATGACAGCATAGCAAATGGCAGAAAGCTGAAAGCTGAAAGCAGAAAGCAGAAAGCTGAAAGCTGACAGTTCCCCATCAGATCGTCACGCCTGTTGAAATCTGAGCAAACCCCAAAAAGAAAACTCCACGCATTTTTTGGAGATCTTTTTCACTCAAGATCGCCGCAGGCGTACTATTTGATTAAAGAGATCCCTGCCCGAGGGGAGAGCGGTTATGGTTTCGAAGTGCGCTAATCCGGGCTGCATGGCTGACTTTCGCTACCTTCATCAAGGCAAGCTTTTCCATGTAGAAGTGGACACGGAGGTTGCAACCCCATCCTTTGCAACTCATATTAAGAAGCCTGTGCGTAAAACGGAATTTTTCTGGCTGTGCGAAGAGTGTTGCACCAAGGTGACTTTGAATGTGCAGAAGGGGACCGGCGTCACGGTGAAGCCGCTGGCTCGCGCCTTAGGGGCCTCGTCCTAGCACTTCGAGCGCCGCCCTCACACCGGCGTACCTGCCGCGCATAGCGTTCCAGCGAATCTTAAACAACTCTCCCAGCATGCGAATGCCGTCGCGCAACGGTTGAATGCGCGTGCCTTCACGGTGCGACCACCTGACTGGAACTTCTTTCACTGTGAAATCGAACTTGCGCGCGAGGTAAAGCAATTCCGGATCGAATCCCCAGCGCTCGATTTGCTGTAGGGGAAAGATGGCATGAGCGGCACGGCGGGTGAAGGCTTTGAAGCCGCATTGCGTGTCTCTGAATTTCAGGCGCAGAATGACGCGAAGCGCGAGATTGAACATGCGTCCGAACACCTGGCGATGCAGGGGCTGCCGCTGCGTTTGCAGCTCTGGACGCAACCAGCGAGAGCCGATGGCGATGTCTGCTCCGCTGACAATCGCCGCGAACAACTTGTTGGCCTCTTCGATGGGGGAAGAAAGGTCGGCGTCGCTAAAGAGCAAAACATCTCCGCTGGCGTGAAGCATGCCGTTGCGAACGCTGTAACCTTTCCCCCGGTTGCCGGGATTCTCCAGCAAGCGCAGCGCCGGATACTTTGCGGAATATTCCCGGACGATATCGGCCGTTGAATCCGTGGAACCGTCATTCACCACGATCACTTCCGCAGACCAGTGCTGCTGGGCCACGTATTCAAGAATGAAATCGAGAGTCGAGCGGATGCGCACGGCTTCGTTATAGGCGGGAAGAACGATGCTGTAAGTGAGTGGGTCCACGTTTCTCAGTAATGATTTCGGGAGTCTAATCGCAAGAACCCGCGGTTGCCAGAACAAAATTGTAAAATGAACGAGCGCGCGTCAGGCGACGCGCTGATGTTTCTTCAGCATGGAGAAAAATTCCATCACTAATTCTTCGTCCCACATGCCGGCACGAGCTTCATTTCGCATGGTCGCAACCGCCTGCTCATGACGAAGAGCAGGTTTGTAGGGACGAGCCGTCCGCAGCGCATCATAGATATCCACCACCTGGAGGATTCTAGGCAATAGAGGGATCTCGTCTTTTCGCAGCCCATCGGGATATCCGCTGCCGTCGGTATGCTCGTGATGGCTTCGAATAATGGGCAACACCAGCCGCAGAGATTTCAACGGGCGGCAAATATTTTCTCCGGTCGCGGGATGCTGCTTCATGATCTCCCATTCCTCGAAGGTTAAGTTAGTACCCTTCTTGAGAATGTCATCGGGCACAGCGATTTTTCCCAGGTCATGGAGATATCCGCCACGACGGAGGGCGGTCACCGACTCTTCTTCGAGTCCGAGATAGCGTCCCAGATCGCTGGCATTTTGCGAGAGGCGTTCGCAATGGCCTTCGGTGTAAGGGTCGCGGCTCTCGACGCTAAGCCCCAGAGTGCAGAGCACGGATTCGGCGGTTTCAAGTTCGTCGGTGAACTCTTTAAGCTTTAGCAGCGAGTTCACGCGGGCGAAAAGCTCTTCCGCGTGGATCGGTTTGTTCAGGAAATCGTCCGCCCCGGCTTCGATGCCTCGCAAGCGGTCACCATGATCGCTAAGGCCCGTGATTAACACAAAGGGAATGAGCCGCGTCGCAGGATTGCCCTTAAGTTCACGGCAAAATTCATATCCCGACTTCCCCGGCATGATTACATCGGAGAGGATGAGGTCGGGAGGGTCGCGATGAATTTCAACCTCAGCCTCCGACACATTAGACACGGAAATAACATCGTACCCGCGTCCCGAAAGCAGTTCCTGCATGACCGCCATGAGCTCGGAGTTGTCGTCCACCAGCAGCACTCGCGGCAGGCGGCGAGGCGCTTCCCCTATCGTTCGGAAGGGTTCGGAGCGCTTTGGGATGCGAAGCTCGGTGGGGCGATTCATCAGGTTTTACAACCATTGTACGAGATTGTCGGGGCCTGATGGGCCAATACGGACGGCCCATTCCTATAAAGGGATTCAATGCGCAAAAATGTGCATGTGACCTTGTTTTGCCCGGAGTCGGCTGTCTAGCTTGTCTTTATGCGACACGATTTGACCCTCGTCTTTTTAATTCTTCTGTTCGCGTGCGATTCGAAAGCAGCTTCGAAGCCGCATGTCGTGAGCTTTGGCAAATGGACTTCAGTGAAGTGGATGGTTGGGACCGATGAAAATACGGCACTTGATTTGAAGGTCCGTGCCATCTATGTGGACAGCCGCCTGGAGGAATTCACCCTCGGTGTTCCGCACGACGTCACCGACCGCCTGTTCGTAGTGCAGCGTGCCTTTCGGCTGAATGACACCTTGCCCGCCGAGTCTGCGTCGCCGGCGCGCTGGCAATGGCAACGGGGAGGGTGGATGCTCGTGGACCGAATGTCAGGCCATATTTCCCAACTGAATCTGCCGGAGTTCGACGCCTACTATTCAATCGCCAACTGGTATCGCGACTACAGCGCTTACTGCGGAGTGTCGGACGACGGGAAGAAAGTGTTTGCCGTGGTCGCGCAATTGGGACGCCGCAAGCCGATCTTGAAAAAGGCGCTGGGAGATACTGACGCAGATGGCGATCCTAATTGCGCTGGGCCGAGCTGGCAGCGGAAACCAGCGCGCGTAACGTTTTCGTCGAAGCAGGAGGAGCAGTTCACGTATGCAGTGCACGGGCACGCGGTGGATGTAATCCCCGCCGAGCGTGAGGAGGATAGCGGGACGCAATAGCTGCGACGAGAAGAAGCAGGTCCCTCCACTCGCCAGTTAATTGCTGCGCAATTCACTGGGTCGGTCGGGATGACAGACTTGGGTTAATAAGGTGGAGTACGAGCAAACAATTCAACGACACTGTCATCCCGAGCGGAGCAAGGCGATTCGTTTCGAATCGCTTTGAGTAGTCGAGGGACCTGCTTTTATGCGGTTGCACGATTGCGGTGCGGGCACGCTAGCTGGCTGGATTGAGAGAGTTTGGCAGAACCCCGCCGTGGGCGTGGCGGATGACCAGGAAGAGCACCGCGAGCAGCAATCCTGCTGCGATGAAGACGGCGCGCCGCCATCCGGCGCGGACTTCGGGGGGACTGATTAGGTGGCTCGACATTCCGGCTCCTAAAGCAAGTCCGGCAAGCAGACCACCGATGTGGGCTGAGTTGTCTATTCCGGGCAGAGCTCCGAAAAATAAATTGTAGGCGGCGAACGTAACCAAGCTGCGAAGCGTTCCACGCAAAGCTTCCTTCGGAATGGGAAGATGGCCTAAATACAAAGCTGCGATGAGCGCTCCGGCAACTCCGAAGATGGCGCCCGAGGCGCCGACGCCTACCACGGTCGGATGCCACCACAAGCTGACCAGGCTTCCGGAGAGACCGCAAACCGTGTAGGTCAGCAGGTAGGTGGGAGCATCAAAAATGCGCTCGGCGAGGCTGCCCAGATTCCACAGGCACCACATGTTGAGTGCGATATGAAGCAGGCCGCCGTGCAGATAGTTCGACGCGAGAATTCTCCAAGGCTGCGGGCCGAGCGAGAGCGGTCCCCAATTCGCTCCCCAGCGCAAAAGCTGCGGGACTTGCGGGGCCAGCGGAGAAACTCCCGATACTACCATCGCCGCATAGACAGCGACGTTGAGCCCGACCAGCAGCGTGGTGAGTGGCGGATAGCTGCGCGCGATTGCCCGCGGCTGCGGGGGCCCAGAGAGCGAGGGGCTGAAGGTTTCGGACGCGGGAACGGTCACCGCCGCACTGCGGCAATCCGCGCAGACGTTGCTGGACTGTCCGAAGATGGTGCGCGGCAATGCTCGTCCACAGCTTATACAGTTCGCCATTCAAAGACTCCAAAGAGGCTACTAGCTACTAGCGAAAAGCTAGAAGCTAGAAGCTAGAAGCTTCTAGCTTCCATACTCAACCGGCTGCAGTCTCAAGCTCCGCGACGTTTTCCCGTTGGCGAGTCTCGACCTTCGCGCTGCTTACCAGTATTACCGATGCGACAACAACCGCGGTGCCCGCAAGCATGAAGCTATCCACACGCTCATGTAAGACGAGCCATCCCAGGAAAACGGCGACTACCGGATTCACGTAGGCGTAAGTGGATACTTTTGACGTTGGCACATTGCCCAGCAACCACACGTAAGCTGTGTATCCGATCCACGATCCGCAAACGACGAGATAGGCAATTGCGCCGACGCCGCGACCGGTCCATACTACGCGCGAAAAATCGCCAACCGCGATTGCGAAAAGCAGGTTTCCTAATCCGGCCGCAACCATTTGCCATGCGATGGAGGAGAAAGGATCAACCTCTGCCGACTTCCAACGTTTCGCGAGGACGGAACCCAAAGCCCAGCTGAATGAACCGCCCAGCAGGCTGAGAGAGGCCCACAACTGTACGCGTCCGAAGCTCGTCGTCGCGGTGAGATCAGGCCAGAGCAGAATTACCAGGCCGGCGACTCCCAAGGCCAGTCCCATTTTTCCGCGTGCTGAGACTTGATGATTTCCTAATAGCGCGCTGTCGAGCACTAGAAACCACAGTGGCGTGATGGCGACAATCAACGCTGCTAGTCCGGTGGCGACATGCAATTCAGCGTACGACAGCGTGAGGTTTCCGCCCATCAGCAACAGTAAACCGACCACTGCCATCTTTCCCAATTGTTGTGCGCTGTAATTTACTTTCCGGCCGCGGAAGTAGCAAAAAGCCAGCATCAACACTCCCGCAATCAGAAAGCGGGCCGCGCACATCAACGCGGGGGGAACGTGTTCAACGGCGATGTCGATGCCGAGATAAGTGGATCCCCAGAACAGGTAGACCAGTCCGAAGGCGATGATTACCGCGACGCGATGCTGGCGATGGGAAGTCATTTTCTCGGGGATTCTTCTAAGAATAGACGAGCTTGCGACGCATTGCGATTCGAAGTATTGTTCGCGTGTGAAAGCGCCTGAGCGGGGAGTCGTTGCCAATGATAGGGATGCTTCGACTCTCCTCGTCGCTGGCGCGACTCCGGCAGCGCTCAGCATTGACATTAATTATTTATGAGTTGTCATCCTGAGCAAAAAGAGCCATTCGCTAGCGAATGGCTCTTTGCGTCGAAGGATCCCTATAGCCAGTCGAATTTGAACGGTTACTTTTGGGGGTTACGGCGAAGCTTGCCTCAAGCTATAATCAGGCAGGATTTCAGAAATAAGATATTCAAACGTTATGCGCTGCCAAGCCTCCAATTCGCATCTGCCGGTCTGCTGGTTGCAGTTCCTGGTCTGCCCGCGCAGACATATGGCGGTGCTGCCTTCGCAGGTGCGTCCCAGCTTATTCGGCAGCGACTAATTTTCCATCCTCCCAGTTCTCGCCTGATTTAGGCCGATCTCCGTCCTCGTGGTGGAGTCAACTTGGCCGATGATTCAACTAGCTGAACCCAGTGATCCCGGAGGATTCCATGTCAACCAAAACACTTGCAGGCCCCAAAATCATCACCGCTTTGCCCGGACCGAAGGCGAAGCGCGCCGTCGAAGCTGACGACCAATATATATCTCCGTCGTATACCCGCTCGTACCCATTGGTGGCGAAGAGCGGCCGCGGCATCGTGGTGACCGACGTGGACGGCAACGAGTTCTTCGATTTCTCCGCCGGTATTGCGGTGACTTCAACCGGACACTGCCATCCTGAAGTGGTGGCTGCAATTCAGAAGCAGGCAGCGGAGCTGATTCACATGTCCGGCACGGACTTCTATTACGAGAGCCTGGTCACATTGGCCAAGCGTCTTTCGGCGATTGCTCCCATGAAGGGACCGCATCGCGTTTATTACGGAAATTCCGGCGCTGAGGCGGTGGAATGCGCGCTCAAGTTGGCCCGCTACCACACCAAGCGGCAAAACATAATTGCATTTTTCGGCGCGTTCCATGGACGGACCATGGGCGCGGTATCGCTCACCGCCTCAAAGCCGCAGCAGAAGCGGCGTTTCGGTCCTCTAATGCCGGGCGTAACGCACGTGCGCTATCCGGATGTTTATCGAGGATGCTCGGGCGGTCCTCAGGATGCGGAAGCTTTTGCTCTAGGCTGCGCGCGCTATATCGAAGAAAAACTATTTAAAACGGTGCTTGCGCCCGAAGAAGTGGCCGCAATTTTCGTCGAGCCCGTGCAAGGCGAGGGCGGATACGTTATTGCTCCGACGATCTTCATGCAGGAACTTCGCCGCATTTGTGATCGGCACGGAATTCTGTTGGTCGCGGATGAAGTGCAGAGTGGGGTTGGACGCACGGGCAAGTGGTGGGCGATCGAGCACACTGGCGTGCAGCCCGATATCGTTTGCAGCGCGAAGGGAATTGCTTCCGGCATGCCGTTGGGCGTGACCATTAGCAAGGCCGAAGTGATGGACTGGGTGCCCGGTTCGCATGCTTCCACTTTCGGTGGAAATCCAGTCTGCATCGCGGCTGCCTTGGCAACACTGGATGTGATTGAGCGCGAAAATCTGCTGGGCAACTCAGCCGAAGTAGGCAACCACATGCTGAAGCGCATGGCGGATTGGCCAAAGAAACACAAACTTGTCGGCGATGTGCGCGGACGCGGATTAATGATCGGCGTGGAAATTGTGAAAGACCAGAAGACCCGAGAGTACGGTGCAGCCGAGCGCGACCGTATCGTTGAACTGGCGTTCGAGCGCGGCCTTCTGTTTCTAGGATGCGGGCCGAGCACGATCCGCATCGCTCCGGGACTAGTTGTAACCAAGGACGAAGCGGATGTTGCGGTGGACGTTCTTGATGAATGCATCGCGATCGCTGGTAAAGAAAACTGAAACAGCGGGAGTGGAGAAGGGCGCGTGGCTTTTCTCCACTCTGAATTTAAAACTCATGCGCAACGGTCACATTCAATCCATTCACATTGCCACGGAAGCAAAGGCGCCAACCTTTGCGGTTCACAGCGTCAAAGCGATCCCAGGCGTTGGGCTCGACGGAGACCGCTACGCAACACGCCAAGGGACTTTCTTTAAGCCAGAACCGGATTACGAATTGACCCTGATTGAAGCCGAAGCTCTGGAAGCTTTGCTGAAAGATTACTCTGTAACGCTTTTGCCTGGGGACGCTCGCCGCAACCTGGTGACACGGGGTGTTCCGCTGAATCATCTGGTTGGACGCGACTTCAAAGTCGGCGATGTGAAAATTCGCGGCATCCGCCTGTGCGAGCCATGCAGCCACTTGCAGGCAATGACCCAACTCCCCGTGATTAGAGGGCTTCGTCATCGTGGCGGCTTGCGCGCGCAAATACTGAGCGGAGGCAACATTAGAGTTGGCGATGAGGTTGTAGTCGAAGACTAACGAATTCCCAATCTGACTTTCCTCTCGTTTATCCAGCCACAAATACCATACTGCCGCCTAAGATAAGGTGTCACTTGTAATGACATCATGTTCGGCCGCCTGACGAATCTCACCATAAATATTCTCGACTGGATTGCGCACAGAACGCTACCTGCTGTGGAGTCTCCGCAGCGTCATCGCACGGGACGCCGTGGCGAAGAGGATGCCTACTTTCATTTACGCAAGCTTGGTTACGTGATGGTGGCGAGGAATTTCCGTTCTCCCCTGCGGCGCGGAGAAATTGACCTGATCGCGTGGCAGAAAGACGTGCTGTGTTTCATCGAAGTGAAGACTCGCACCAGCCGCGTCGTAAAACCAGCGGAAGCCGCCGTGGATCGCGATAAGCAGCGCTCCCTCGCCGCGGTGGCAAAAGAATATTTGCGACATGCTCCCGAGGATTCGCAGTGGCGCTTCGATGTAATCAGCGTGTACTACGACCAGACTTCTCGTCGTCCTACCTTCGAGTTGTTTCAGAACGCTTATCCGGCTTCGTAGTCAAATTCAGGGGGGCGACGGGCTCTGACTACGTTGAAAAAACTATTGATCTTCGAACTCTTCGTGCCATGCCATCTGAATCGCTTCCAGCTTGCCTTCATTCGACTTCTTAGGGTCGTCCTTGAAGTCGGATAGCTCCGTCACGTAACGATGGAGGTCGGTGAAGCGCACCTCCAGCGGATTCAGTTCTGGATGCTTCTCTACAAGCAGAATGCCGAGGTCTTCGGCGTCGTCCCAGGTCAATTCTTTCGGCATAGTTTAGTGTTCCTCAGAAACGTAATTGCGATTCCACGCCGGGATTTCTACTACGACTTTGCCGGGCTTGGTAATGGTGGCCTGGCATCCGAGACGCGAATTCAGTTGCAGGTCGGCGGCCATGTCGAGGCGGTCGGCTTCGTCGTCGTCCATCTCGGAGAGATTTTCCGCGCCTTCTTTTACCCAAATGTGACAAGTGGTGCAAGCGCAGTTGCCGCCGCAGGCATGATCGAGGCGAATTCCGTAATTGATGGCTACGTCGAGCAGCGACTGCTCTTTTCCGTGATCTTTGTAGGGAAGTTTTCCTTGCTCGAATTGGACCGTCTTACCTTCGGGCAGGAACTTCACTTCAACCGTGTTTTCTCCTGCTTCCGCGACCGCTGCGCCGCCATGATCTTTCTTCTCTTCCGCCATAGTGTTTCCTCGCGATCTTCTTTTTGCAAATCTGTCTTTTTGCAAATCTGTCGGCGCGACTTCGCGCCAGTAACTATTCGAAATCCGCTTCCGCAATCGGATGGGCCGTCACGGGGCCTTCGCCCATGTCGGCGTCCTGCATATTTTTGCCCTTGAGCGCGGTCGTCACGGCTCCATCCATCATCAGTTCAGCGAGGCGCATGGTGCCTTGATTTAATTCATCAATGCTTTTGCGAATGGCCTGATAGTCGTCTTGATCTTTCACGTCGTTCAGGGAGCTTTCCATCCGCGCAATGTTCTGCTTTTCAATGCTGGTGAGTTGTCCCCAGGCCGGACTGGTGCGCGCCTTCTCGAGCGCTGAGAGAATTGTGTCGGCTTCGTTGCGCGCCTCAATGACCTGACGCTGGCGGAAATCTTCTTCCGCGTAATCAAAGGAGTCGAGGATCATGCCTTCAACCTGATCGTCCGTCAGGCCGTAGCTGGGCTGGACCTCGATCTCGGCTTCTTTACCGCTGCGCTGTTCCCGCGCAGAGACGTGGAGTATTCCGTTGGCATCAATCAGAAATTTGACCTCGATGCGCGCCATCCCCGCGGACATCGGTGGAATTCCCTTGAGATCGAATCTTGCAAGAGACCGGCAATCTTTCGCGAGCTCGCGTTCGCCTTGCAATACATGTATTGCGACGTTGGCCTGGCCATCCACTTGCGTGGTGTAGTGTTGCGTCGAAGATGCGGGAATGGTGGAGTTGCGCAGGATAATTTTGTCGGTTACGCCGCCGGCGACTTCGATTCCGAGCGACAGCGGAGTGACGTCGAGCAATAGCATGTCCTGCGTGGCTTCGGAACCGCCAGCGAGGATGTTCGCCTGAATTGCCGCGCCCAGAGCCACGACTTCGTCCGGATTCAAATCCGTGTGCGGCGTGCGCTGAAACAATTCTTCCACCAGCGCGCGAACTTTCGGGATGCGAGTTGAGCCACCGACTAGTACGACTTCATCAATTTGCTCAGGCTTCAATCCGGCGTCTTTTAGCGCCTGCTTGCAGGGACCGACGGTGCGATCAATGATAGGCTGGACGATCTGTTCAAAGTGTTCGCGAGTCATTTCACGCAAATATGGTCTGCCGTCCGGGAGTCCGATCTCAAAGTCCGTCGAAGCCTGAGATGAGAGCGCGATCTTTGCTTCGATCACTGCTTTGCGTATGGTCGCGACGACTTCTCCATTGCGCGAAACATCGAGTCCGAGGTCGCCTTTGATGTCGTCAACAGCAATTGCGATTAAAAGGTTGTCAATGTCGTCGCCGCCGAGATGAGTGTCGCCATTGGTGGAGATCACTTCAAAGATTCCGTCGTGGAGTTTGAGAATTGAAATGTCGAACGTTCCGCCACCGAAATCGTAGACCGCGACGACGCCATTCTGTTTCTTATCGAGTCCGTAAGCCAGTGAAGCGGCGGTGGGTTCGTTCACCAGTCGCAGTACTTCGAGCCCGGCGATGCGTCCGGCGTCTTTTGTGGCTTGGCGTTGAGCATCGTTAAAGTATGCCGGAACCGTGATGACGGCTTGGGTGACGGACGCTCCAAAGAAGCGCTCGGCGTTACGTTTGAGCTGGCGGAGTACAAACGCAGAAAGTTCTGGTGGGGTAAAAGATTTTTCGCCTAGCTGAATGCGCAACACTTCTCCCGCCTGCAAATCTTTCGCGAGGTGGAAAGGGAAGAGCTTCAATTCAGGCTGCACATCTTCGAGACCGCGACCCATCAGGCGTTTGACCGAATAAACCGCGCGCTCGGGAGTTTCGATCAGATACTTGCGGGCAGCGTTGCCGATCACGGTCTTAGCATTCTCATCAAGCGCGACAACGGACGGCACCAGATTTACGCCATCTTCTCCCGGAATCACGACGGGGCTTTCCCCTTGCATGAAGGCCACGAGCGAATTCGTGGTTCCGAGATCAATTCCGACAATGCGTTCGTTCGCCATTAACTATCCAGCGCCTCGTTCACGTCGCGCACCAGATTTCGGATGTAGGTGCGGCGGTTCAGCAAATCAACCATCTGGTCACGGAGTTGGGCTCGATTCTCGTCCGCTCCGTTGCCCGCCGCGTTGTCCCATTGGTCCCAGAAGCCGTGCAGTTCCTGCAACAGGGTTTCGTACTTCTTCTCAAATTCAGTTTTCTGCGTGGAGAGATCTTTCAGCAACCGAGGATCATCCTCGCCCATCTTTTTATTCATGCGCAGCTCTTCTAACTGCATATTCAGCTCAAAGACTTCTTCCAGCATGTCTGGAGGCACAACCTGCTTCTTAATCTCTCCGGTTTTGCGCGCTTCTTCGGTGGCGGATTTCGATTGTTCTTCGAGTTCCACGCCTTCCAGCCGCAGAAAATATTCGGTGCGGCGCACTGGGTCTTTCAATGTGCGGTAAGCGTCGTTCAGGTGTGAGCTTTGTTGCAGCGTCCACTCCTGCTCGCGTTTGTCCGCGCGCGCGTTGAGGTCAGGATGCAGTTTTCGGCTTAGCTCATAGAACCGGCTCTCAAGAAGAGCTTTGTCGAGATTCAGTTTCCTGGGCAATCCAAAGAACGTGAAGTAATCCACTGGCGCCGGAGGCTGAACTTTTCCGCAACTCGAGCAGAATTGCGCCGCGCGCATGTCTCCGCAGGCCCAGCAACTTGAGGTGGGATTGCTGTCCTCGATGGGCGCGGCTGCGGATTTAGTTTCCAATGCCATAAAAGTTTGCTGCTTGCGATTCGCGGAAACTGAGAGTTATTTCTGGGGCAGAGTTCTTCGCGGGCGAGGGCGCCCGCGCCACACAAAACTTCAACCACACAAAACTTCAACCACACAACTCTAGCCCGAGAACGATGTGCCGCATCCGCATGACTTCGTCGAGTTTGGGTTCACGAATACGAATCCTTGCTGCATCAGCGTTTCCTGATAATCGAGCGTCATGCCGTGCAAGTAGATGAATGATTTCGGATCCACGAAAACCCTCACATCGTCGAACTGAAAGACGCGATCGCGCTCACGCGGCTGCGTGTCGAAGCGGATGTTGTAGCTCAACCCCGAGCACCCGCCGCCTTGCACGCCCAGGCGAAGTCCTCCCTGCTCGGGAGAAACTCCCTCTTTGACGATGGCGGTGCGAATCTTGCCGAGGGCTTTATCAGTGACTTTGATGCCCTTGGCTGGGGCAAGCGTCTTCGTCACGTTTTCTTGTGTCAGGGTCGTCATCATTTTTACGTTGGTAAGAACTTGCTTAGTTAACGGCCGCTACTTCCACCGGCTTCGCGACATCCTGCTTCTTCTTCCAGTCGTGGATCGCCGCGCGGATGGCGTCTTCCGCCAGCACCGAACAGTGGATCTTCACGGGAGGAAGCGCAAGCTCTTTCACGATTTCCGTGTTCTTAATCTGGAGCGCTTCGTCCACTGTCTTGCCCTTGACCCATTCGGTGGCCAGGGAAGAGGAGGCGATGGCGGAGCCGCATCCGAAGGTCTTGAACTTGGCATCTTCAATGACATTTGTCTGCGGATTGACCTTGATCTGAAGCTTCATGACGTCGCCGCACTCAGGCGCGCCCACCAGACCGGTGCCAACTTCCGTGCTGTTCTTGTCCATCGAGCCGACATTGCGCGGATTGGAATAATGATCGAGAACTTTATCGCTGTATGACATGTCACTCTCCTGAAAAACTAGTCTGACTTTAATTTCCAAAACTTAATGAGCTTCTTCTGCGCTCCACTTTACCTGCGTTAAATCAATGCCCTCTTTCGCCATTTCGTAGAGCGGCGAAAGTTCGCGGAGCCGCGTCACAGTTTCGACGACGCGATCTGCCACGTAATCCACTTCGGCTTCCGTGTTGAAGCGTCCAATCCCAAATCGAATGGAGCTGTGCGCCAAATCGTCGCCTGTGCCGAGAGCCTTCAATACATAAGATGGTTCCAATGTCGCAGAGGTGCAAGCCGACCCGCTGGAAACCGCGATATCGTTTATCCCCATCAGTAGCGACTCGCCTTCCACGTAGGCGAAGCTAATATTCAGATTTCCGGGAAGGCGATGCTCGGCGGATCCGTTGATATAAACTTCGTCCAACCGGCCCATGATTCTGTCGCGCAGACGATCGCGCAATCCAGAAAGCTTTTTGGCTTCTTGCGCCATTTCTTCGGAAGCGATCGCGCAGGCCTTGCCCAGGCCAACGATTCCGGCTACGTTCAATGTGCCGGAACGCATGCCGCGCTCGTGTCCGCCGCCATCAATGATTGCCGAAATCTGTACACGCGGATTTTTGCGCCGCACGTAGAGAGCTCCCACACCCTTCGGCCCATAAAGTTTGTGCGCGGTGATGGACATTAAATCAATGTTCATCTTGTTGACATCAATCGGAACCTTGCCGACCGCTTGTACCCCGTCAGTATGAAAGAGGACGCCGTGCTCCCGACAAATTTTGCCAATCTCAGCCACTGGTTGGATCACGCCAATTTCGTTGTTCGCAAACATGATGGTGACGAGAATTGTCTTGGCATCAATCGCGCGTTTCAGTTCTTCGAGGTCAATCAGGCCGTCTTTTTGTACCGGCATGTAAGTGACGCGGTAGCCGTACTTCTCCAACCGCTTGCAGGTGTCGAGCACGGCCTTGTGCTCCGTCACTGCGGTGATGATGTGATTGCCTTTTTCGCGATACATCTCGGCAACGCCTTTGATCGCTAGGTTGTCGCTCTCAGTGGCGCCGGAGGTGAAAATAATTTCTTTCGCGGTCGCGCCGATTAATTTCGCGACTCGCTCGCGGGCAGTTTCCACGCCTTCTTCGGCGGCCCATCCGAAGGGATGATTGCGGCTGGCCGAGTTTCCGAACTTCTCCATGAAATACGGAAGCATGTCTTCCAGCACGCGGGGATCCATGGGAGTGGTCGCATGGTTATCCATGTAGATAGGCAGCTTGATGCCGTTGGCTTCAATGTGCTGCATCGTGGGTAAGGTCTGGGTGCTCATCATTTTCTCCTGTAAAACTTCGCGTCCGTTCTTCGGACCAACTGCTAACTGATAGATACCAACTCGGCCGGCAAATTCCGCCCCGGCTCGGGCTTCTCTTTCTCGGAAACTTCTTCTTTCATCTCTGAGATAGTGATGCGCCGCAGCACCTCTTCGATGCTGTGACTGACGCGCCGCAGAGGCTCGCGGATGTTGCAGCGATCGCTCTGTCCGCACTCGCCTCGCACGGTGACGCAAGAGGTGATAAACAGCGGACCATCAATCGCCCGGATTACCTCGAAGGCGCTGATCTTCGACGCATCGCGCGCCAGCACATATCCGCCCTTGATTCCATGCTGTGACTTCAACAATCCGGCCTTTGCGAGCCTTTGCAGAATCTTCGCCAATGCTTCCTGCGGAATACCGTAAGCATCGGCAACATCTTTGGCGCTGCGAGCGCCCTGGTGCGCATATTCCGCCAGGTGCTTCATGGCCATTAAGCCGTAGTCCGCTTTTTTAGTGAGCTTCAACAATGCAGCAGCACTCCAAGGTAATGCCGACTGTTTTGGTCGGATATTGGTATTCTAGCGAGCCGGGTCGTTTAGCGCAACCCTTAGCAGGGAATGGTTGAAAATGCAGACTTAACGGTAAATTGGTGCAGGGAAGCAACTTAGGGTACCAACTAACTTGAGACACAGAAGGAAGCGAGCACCGGTTTCTTGATGCGACGGATGAAGCGTGACGGTAACATGCGAAAAACATACGCTTGGGGCTTGACACGGGGTTTGACCAAGCTAAAATAACCGCAATTCGGGCGAATTAACCCAGCCCCTCAGCTGGCCGCTGCGGATATATGAATCATCACTCCCGCCGTTTCGAATCTCACGATGAATAACGACAAGTCCGCCTGCAAACACCCACGTGTCCAAGTGGTCGCCCGTGAAGAGGACGCTGAGTTCGTAGAGTGCCTCGAATGCCGCGAAATCTTCGAATCGAGCGAGTTCAAGGACATGGCAATCGAAGAAACAAAACTCCCCAACGAACTTTGATCCGCTGACTCTTCAGCGTCCAGCCTAAACCTACAATGGCTAGGTTCCTTCCGATTGTGCCGTCCCGCAAAAGGACAGCGTCATGACGCAGGTAACCTATTGTTAATTGTTTAGCTTGTCTGGGCTTGCATCCCTTGCTAGGGTCGCAAGGGGAGATTCTCGTGTCCGCAAATAAATTCAACGAAAAGGCCACAGATATCGAACAAAAGCCGGCACCCCTCGTTGCCTTAGTGGTGGACGACTCGATGCTCATCCGCCACACGGTCTGCCGGTTCTTTGAGCAGCGCGGCTATCGCGTGGAGGCGGCGACGAATGGACACGATGCGGTCGAGGTGCTGAAAAGCGTTCGGCCGGACATCGTTGTCACTGACATGGAAATGCCGAAGATGAGTGGCAAAGAATTCATCAGCGTGCTGAAGAGCAGCCCAGCAACCGAAAATATTCCGGTGTTGGTGGTGGCCGGAAAACAAAGCGGCTCCGCCGTTAGGGAGCCGCGCGCGAATTTTACCATCTGGAAGGACATTGATATTGAGGAGCAGTTGTCGGATGCGCTTGCCCGGATACAGGACCTCCCCCTGCCGTAAACTGTCGCGCTAACCCGGTACTGTTCGCAAATTTCTACTTGAGTTTTAGATTCGCATCCGCAGAAAAATCTTCCCCCGCAAAATCACCAGCAGTAAATTTAGGATAGGCTGCCGCCGCAACCATCGCCGCATTGTCGGTCGATAGCGGACGCGATGGGAAGAACACCGGCAGACCCTGCATCGCAGCGGCCTCTTCGAAACGCTTGCGGAGCAAGCTATTCGCCGCAACGCCTCCGGTCACTAACAGTGTTGCAACATCATAAGTGCGGGCCGCCAGCAGGGTCTTTGCGACTAGATCCTGCACCATTGCGTGTTGAAATGATGCCACCAGATCGATGGTTTGCTGATCGCAATTTTTCAAAATGTCGTCAGTACTAGGACTTGCCTTGCCGGCGAGCGCCTGTCGCCGGGCATCAATTGAAGCCTGCATCTGCTGGGTCTGAATGTAGCGAAGGACGGAAGTTTTGATGCCGCTGTAGGAAAAATCCACGCGGGCTTGCGCGGAATGATCTTCGGGGATTCCTTTGTCGTTGCGGTCGCGATGTTTCAATTGCGCGGACGCGAACTTTACCGCAGCGGGATTGCCGTGAGTGGCCAGCTTGTCGATCAACGGTCCGCCGGGATAACCGAGTGCGAGAAGCTTGGCAACTTTGTCGAAAGCTTCTCCGGCGGCGTCGTCGCGGGTGTGTCCGATATTTTTGTATGAGAGGCGCGTTGGGGAGGATGCTTTCGCGTGTGAATCCGAAGCTTCGCGATGCGCGAGATCGAGGTCCGCAAGATAAAGATGCGTATGCCCGCCTGACACCACCAGAGCCAGCGCTGGGTAACTTAAATCGTAGTGTCCCTTTTGTCGCTCCTCGAGGAGGACGGCATGGATGTGTCCCTCAAGATGATTCACTGCGAAGAGGGGCTTGTCGAGCGCGAACGCCAAGGCTTTGGCGTAGCTGATGCCGACGAGAAGCGCGCCTGCGAGTCCCGGCCCTTGCGTGACGGCTAAGGCGCTAATCGATTGGTAGGTTTGTTCCGCGTCGGCGAGCGCTTTGCGTACAACTGGAACGATAGCTCGAAGATGCTCGCGCGACGCCAGCTCGGGGACAACCCCTCCATAAGGCTGGTGCGTGGCGATTTGCGAAAAGACGACGTTGGAAATAATTTGCTCGCCGGAGCGCACCACTGCAGCCGCGGTTTCGTCGCACGAGCTTTCTATGCCGAGGATGTAGGCGTCAGACACCTAGCTATATTATTAGAAAATCAGAGGTGGAGGCTGAGAGGGCAAAGATCCTTCGTGGCCGTCATCGGCTGTGTGCGCGCGTGCGGCCGCGTCGAGGATGGAAGGTGAGGGTTGAGAAGCTAGAAGCTAGAAGCTAAAAGCTAAAAGCTAAGAGCTAAGAGCTAAGAGCTAAGACCATGCAAGACTTCGCCATTTCGATCATGCGTACACTTCGAGAGCGTGGCCATCTAGCCTATCTCGTCGGCGGATGCGTGCGCGATCTGCTGCTGGGCCGTGAGCCCGCGGATTACGATGTGGCCACCAGCGCGCTTCCCGAAGGGGTGATGCGCATTTTTCCCGAAACCTATTCGGTGGGTGCGCAATTTGGCGTGGTGTTGGTACCTGTGCCGAAAGACGCGGTCACCACGGATGAAAACAAAATTATCGAGGTGGCCACCTTTCGAAGGGATTTAGGTTACAGCGACGGACGCCATCCTGATGAAGTCAGCTTCAGCCAGAATCCTGAAGAAGACGTAATGCGGCGCGACTTCACAATCAACGGGATGATGTTCGACCCGATTGAAAATCGGGTTTTGGATTTCGTTGGAGGACGCGGTGATCTGGAAGCGAAAATTATCCGCACCATCGGAGATCCGGAAAAAAGATTTGGCGAAGATAAGCTGAGAATGCTGCGGGCCGTACGATTTGCGGCGCGTTTGGGATATGGGATTGAGCCCCTCACGTTTCGAGCGATTCAGGAACTCAGTGTGGGCATCCATCAAGTTTCGCCCGAGCGCGTGCGTGACGAGCTGACGAAAATGCTGACTGAGGGGAAAGCCCGCCTCGCGTTCCAATTGCTTGATGAAACTGGCCTGCTGCAGGAAGTTCTGCCTGAAATTAAAGCGATGAAGGGCGTTGCGCAGCCGCCGCAATTTCATCCTGAGGGCGATGTCTTCGTGCACACGCTTCTGTTGCTCGAAAAACTCCCGCACCCGTGCGCAAAAACTTTGGCCTGGGGCGTCCTGCTGCATGACTTGGGAAAGCCGCCAACTTTTCGAATCGCTCCCGACCGCATACGGTTCGATGGACACGTCGAAATTGGAGTCGCTATGGCGCGAGCGATTTGCCGCCGGCTGCGATTTTCTAACGATGAGACTGAGCAGATCCTTGCGCTGGTGGAAAATCACATGCGTTTTGGCGATGTGCAAAAGATGAAGGAATCAACGTTTAAGCGCTTTGTGCGGATGCCCGAGTTCGAGCAGCATCTTGAACTCCATCGCCTGGATTGTCTTTCCAGCCATGCCGATCTAACCCTGTACGATTTTACGCGCGCTAAACTCTCTGCGATGTCGCCGGAGGTGATGCGTCCCAAACCTTTAATAACAGGAGACGATCTGATTCGGGTAGGTTATACGCCGGGACCGCGCTTCAAGGAAATTTTGTCTTCGGTTGAAGATGCACAGCTGGAAGGAAAACTGCAAACGGAAGCCGAAGCGCTGAAATTTGTGAAGAGGAATTTCCGACTGGCGAATTGAGAAACTGAAGAGTCTGTTCATTGTGCTCGCCGTAAAACACGCATATATTTTCCATCCACTCGAACGAAACTCTTGTAGGAAGGGAAAGGGGATGCTCCCCTGTCAAGGTTTTGCAATTGGGAAATCTTGAGCAAGCATCTGAAGGCAAACCAGATAGGAATTCCGCAGGCGTGGCCTATTCGATCGGGCCAAACTGATATTCTCAGATCAGGAAGAAATTCCAGAATGTTCCCACTGGAAAATCAGGCGACCCTAAAACTCCCCCAGCAAAATAGAGAGATGCTAAAATCACGAATCCTCTTCTGCGGCGTGAATCGTGATGAACAGCATTTCTAAGACGGGATTATTTATTGCTCGATCGCTTTCGACCAAAGGCGTAGTACGAAGGCAAGGTGTTGCGAAAACTTCCGCAAGAAACATGGAAGGAATAGGCGGAGGCTTAGAAAGAGTGATGGCCGGCAGCTTGCGGCGTACTCCCCCGGAAGAGGCTCCGATCCTGGCTTGGTCGTTGGCCTGTGGACAAGAAGTCGCAAGGCGCACCCGGGCGATGAAATTTGAAGAGAACATCCTGCATGTTGAAGTTCCTGATTCCGGTTGGCGGTGGGAGTTGCAGTCGCTGGCTCCACAATATCTGGCGGTAATTAACCGCTACGTCACGCAAAGCGTCCGGCGCATTGAGTTCGTGGTTGTTGGCGGTAAAAAGCCGGTCGAGAGCAGTTTCAAGCAAGCACCCACCCGGAAGAGCGGTGCGAGTTCCAGAATATGAAAGTGACAGAAAAAGACGTTGCTTACGTTGCGTCCCTCGGGAATCTGGAATTAACCGGGGAAGAGAGCGTACGAATGTTGCGGGATTTGAACTCCATCCTTGGCTACATTGATCGGCTCAATGAGTTGGATACTGCGAATGTAAAACCCATGGCACAGGTTTCGGATCGTTATGGATTGGAGTCATCGAGGCAGGGAAGCGCGCGCTTCGATTACGCCAGCAGAGAGGACTTGCTCGAAGGTTTGCGGAAGTCGCTGCCCCATGAAGAGGCAACCGCAAATGCGCCTGAGACGGATGGAATCTTCTTCAAGGTTCCGCGAGTGATTGAGCGATAACGGCCATAGATAAAATATTTCCCGCATGGATTTAACCTCACTAACTATTGATGCCGCTCGATCTGCCGTTCAGGAGCAGAAGATTACTGCTGCGGCTTTGACGGAAAGTTTCTACGCGAAAATTGAGCAGGAGGACGCGCACATCGGCGCATATCTCGCGCTATCGAAAGAGCGGGCCCTCGGCAAGGCGTCGCAGATTGATGAACTCGTAAAAAAGGGAGAAACGTTGCCCCCGCTGGGAGGCGTCCCTGTCGGCATCAAGGATGTGCTCACGACGCAAGGCGTGCGTACCACTGCGGGATCGAAAATTCTTGGCAATTACATACCTCCCTATGACAGTACTGCGGTCGCGCGCATGGAAGCTGCGGGAGCGATTGTTCTCGGCAAAATGAATTGCGACGAGTTTGCCATGGGGTCGTCGAATGAGAACTCCGCATGGAAGCCGGTACATAATCCGCGAGACCTGACGCGGGTTCCGGGCGGTTCTTCAGGCGGGTCGGCGGCGGCAGTAGCGGCCGACATGGCGGTGGTCACGCTGGGTTCCGACACTGGGGGCTCGATTCGCCAGCCGGCCTCTTTCTGCGGTGTGATGGGGCTGAAGCCGACCTACGGAAGAGTTTCACGTTACGGATTAATTGCATTCGCGTCGTCGCTCGATCACGTGGGCGGGTTTGCAAAGACGGTGAAGGATGTGGCCACCGTGTTGCGCACAATTGCC
>JBDUDA010000092.1:0-10808 GCA_040003205.1 Acidobacteriaceae bacterium | reverse complement strand
ATTCCACTCATCTCCATAAGGATTCCCAAAGGCCATGGAGATGTAAACGACGGTGTCGAGACCGCCCTCTTCTCCTCGATGCGTGATCTTTTCAAGTTCGTCGATTGAGTCTTCGAGACTCTGGTTCTGATTATTGCGAAGAAATGTTGGTGAAACTGAATAAGGGAATCCGAGAGTTTTGATTGCATGCGTCTCAACCGCGCGCTGCGCTCCCTTTTCATTTACGACGATACCAATAATTTCGACGTCATCCGGAGGATCGAGCTCTTTCAGAACTTCGTCCGAGTCGGCCATCTGGGGCACAGCTTTCGGAGATACGAAAGCTGCGCCGTCAATATGTTTGAATCCTGCGCTGATCAGCGTCCGCAAATATTCGGTTTTGATGTGTGACGGGATTTGTCCCGGCAACCCTTGCCATGCGTCTCGCGGACACTCCACGATCTTAATGTCATCTGCCATTGGAAAGTGATTAAGTCTGTAGCACTCCAACTTTGAATTCCGGCACATCGGGATTCAAGGCCGCCGCCTCAAGCGCCAGCGTCAGCGCCTCGCGAGTTTCGACCGGATCAATGATCTTATCTATCCACAGTCTCGCTGCTCCGTAGCGGGGATCGGTCTGCTCGTCGTAGGTGCGCTTCACCGATTCAAACAGTTCTTTGCGCTCTTCATCACTGAGCTTCTTGCCGCTGCGCTCCAGTTGCTTAATTTTAATTTCCACCAGAGTTCCTGCCGCGGAATCGCCACTCATCACCGCATAGCGCGCCGTGGGCCACGCGAACACGAATCGTGGATCATAGGCCTTTCCACACATGGCATAGTGGCCTGCACCGAATGATCCCCCGATGATTACCGTAATTTTAGGGACCACGGAATTCGAGACCGCATTCACCAGCTTTGCACCCGCTTTGATGATGCCGCTCCATTCAGCATCGCGTCCGACCATGAATCCGTTCACGTCGTGGAAGAAGACCAGTGGAATCAGGTTCTGATTGCAATCCATAATGAAACGCGCGGCCTTCTCAGCGGACTCGGTATAAATTACGCCGCCAAATTCCATGCGCTTGTGGCCTTCATGATCGGTGGCTTGCGAATGTAGTTTCTGATTCGCAACAATTCCGACAGCAAATCCTCCAATGCGGGCATAACCACAAACAATGGTTTTACCGTATTCAGGTTTGTATTCGTCAAAGCGGCTGCCATCCACGATGCGCGCGATGATTTCCTTGGTGTCGTAAGGACGCGCAGGGGAAGAATCGTAAATTCCGTAGATTTCCTCGCCAGCGAGAGCTGGGCGTTCCGGCTTTTTGCGGTCCCAGGGAGATTGCCGCCGGTATCCCCACTTTTCGATGATGTTGCGAATTGTTGACAGGCACGCTTCGTCATTCGGCTCGCGAAAATCCACCGTGCCGCTGATGGACGAGTGCATGGCCGCCCCGCCAAGATCCTCAGCGGAAACTTTTTGTCCAATTGCCGCCTGCACGAGCGCTGGACCAGCAAGAAACAGTCCGCTGCCATCGGTCATCAGCACGTGATCGCACATCACCGGAAGATATCCGCCGCCGGCCACACACATACCCATGATGGCGGCGATTTGCGAAATGCCCATAGCTGACATCACTGCGTTGTTGCGGAAGACACGTCCAAAATCGTCAGTATCGGGAAACACGTCTTCCTGTAGAGGGAGAAATACGCCTGCGGAATCGACCAGGTAAACCGTGGGAATGCGATTTTCGATAGCGATATTTTGTGCGCGGATCACCTTCTTCGCCGTCATGGGAAAAAACGCGCCGGCTTTGACCGTGGCGTCGTTGGCGATGATCATAACCAACCGGGTACAAATGCGCGCGAGCCCAGTAACGACGCCGCCCGCGGGTGCGCCGCCCCATTCTTCGTACATGCGGTGCGCCACATAGATGCCCAGTTCGAAGAATGTGCCGGGATCAACTAGAAGAGCGATTCTCTCCCGCGCGGTGAGCCGCCCTTTGCTGTGCTGGTTCTCAATGGCTTTGGCACCGCCACCCTCGCGGACTTTTTCTTCCTCGTTCCGAACTTGCGAAACCATATCCGCAAGAAATCGCATATTGGCTTCAAAGCGGGCTGAAGTGGCATCCACGCGCGACTTCAGTACGGCCGAGTTGCTGACAGAAACAGGTTCGTTACGATCTGGCATGAGGGAGAAACCCTAAAACTATTTACGGTATACCAGCCAGAGCAGGCGGCGCAAACTTTCGCATTTAGTTACTAAAACAATTAGACTACCGCTGGCGCTGCTTGAATCCTCAGTAGAGCTTCCGCGACCGGATCGCCGACGATGGCATCCACCAGTCTGATTTGGTAAGCAACTTTAGCTGAAAGCTTTTCTGCCGCGGTGAACATTTGCAATGCGTGACCCTTTCCGATCAAGCGAGGGAGGCGCTGAGTTCCTCCCCATCCGGTAATTAGTCCGAGAGTGGCTCCCCGATGACCGAAGACAGCCGTCTGTGAAGCGAGGCGATAGTGACACGCTAGCGCGAGATCGAGCCCACCACCCATACAGTATCCCGAAATGGCCGCATACACCGGCGCGGGATAATCTTGAACTTCGTTCATCAACGATTGTCCTGCCTGCGCGAAATCATATGCAGATGCTTCCTTGAGAGAGGCAATTTCACTGAGATCGGCTCCCACCGAAAAGTAATTGTCGTTGCCAGTAATGATCAAGGGCCGAGGGACAAGCGATAGTTGGGAAACCTTTTTACTCATATACAACATGAAATCCAGATTCAGCCGGTTCGTTCCGTCCTTCGACTTCAAGCGCAGCACCGATATTCCGTTTAGGTGCTCGCATTCAAGATAGGTATTGGAAGGCATTACAGGTAGGACGCCGGTCAGCATCTCAAATTTAAAATTCAGCCCTTATCCAACCAGCGCTCTAAACGGCGTCCATCCTCTTCGAGAAGAAAACTTCCCAGCCGTATTCCGTCGCCGAAAATGCGATGCGATTCCGGATCGCGGGCGGCACGGGTGATCCACTGTTGTCCAACTTCGTACTGGCTGGCCGTGAACCATTTCTGCGGCAACACCTCGACCAATCCTGCCTGCAAATAAAAAACGTAAAGGGCAAACGCGGGGTCGTCCGCGCTTTTGGCCGGATAGCTGGTGGGAACAACGATTTCATCCACCTCGCGCAGTTCCGCAGGCACGATAATGGTGTGCATTCCGGGAACAAGCCCGAGCGGAACCTCAAAATCCGCTACTGGCGCGGTTGCGGCATAGATACGATCCGACGACTGTTTGAACCAGCCCGCGAGTTCAGACAAATCAAACGCCTTCAATTCATCGAGATCAAAGCAAGCGAGCCGCAGCCCGCGGCCCTCAGGACACCAGATTCCAATCCGCGACTGCGATACAGGGAAGGGACGGCAGTATGTATTTAAGGCCAGCCGTGGTTTGTCCGGCTCTTGCTGAAGTGCGAGAGTTACGACATAGCCGAGCGGACCTTGATCGCCGTGATGCGTCCAGGTAAAACGCTGTCCTGAGGCCGCCGTCAATTCGGGGAAGGTCTTCCAATACCATGGCGCGGGTCCAACAGTGCGCGCGAGGATGTCACGCAGACGGGAAGTGCCGATGGCATCCATTAAGTCGCCATGGGAACGTCGCGTGGCTTCACATTGGCGCGGATAAATTGCACGATGCTGTCCATAGAAGTTCCGGGTTGAAAGACGGCTGCGACACCGAGCTTCTTGAGGTTAGCGATGTCCTGATCGGGGATGATGCCCCCGAGTACCACGATCACATCGTCCATCTTATTGTCCGCAAGCAGATTCAGGACGCGCGGGATGATTGCGTTATGTGCGCCGGAAAGAATCGACAGTCCGATCACATGAACGTCTTCCTGTAGGGCGGCGCTGACGATCATCTCGGGCGTCTGACGAAGCCCGGTGTAGATCACTTCCATGCCGGCGTCACGTAGGGCACGCGCTATCACCTTGGCGCCGCGATCATGACCGTCAAGGCCAGGCTTGGCGACCAGCACGCGAATTTTTGGTTCCATAGTCACTCAGGCCATTTAATCACATGTCCAATTAATCGAGCGAATGCAAAGGCCGGCATGAACGCTAGAGGGTTTTGATATCTAGACTGCGCCAGAGATACCAGCAAGCAACGGTGCGATAGGGTTGCCAGGGTTTGGCGATCTTTTCCATCTGCGCGGGACTGGGCATTTTACGTTTTTTGTATTGCTTGCGAATGGCTGTGCGTATTCCAAAATCGCCAACTGGCAGCACATTGGGCCGGCGCAGGGAGAACATCAGAAACATGTGCGCGGTCCAAACGCCGATCCCCTTCACCCGTGTTAGGTGTTCGATCACTTCTTCGTCAGATAAAACAGGCAGACGGCTGAAATTCAAATCGCCGCTGGTTGTGTGCTCCGCGAGGTCGCGGAGATACCCGGACTTTTGTTTTGATAGTCCCACTGCCCGCATCTGTTCGGCCGTGAGTTTTAGAATTCCCTCCGGCGTTAGCGGCGTTCCGGCCAGGGCGGCAAAGCGATTGAATATTGTTAGGGCGGCTCTGCCATTGAGCTGCTGGTAGACAATTGCTTCGGCAAGACTGGGAAATTCGGGGCTGCCGAACTCCATGCGGAGTGGACCGACTTTTTTGATGATGACCGAAAGGACAGGGTCGGACTTCTTAAGGTGAATCACAGCGCGCCGTAACACGGCTGCCGTGTGAAGCGAGTTAGGTAACGCTGATTTCAGTGTAGGTTCCGTAGACAGCTCGCAGAGCTTCGCAAATTTCTCCGACGGTTGCGTAAGCACGGACGGCGTCAATGATATACGTCATAGTGTTCGCAGAAGAGATGTTGCCGTTGCTGCCGGCCCGAGGTTCTTCCCCAGCCGCTTTCTGCAACGCAGCCAGAGCGCGCTGTACCTCGTCGTTGGATCTTCGTTTCCGCAGGACTTCCAGTTTCTTGCTCTGCTGTTTTGCCACCGTTTCGTCAATGTAAAGGATATTTGGCGACTCTTCTTCAATGATGAACTCGTTCACTCCCACGATTATTTTCTCTTTGGCTTCGGCAGCGCGTTGGAATTGATAAGACGCTTCGGCAATCTCTTTTTGTGGGTACCCTCGCTCGATGGCGCTTACCATTCCCCCCATCGAATCCAGCTTGGCAAAATAATCTAGAGCGCCCTTCTCCATTTGTAGAGTTAAGCTCTCGAGGAAGTAGGACCCGCCGAGAGGATCCACTGTCTGCGCGACCCCTGACTCGTATCCAATAATCTGCTGCGTGCGAAGCGCGATGCGCGCGGCTTCTTCGCTGGGCAAGGCCAGGGCTTCGTCATACGAATCCGTATGTAGCGATTGCGTTCCTCCGAGAACGGCAGCCAGCGCCTGGATTGCGACGCGGGCGATGTTGTTCATCGGCTGCTGCGCGGGCAACGAGACTCCTGCTGTCTGGGTATGGAAACGCATCAGCCAGGTGCGCTGGTTCTTGGCTTGGAAGCGGTCTTTCATTACCTGGTACCAGATCTTGCGGGCGGCGCGGTACTTAGCGATTTCTTCAAAAAAATCGTTGTGTGCATTGAAGAAGAAACTCAGGCGGGGGCCGAACTCATCTACTTGCAACCCACGGCGCAGTGCCCACTCGACGTATTCAACTCCATCGTAAAGGGTGAATGCCAATTCCTGTAGCGCGGTCGAACCGGCCTCGCGAATGTGATATCCACTGATCGAAATAGTGTTGAAACGCGGAGTAAATTTGGAGCCGAACTCGAACGTATCCATTACCAGCCGCATCGAGGGAGCGGGCGGGTAGATGTATTCCTTCTGCGCAATGTATTCCTTGAGAATGTCGTTCTGAATCGTCCCCGAAATCTTCTTCCAGTCCGCGCCCTGCTTTTCGGCGACAACCAAATACATCGCCCAGAGCACAGAGGCCGGAGAATTGATGGTCATCGAAACCGTTGTCTTCTCAAGATCAATGCCGTCGAAAAGAATTTCCATGTCTTCGAGAGAATCAATGGCAACTCCGCACTTTCCCACCTCGCCCTCGCTGGCGGCATGATCGGAGTCGTATCCCATTAATGTGGGCAGGTCGAACGCAACCGAAAGCCCGCTGCCACCGTGTTCCATCAAATATTTGTAACGCTGATTGGTTTCTTCGGGAGAGGCGAAACCGGAAAACTGCCGCATGGTAAAAAGCTTGCCGCGGTATCCGCTGGCGTGGATTCCACGCGTGAAAGGCGGTTGCCCGGGATACCCTAAATACTGCTCATAGTTCCAATCGCCCGGCAGATCAGCCTGCGTATAGAGACGACGGATGGGAACGCCGGAAACAGTTGTGAAACGCGCATACCCATGCTCGTCGATGTTGGTGCCGGTGGCCGCGCCGATCGGTTTCTCCGGCGCCTTCTCCAAGTTGGGGGCGAGAGTCTTCTCAGCCCACTCTTTTTCGGAAGACGAGGGTTGCCGCGATGCGAAGACGTCGTCAATCGGGCTAACGGAGGCGGAGATGCTGGTTGCTTTGTCCTTCAGCATGACAGTACCTTCACTCGAATTATAGCCAGTTCCTCTTATCAGACGGGTTCGGAGTTGCGCGCCAACTCCCAGGCCTTGGCGTACTTCCAGGAAACATATCCCGCATGGTAAAGATGCAACAGCAGCCCTTCGCGACCGTCTAAAAATCCCAGACGAACGAAGTAGTTGTAAATGAATGTGACCAGCGGCCGAAATACTATGGAAATCACGCTAAAACTGCGATCACCTTTGTCTAATGCAACCTCAGCCCCTGATGAGGAATAACTATTCATATGCTCGATGTAGCCCCGCAGCGTGGGGTAAGCATTGTGTACCAGAGCGTGTTTGAACGTTTGCGTTGCTCCGGAGAAATTGATCGTAGGATGTGCGCCATATTCTGCAAATTTCCCGGCGCCGCGGTGAATCATGCGCAGCTTGGGATCCGGATAAAAACCCCCGTGACGGATCCAGCGTCCGAGGAAGAAATTCTTGCGGGGAATGAAAAATCCTTCGACAGAGGTGGAAGTCAAGAGCGCCGCCTCTATTTCCGCCGCCAGAGCCGGCTCCAACGCTTCGTCCGCGTCCAATTGAAGCACCCACTCCATGGAGGCTTTTTCGATGGCAGAATTTTTCTGGGCCGCGAACCCTTTCCAAGGCTCAAAATAGAACTTGGCACTGTGAGCGCGTGCAATTTCCGGAGTTCTATCGGTGGAGCCGGAATCCACAACAATGATTTCGCCACGGCCATCCCTGATTAATGGCCGCACGCTTTCCAGCGTAGAGGCTAGGTTGGCCTCTTCGTTGTGCGTAATCAGGACGATCGAGATGGTCACACCGAGAGCATACCGCGAGCCTTCGCGCAGGCAAATGACCGCCCAGATACGCTCACGACCCAGAGCCCCTTACTGCGGCGGCGCTGGGGCCGCAGGTTGCTGCTGTGAAGGCTGCGACGGCGCTAGCGAGGTTACATCCTTGCGAGGCGCAATGTACGGGATGTTCGGCATGTGCGTGACCTGGCCTCGCTCGGCGTCCGGAAGCGCGATCCCGGCATGGTCCAACAGAAGACCCGTAGCACGATCGACTTCTACGTGAGATTTTTCGTAAGCCGCCATCGCTGAAACTAAATTGGATTGCGCAGTCGCGAATGCAGACTGATTCTGCAAAACCAAAGTGCCGGTAGAGGCGCCCAGGTTAAATTTCTTTTGTTCGGCGTCGAGGGACTGACGACCCAATTCCACCGCAGCCTGCGCGGCCTGCACGCTGGCGCGGTTTTGTTGGAGCGAGAACTGCGCATTGCGAACTTCGATGCGAATCTGGTTTTCGATCTGTTGCGCTCTGAGCTGGGCCTGACGATATTCCAACTCGGAACGCACCTGCAATGCCTGAGCTTCGCGATTGCGGAGGGGGATGTTAAGCGTGAGGCCGACCCCTTTGTCGGGGGCGCTTGAGTTGACTAATTGATTTAACGTGTCGCCATAGCTGCGCGATGCGGTGCTTCCTGGAGCGTTGCAAAATCCGGCAGGGGCAAATGGCGTTCCGCAAGTGCTGTAAATACTTTGGTCGCCCCCAATGCCTGACCCTCCGTAATACGCGAATAAGTCAACACTGGGAAGCATGGCGTTGCGAATGGCGTGATGGTTGATGTCACGATTGGTCATGTCGATGCGGGATTCAGCCAGCTCGGCGCGATGACTCAGGGCATCGTTGACAAGGTCCTGTGTAGGGACGATCGGTTCCTGCTGGGGAAGCTGCATGGTAGACGTAGGAATCACTTCGGCATCCGCCAGCAGTGGATCCTGCAAATTCCTACTCAGCGCATTTTTCATCAGTAGCTGCTGAAGGTCCAGATTGGTCTGAGCCTTGGTTAAAGCCTGTTGCTCAGTAGCCACGGTATTTTGCGCGCGCACAACTTCGATCGGAGCAAGGCTGCCAATCTGCACCTGCTTCTGGGTGTCAGAAAGTGTTTTCTGCGCAAATGCAATATTCTCCTGTTGCACTCGGACGTCTTCATAAGCGAAAACCAGGTCCCAATACATATTTTCGATCTGGTCCACGGTGGTGATAATTTGCAGACGAAAAGCGACGTCTGAAATTTCACGATTGTTTTTAGCGATTCTGATCAGGCGCGTGTTAGGAAGAAATCCAAAGCCTTGCAGAAGTCTCTGAGTTAGCTGAAATTTAAAACCGGAATTCAGACTCGGGCTGATGGTGTTGAATGGATTATTGCCCGCGATTCGCGAGTTAGTGAAGCCCACCGACATATTCGTGCCCGACTGAAACCCTTGCTGATAAGAGAAGTTCGCGGTACTGGTGTTCTGCACGGTGCCTGACGGGTTACAAAATGAGCTCGTACACTGTGACCGGGAATGATCTTCTTGCACTGTCCCGGTGAGAGTTGGATCGAAGCTGGTGATTAACGAACCTTGACCAAGACTTGAACTAACCAAGCCGTTGGTGCCGGCGCCGATTCCCCCCGGGGCCGCTGTGGTGCCGCCAGTGCCGGATCCCACGGACCCTCCGAGACCGCCAACTCCACCCCCTGGGGTATTTTGAATGATGCCTTGATTGGCGCCGAGAATCTGATTCGCCCCCGACTTCGCGCGCAACACGTCTGTGTCCGCGATATTGAGGTTGTAGCGCGCGATGCCAATATCCAAGTTGTTTTCGAGCGCAAGGGCAATAGCGTCATTCATTGACAACATCAGCTTGCCGTCATGTAGCAATTCGTTAATTCGCGGAGCATTTGCCAGGTCAGGAGTGGGCACGTGTTGTGGACTGTAGGGTGCGAAAATGTTCGGGAAAGCCGAGCGCGGCTTGGAATAATCCTTCAATACAAATTGCTGCGGCTGCGGAGCCTGCACAGGCACTGGCTCGCTTGCCTTAGGCTGCTCGGCCTGACTGGCTTGTGCCGGCGGGTCAACTTGAGGCGCTGACTGCGAATTTTGCCCCCAACTGGCTCCGGTAAGCCCGATGGCAAAAAGCATCACTAACGCGAGCGGTCGCACGACAGAAATCACACGAAACAGATACATTCTTTTTCTCTCCTGCATCAATACTGACAAGTTAGTACCCTTACGAATACCAAAGACTGAAGCTACAAATTAGTACGCAAAACATGAACTTCAGGTTCAAAATTTAAGTTCTTACCTTTATTGGAGCGAAATCCGGCATCCGAGCGGAATAAAATAGTATATCCGAGAAAATTCACGCTTTTATCCGGCTCGAATCCAAGTCTGGCCGGAAAACCTTCCATCCAAAACGAGATCTGATCCAATATGTCTGTAAGCTTGGATGAAAGACTCCGTCACTAAGACTCCAATTTTCATGCGCAATTTCAAAGTCATCCTGGCGTACGACGGCTCGGATTTCGCGGGCTGGCAGGTTCAGCCGGGTCTCGCCACAATTCAAGGCACCCTAGCCTCTGCTATTGGACGAATCACCGGCGAAAAGGTATTACCACAGGGCTCCGGTCGCACCGATGCAGGTGTTCATGCTTTAGGGCAGGTCGCAAGCTTTTCCATGGCATCCCCCATTCCAGTTGGAAACATAATTTCGGCGTTGAATGACGTGCTGCCCTCCTCCATTCGCATACTAACGGCCAGTCAAGAGTCGCCAGATTTTCATGCCCGCAAAGACGCGACTTCTAAAACTTATCTTTACCGAATGTACCGGGATGCGATTTGCCCTCCATTTCTCGCGCGCTATGTATGGCATTATCCCTTCCCATTGAAGGAGTCTGCCATGCAAGAGGCCGCAGGTTTTATAATCGGGGAGCACGATTTCACGTCCTTCGCCGCGGTAGATCCCGAACGAGAGCTACGAAGTAAGGGGATTCTGGGCGCGAACTCCGGCGCACCGAATGTGCGCACAATTTTCGAATCCTGCTGGAATCGCGAGGGGAGCGAATTCGTTTACTCCGTCCGCGGCAGCGGATTTCTCCACCACATGGTTCGCAATCTGGTCGGAACATTCTTGCTGGTTGGAAAGGGAACTTTGCGCGAAGAGGACATCGGTAAAATCTTGAAAGCGCGACGCCGATCGGCAGCAGGCGCCACCGCCCCTGCGCAGGGACTTTACCTGATGGAAGTTCAGTATTGAACAGACCCCGGCGGATTTGGTGGCCGCAGCTTTGTTCCATGTTCCAGTAAAATGACGCTCGCGCCCAGGCGTTAAGATTTTGGCTCTGATGAAGACTTCCTCACTTATTCACGACTGGAACTTGCAGGGTCCGGCCTCATTGGCAATAGCGCACCCTGTATTGCTCAACGATGAGACTTTGCGCGACGGCCTGCAATCGCCCTCGGTGCGCG
>JBDUDA010000091.1:0-10829 GCA_040003205.1 Acidobacteriaceae bacterium | reverse complement strand
GGAAAACCCGTGGCGGTACAGATCAACGTGGAAGTAAGTTTCCGCCTCTACTAGAGTAGCGGTCAGCTCTCGCAGAGAGCGCTATCGCTTCTACCCCGTAATATCGAGCGCGGGCCGAACCGCGCTCGCGCCGAGGACAAGTCGAGGGACCTGCTGATATTTGTTCCCAGCGAAAATCTACAAACCAGATCCCTCGATTTCACAACTCCACGCGTGCGCCGAGTTGACCGCACTCGGGATGACAGTTTTGTCTTAGCTCTGAACTCTTAAAAATTTATTTTCGCTGGAGCACGACGACGTGATAGTTCAGCCGCGCTTGGAATCCCATACGTTCGTAGACGGATATTGCCCGCGCGTTATCGGCGCGTACGTGCAGGATGGGTGTTTCTCCCCGGTGGCGAATGCGGCTGGCGACCTTAGCCACTAGCGCGCCAGCATAACCATGTCCAAGATGGTCAGGATGAGTACAGACCGCGCTGACTTCGGTGTGCCCTGTGAAGTGCAACCGTTCGCCAGCCATCGCCACCAAGTCTCCGTCGAGCCGGATGCCGAAATATTCTCCCAACTCGTGAGTCCGAGTGCCGAATGGCCCGGGCTTGGTAAGTTGGGCGAGCGCAAGCATCTCGGGCGAATCCACCGCACCCAGCGCGGTTAATTCATGATTCGAAATCGCTTTCTGATGGTTCTCAGGGATACGTGTTTGAATCATCTGCAAGAGTGGCGTCAATTTAACGGACCAAACGTCCGACGGCGCGGGTGGCTCTCGCAAAAATAACGCAATCGTTTCTCCGGGAAGCACCAGGTTCATCAGTGAAGCGTAAGCCTCTTCGCCAGGTTCGGCGAATCCAGCGAGGGTGGTGACCTCTGCGGGAAATCTTCTGGCGAAATTAGAGATATTGGCGAGGTATTGTTGCTCGCCTGTCAGAGCAGCCCAGATCGGATTGTCCAGTGCCTTCTGAGTAAGATCAGTTAACATGGCGTGGTCGTCAGAGGCGAGCCTAAGCTTTGGATTTGAAACCACTGCAGCCCATCCCAGCCGCGGCATCCCACGAAGCGGGGAAAAATGCGGAAGTTATGCGCGCTTCGCGTCGCCCGCTGGCTCTATTATTTCCTTCTATTAGTGATCTAGTTTTCATTGTATTACTCGCCGCGTTGAGCTGTGGAGCGATGGGATCCCGACTATTGAATGATGCCGGCATCGGATGGCATATTCGAGCCGGCGAAGAGATGCTGCGCTCGCACACAATTATCCGCGCAGACATTTTTTCTTCCACCATGAATGGGCGGCCGTGGTTCGCGTGGGAGTGGATGTACGACATGTTGATCGCGGCGATTCATGCCCGCCTGGGACTGAACGGCGTGGTTCTTCTCACCGCCGCCGTAATAGCTCTTACTTTTACCATGGTGCTCCGCAGTGTGCTGCGGCGCGGCGCGAGCGTGCCGGTCGCGGCGACCTTGTTAGTTCTAGCGGTTGGGGCCTCGATGATTCACGTGATGGCCAGGCCGCACGTTTTGAGCTGGTTGCTGGTGGTAATTGTTTATGAATTATTAGACTCAAAACAAGTCCTATCGTCAGGGACCAAACATCTGCTTTTCTGGCTGCCTTTCCTGATGCTGTTCTGGGCCAACCTGCACGGCGGTTTTCTGCTGGGATTCGTACTGATTGCCATTCATCTGGCCGGATCAGCGACGGAATCGTTGATACTGAACGAATCGCGGCCTGATCCTGCGCTGTGGCTGAAGCATGCTGCTGTGGGCGCGGGATTGGCATTTCTAGCGAGCTTACTAAATCCCTACGGGTACAAATTGCATGTTCACATCTTCGACTATCTGTCGAATGCGTTTTTGATGAATCACATCAGCGAATTTCTTTCGCCGGACTTCCACAGTCCCGCTGCCCGCTGCTTCGCTATCCTAATTTTGATTGCACTCTGCACCCTCGCGGCAACTCGAGAGAAGCTTCAATTTACCCAGTTGCTGTATGTGCTGTTCGCGGTTTTCACCGGACTATCTTCCTCGCGCAATTTGCCAGTCTCGTCCATCCTGCTGGTGTTGGTGGTTGCGCCATTGCTGTCCAACGCGCTTACTGACAGGGAACATGATTTATCAATCAAGCCTCGCTGTCGGGCGTTGCTAGCGCGATTCAATTCCTTCGGCGTGCGAATGAACCATCTGGATTCCGCACTCCACGGGAACATCTGGACTGTGCTGGCGCTATTAATCGGTATGTGGCTATGCCTTCACGGAGGGCGCATCGGCTCCCGCGAGATTATGAATGCGCATTTCGACGAGACACGGTTTCCAGTGCAAGCTGTAAATGTGATCGCCAATGAAAAGATCCGCGAGCCGATCTTCTGTCCAGATTTGTGGGGCGGCTATCTTATCTACACTCTTTATCCGCAGACTAAAGTTGTAGTGGATGACCGCCATGATTTGTACGGAGAAGCCTTCTTCAAGGATTATTTGAAAGTGATCCGCGTGGAATCTGGGTGGGAGCAGATATTGAGCGACTGGAAAGCAAACTACGTTCTCGTGCAAAAGGATTCTGCCCTGGCATCGGCACTCAAAGAAAAATCAGGCTGGAAAGTGGTTCATCAGGATGAGACTGCCGTTCTGCTACACAAATAATCAGCGAGTATCGATATCAAAGCCGAGAATCGCGTTGACTTCGACCGGCTGATCTCCGCGCAACACGGGACGAAACTTCCAACTGGGCAATGCCGCCAGTACTTTGCTGGTCATTTCTCCGCCTCCGGGCTCGAGCACTTGGGCATTCTTGAGCTCACCCGAACGATTGAGGATGCAGGCAATTACCAGGCGCGAGTTGTGCAAGTTCGCGGGCAAGTCGGCGCGCATGGGCTGAGGCGCAACCAGGTCTTCGGCATACGGATGCGCGGCCGAAGCAGGATCGGCGTATTGCATGACCGCTGTTCCTAAAGATGTTTCGATATAAATTGTGTAGACCTTGTCTCCCTTTAACGCGCCATAAAAATTGAATGCGCCTCCAGAGCGTGAGGTCCCGACCACGGTGATCCCAGGGCCGTGATTGACGGTGTCGAGCGACGCGCGCTCAGTGTTAGAAGATTTTGGCGAACTGGTTTCGAAGCTTGGCAAAGTAATGTTGTTGCTGCCACCTTTCACAGAAACGCCCGCCATGGGAGGCTGTCCGTTGGTCCCGTTTCCCGCGCCGCCCGGCCCAGGAGTGGGAGAAATTCCGGCGTGCGCGTTCGTCTCAGCTCCGCGGCCCGTGCCTTCCTTCCTCGCTCCCGAGCCTTCGCCGGCCACGCCGCTGCCGCCGCCCGCGCCACGATTAATTCCTGTACCTCCACCTGCCCCTCCCAGACCTGGCTTGGCGCCGCCTGACGGAGACAACGCTATCGATCCGGCCGCGGACTTGCCCGGCACTCCCACTTCGGAGCCCGGTCGGCTGGAAATTACAACCCCGGTTCCGTTCTTGCTGGCAGTTGCTGGGGCGGGAGCGGCAGCACCGGAATCGAACGCGCCACTTAACCCTTGCCCACGGTTGCCGTGGCCTCCTGCTCCAGAACTTAACGATGGGCTCGGGGGAACAACAGAGGCTTCGCCAGCGGGCACCCGGGCTCGCGCATACCCTGAGGAGGATTCTTGTAGCGAACCACTTAACTGAACAGCAGGAGGCGCCACTGCGCTCCCTCCCAGGCTGTTCGGATTGCGATTGCCGGAAGATAGACTGGCAACTTCTACTGGCGGCGCAACCACATCAGCTTTGCCGAGACCTCCGCTTGAGCGCTGCTGCTGCGAAGCACTTCCTAACTGGGCAGCGGGAGGCACAACTTGGGGGCGCAATTCGTCCGCGCCCAGGCCCGCGCCATTTGATCGCTCGCGAACAATTTGATCAGGCGCGGGCGCGACTACCAGCGCGGCAGGAAGAGTAAGCTGCGCCTTCGTGTTCGTGATCTGTTCCGGGGCGGATACCGGCGGAGGGACTACCTGCGCCGTTTGATTCCCGGGCAGACGCATCTTTGCCAATTCGCTATTTGGAGCCGTCGGGGCGGGGGCTACCACACTGGGGTTTAGGGCATCGCTGGCGCGTATTTTTTCTCGCTCCAGTTGGGGAGAAGGCGCAATCGCGGATTGCGGAAGCTCTTGCACTCTCACGGACGAACGCAGCCCAGCAACTGGCGGGGATCCGGGAACTGCCTTGTAAGCGAGAAGGTTCTCAACCGCGGCATCGGTACGACGGAGATCAAGCTTGGGAGCGTCTACTACTTTTTCGCGGACGGTGGTACCGCGCGCGACACGAATTGTCTGCGTCGCGTGATGAGCTTCGTCGCCGCCGGCAGAACCGGAGCGTCCCGCCTGCGCTCCGCTGGCATCTTCAGTTTTGGGGAGCTCATCTCCCGAGAAATAGATCACGTCGTACTTGCGCGCGGATGGCGGTGCGTACACATGCATGGTCGTCAGTTTTTGTTGGAGAATTAAAACCGCCAGCAGTAAGGTCACCTGCAACAGGCATCCGAACAACATCCCTTTATAAGGAACTAAACCGGAGCGAGCTTCGCCCGCCAAAGGACGGGGCGAACGCCGCAAAGCAGGCCCAATCGAGGAACGAAATTCTTCCCACGGAGAAGACCACTCGATCAGGAGTTTGGGGGCATCGTTCACGTTGTGATTTTTCCCGCTAGCTTGCCCGTGCTGATGTCAATTTCATCCCCCAACAAAGTACCGGTGTCGCGAATCGTGTGCCGCGGGAGTTCGAGCACAGAAGCCGCATTACGTCGGACAGGCGCGAGACGCCACGGCTTCACATCCTGCTGGGCATACACCACAACTTTGCTGTGATCAAGATAGACGATATCCAGAGGAAAGCGCATTCCGAAGGTATGGATTCCATGGGATGGCACCAACCAGAGGCCCTGACCTTGAGCAAAGCGTGCTTCTGCCATGCCGATCAACCCGCGCAATCGGCTTAAGTGGGTCTGGGCAACCGCCAGGTCCGTCGCCAAATAGCGCTGGCGTGTGCGATTTAAAGCGTAGCAATTTGGGGACACTCCCGCCTGTGAAACCTCGGACATCCACACTCCAGGGGCTAATTCTGGACCAACGGTAAACCTATTTTGCCATGTCTGGAGCGAGGATGCGAACTAACTGGATCAGGGCTGGTCCGAGCGTGACAAACATGATGGAAGGAAGAATAAAAATCACCAGAGGGATGATCATCTTAATGCTTGTTTTGGCGGCCTTTTCTTCCGCCCGCTGGCGTCGTTCCGTGCGCAGCGAGTCGGAGTGTATTCGTAACGCCTGGGAGACGCTGGTGCCAAAGCGGTCTGTTTGTATCAGGGTCGCAACCAGCGCGCGGACGTCATCCACCCCCGTGCGGAGGGTTAAATTGCGCAGCGAGTCTGCACGTGGTTTTCCGGCGCGCATCTCCAGATTCACAAGATGAAATTCATCGCTCAATTCGGGATGAGCGTGGTGGAGGTCAACTCCGACGCGCATCATGGCCTGGTCCAAAGCCAGTCCCGCCTCGACGCAAATCACGGTGAGGTCGAGTGCATCCGGCAAAGCGAGGGTGATGCGGTTTTTGCGTTTATTGATTAACCGCTTTAACACGAAACGGGGCAGAAAAAAGCCTAGCGCCGGAATCCCGACCAAGAGAGAAAGTGAAGAAGGCGAAACTGCCAGCACGATCAGCAACCCCAAAAGCGCCAGCAGGACGCGACTTCCTACGTAAATTGTCAGATGCCGGGGCTCGCGATATCCCGCTTGAATCAACCATGCGCGAGTGCGGGAGACTTCGGAAGGAGACAGCGGCAGTGCCCTGCTGAGAGGGTCGAGTGCCTGTTCAAAACGTTCCTTGAACGCCGGTTTCTGCTGGGTTTGAGCCTTTTGTGTATTGAGCGAACGAAGTCTGGAACCGAGTACGGAGGAAGGGGCATAGACCGCCGCCCCCAGCGCAAAAACCGCCATGACGATGGTCAAAAAGATAACGACTGTTAATGCGAGTGCCAATGCTCTATCAGACCTCGATCTGAATAATTTTTCGGATCACAAAATATCCCACCGTCTGAAGCGTGATTCCCGCGACAATCAAGGCGTGGCCGATGGGGTCCGCAAACAGCGGGCGGATGAATCCCGGGTTCATCAACAACATCACGATCACAATCAGCGGGGGAAGCCCCATAAGCAGAAGCATGGTTAGCCGGCCCTGCGCGGTGTAGACGCGCACCTGCCTGAGAATCTTGAAGCGCTCCCGGATCACGTAAGAAAGATTGTCTAAGATCTCAGCCAGATTTCCGCCCGTCTCGCGCTGCAACATGACCGCAGTGACGAAAAATTTCACATCCACCAGCGGCACGCGTTCGGTGAGGTTGAGCAAGGCATCCCGTACCGGCAGACCAAACTTTTGTTCTTCAAATAGCTTGCGGAACTCGGAGGCTACCGGCTCCGATATTTCACTGGCAATGAGTTCGAGCGCAGTGGTGAATGCGTGTCCAGCTCGCACCGCGCGCGCCAGAGTGTCAATCGCTTCGGGAAATAATTCTTCGAATTTGTCGAAACGCCGGCTGCGGCGATAAGAGGCGTAGGAATAGGGCAGGATCCCACCCAGCACCGCGCCGACAGCGGCGAACATCAAAGGCTGCTTTCCAGACAACGGTAGCGCGGCCAGAAAAGCCAGCACGCCCAAAATCAGGGCGCCCGCGATACACATCATCAGAATGTTGCCGGCCCTAATGCCCAGGTTGGCCTGCGAGAGCATTGTCTGCAGATCAACCATTCGACCCGAGCGGCGAAGTAGTGTATCCAGCGCGGGAAATTTGCTAAGGGTTTCGTCGCGAACTAGTTCGTTTTCGCTGGCGGGATCACGTTCCGGAATGTGGTCAACGGTCGCGAGCCGTTCACGAATCAAGCGCGCGCGAGAGCTGCGCTCGTCGAGCAGGGACCCGATGACGAATGCGATCAGCGCTACCACCGCGAAGACGAGAATGGCGAGCAATATTGTCATGGCAAGTTCGATGACTCAGCAGCGATTGCCTGGAGCTATATTTCCATCCGCGAATCAAATAATGAAGCCCGCAACTTGTGGCCGCCGGCTGCCAGCCGTTCCGAAAACTGAGGACGTATCCCGGTCGCGCGAAATGCCCCCTTCACTTTTCCCGCTTCATCCAGGCCGCGGCGCTCGAACACAAAAATATCCTGCATGGAGATCACGTCGCCTTCCATGCCGGTTACTTCTGAGATGGTGAGCAGTTTGCGGGTTCCGTCCACCATACGAGCGATCTGTACCACGGCATGAATTGCCGAAGCAATCTGCTGGCGCATCGCCCGCTCGGGAATATTTAAGTTAGCCATGGAGAACATGCTCTCCAGACGAGAAAGTGCATCGCGCTGAGAATTCGCGTGAACGGTGGTGAGCGAACCTTCGTGGCCCGTGTTCATGGCCTGCAGCATGTCGAAGGTTTCCTCGCCGCGGACCTCACCGATGATGATGCGGTCGGGACGCATACGCAGACTGTTGATCACGAGTTGCCGCTGCCGCACCGCACCTTTTCCCTCAATGTTCGGAGGTCGGGTCTCCAGCCGCACCACGTGCTCCTGTTTCATCAGCAGTTCGGCAGCGTCTTCTATGGTCACGATGCGCTCCGAATTCGGGATGAAGCCGGAGAGAACATTCAGCAAAGTAGTTTTGCCGGCGCCGGTTCCGCCCGAGATCAGGATGTTCAAACGTCCTTTCACCATGGCGGCAAGCAATTCCAGCATGGGGTCGGTGAGAGTTTGATTTTCGATCATGTTGCGAGCGCTGACAGGCTCGCGCCCGAAGCGCCTGATCGAGAGGCAGGGGCCATCAATCGCCAGGGGAGGAATGATCGCGTTGACGCGGGAACCGTCGGGCAGGCGGGCATCCACCATTGGCGACGATTCATCGACGCGGCGGCCCACGCGGGAAACGATCCGATCAATGATCTGCATCAGGTGCTGATTGTCTTTGAACGTAAGTCCGGTAGGCTCCAGCTTTCCGGCTCGTTCTATATACACGCGATCAAAGCGATTCACCAGGATGTCAGAGATGGTCGGATCTTTAAGCAACGGCTCGAGCGGGCCAAGTCCAAAAATTTCATCGAGGATTTCCCGCGCAAGCCTCTCGCGCTCTGCGAAGCTAAGTGGGACAGCTTCACTATTGACGGTGCTGCGAATGAGAAGCAGCACTTCGTCGCGCGCCGCAGCATTCGCGGTGCGTCCAAGTTTCTCCAGATCCAAACGGTCGAGGATGCGGCGATGAAGATCCGCTTTAACCTGCTGGTATCCTGCACGCTCGAAAGTTTGCGAATTTGCCATTCTTGACTACAGATTGTTTGTTACACGCTTTTAAATAGTGACCACGTGCTTCTCTTCACTTCCGCATCATTTTCCGTCAAACGAGATGCAAGTCCGGCGAAAGAGCGCGCGATATCGGTACGCCCTTGCTGCATCACCGGAATTCCTCGATCGATGCCAGCCGACACCGCAAAGTATTCATTGGGTATCTTCCACAATAGTTTTATTCCTGCGGCCGCCTGCGCGTCCGCCTCGCTGAATCCCGGTATCTTCCGGAACCTGTTCAACACCAACTGCAAGCGATCCCGTCCACCAGTTTCGCCCAGGTATTGCTGGACCCGGGCTGCGCTCCAGAGCGAGGCGACATCGGCGTGCGCCACTACCAATACCGCCTGCGATAGATTACTGATGAGCCTGACGGTGGCGTCCATACGAGTGGATGCGTCTACTACAATGTAGCGGAAATGCGAAACCAGCATATCGAAGAGTCCGGCGAATTCGGCCGTTGAACCTTCCGTAGTCGCTGGGGTGTTAGATCCGGCAAGCACTTGAAGTCCATCCTGATGGCGGGTGGTGAAGCTTTCGAGCAGGGAGCTATCCAGCCGGTGAAGGTTGCGGACCGCGTCCGCCACGGTGAAGAGCGGCTTTAAATTCATCTGGAGCGCGCAGTGACCGAGCGTGGCCATGTCCACCAGCACCGTACTACTGTGCGCGGACTGCAACGCCAGCGCAAGATTTACCGCCACCGTAGTGGCTCCGCTGCCGCCTTTTGCGTTTACAACCGTGAAGATTTTCCCCCGGTTACCTTCCTGATGAATTTTCCGCTGGGCAGCGCTGAAGCGGACGAAAGCCTCAAGCAAGTCCGTCGTAGTGGTGGGACGCTCCAGAAATTCGCGGGCTCCCGACCTCATGGCCCCTACGATCACATTCGATTGCGCCATGCTGCCGACGGCGAAGATCGCGCACTTCGGAATTTCCTGATGCACCCACTCGACCGCCCGCAGGGCAGTCAGAGGATTTTCCGCAGGGATGTCAATCAGCATCACGTCCGGTGAAGCTGCCTGAATTTTGCGCATCGCGAGATCATTGGAGGCGGCTGGATAAAGGTCAAGGCTTTGCACCACGCGCGCAACGCTTGTGCCATCAACCAATACTTGAAGTATTGCCCGTTGCTCGTTGTCTGGCGAAACGATAATTACGGAAAGTTCAGGCATTGAAGCACGTGGATACTGCGTCCCCTCAATCCTAATATAACCGCACGCGCCGCGGTGGACGAACTACTTCGCGTTTTTGTCTTTCGATGGTTTGGTCTTGTCGAACTTATCGAGGTCCAGGAAGTTTTGCGGATTCTCGGGCAATTCTATTTTCTGAGTGCTGGGCGATATCCGCCGTACAGTGCAGAGCACCATCAGTTCAGACTTATTCTTCTGGAGGTTTTTGCTCTTAAATAGATTCCCCAACACCGGGATGTCGCCAATGCCGGGGATCTTGTTGTTGAGACTGGTCACCCGGTTATCAATGAGCCCGGCGATCACAAAACTTTGGCCATCCTGCAACTCGAACTCGGTGTCCGCGCGGCGAGTACTGAGGGCGGGCACCGTGAACCCGGAAATCGAAAGCGCATTGGCAAAATCGAGTGTGCTGACTTCGGGCTGCACCCGAAGATGAATATTGCCGCTAGGCATGATGACCGGAGTAAAACTAAGCCGTACTCCGAACTCTTTAAACGATATCGTAACTGCCGTAAAACCTTGCCCGGGCTGAACGATGGGAAATGGAAACTCTCCACCAGCCAAAAAGCTAGCCTGTTTTCCATTCACAGCAATCAGATTGGGCTCCGCGAGTATTTGCAGCAGATTTCTTTGTTGAAGGGCTTCCACGACCGCGCCGAAATTTATGTCAGTGCGAAAAAGAAAAAGATTGAGCGCATTGCTTAAGTTGATGGTCGGCCGATTGCCGGCTGTTGAGGTCGTGGTAGTTCCCCCCGGGGAGGTTGTGGAAGTAGTGCTGTTGGTGACCGAGACGCCACCGAACTGTCCAGTAGTTGCCGTTCCGACTGTATTCCCGACGCTAGGCGCAAAAAAGTTGGCCCCCAACTGAAGCACAGCAGTGCGGTCTACTTCGGCAAACTTTACTTCAAGCAGAACTTCCTGTGCGCCCACCGGACCGAACGTCAGAACGTTGACGACATTTTTCGAATAAGCTTCCGCGATCAACGCCGCGCGCTTGGATACGTCTTCGGTGGAGACATGGCCCGAGAGAACAATGGCGGATCGCGAAGGCGTGACGGTGATTTGTTCGTCCGGAAAAACGCGCCTTTCCTGCTCGGAGGCGGCGCTGACATCCACATCCACCCTGAGATCGAAGCTGCGTGAGCGCTCCAGTTCGTCCCAGATCAAAAGCGAAATCTCTCCGGCGGCCCGGCCATGCACGAGAATTTGCGTTGGCGTGACCACAATTGCGTCAGCCACCGCAGGGTCTGTGACCGAAACCCGTTTCAGACGCTCGGTGGTGTTGATGAGCAGAGATTTCCC
>JBDUDA010000090.1:0-10847 GCA_040003205.1 Acidobacteriaceae bacterium | reverse complement strand
CCCCACGACTCCGGTCGAGATGACAGGGGTTCGATTGACTCCCGTCCAGCCTTGGAGTTACCCTCATTCCAATGGTAGTGGCTTGCAGTTGGCGAGCAAACATCTCGCATAGTGATGCCCCCAAGCGTAGTCCTGTTATTGTCCCCCAAAATGTTCCCTTTCTTGGCCTACCCCATTGCCAGGCGAGGAATCTAACTACTGCTTCCGTTGGAGGCTTCAGGCGTACCGAGGAGTGCGCCATCACTGAATGAAGAAGAGTATAGAACTCAGTCCAAATATCGAGGCATTGTTCGGCATACGCGACGAAAATTTGCATGTGCTCGAGGATGGCCTGAACGTCGCTATAGCCCTCCGGTCAAATTCCATCGAACTTGAAGGTAGTGCGGGCGCGGTTAGTCGAGCGGAGCAGGTTTTCGCGGACTACGGCCATCTGCAGCGCTCCGGATTCAGCTTCCAGAACGGCGATCTGAACAGCATGCTGAGGGTAGTTGTTGCCGATTCAAAGGTCACGCTCCGCAGCCTGGCAGAGGCCGCAAAACAGCGTTCTACAGGGAGACGCAGTGTTCAGCCTAAAAGCGTGAATCAGCGCCTCTATCTTGAGGCGATCGAAAGCCATGACATGGTATTTGGCATCGGTCCTGCCGGAACGGGCAAGACCTACCTCGCCGTTGCCATGGCAATTTCCGCTCTGATGTCGAAGCGGGTGAACCGAATTATTCTTGCACGTCCCGCCGTCGAAGCTGGCGAGCGGCTCGGGTTTCTGCCGGGTACTTTGCAGGAGAAAATCGACCCGTACTTGCGCCCTTTATATGACGCTCTATATGACATGCTGGACCCCGAAAAAGTGGACCGCTACCTCGAGAAAAATGTCATCGAGATCGCTCCCATAGCATTCATGCGCGGACGCACCTTAAACGATTCATTCGTAATTTTGGACGAGGCACAAAACACCACCTCCGAACAGATGAAGATGTTTGTTACCCGTCTCGGCTTTAATTCCAAGGCCGTTATTACTGGCGATGTCACCCAGATTGACCTTCCCAATGCTCGCCGCAGCGGTCTTATTGAAGCGGTTGATATCCTCAAAAACGTGGAGGGATTGAAGTTTTCCTATTTCGACGATGGCGATGTAGTGCGTCACCATCTGGTGCAGCGCATTATTCGCGCATATGACGAGCATAAGAACCGCACCTCGGAGGAGCAACTCTCCCTACTGGATCCGGGCGCGGCCTCAAACGGCAGAGGCCAGAATAAATCCAGTCTGCCTCAACTGGGAGCGCTCGATGATTCTCACCGGGAACTAGAAACTCAGGAATAGAATGCAGTCGTGGCGGCCCGTGTGGATCGGGCCTCATTTTGCTTTTCCGCACCTTTGACTGGAATGGTGATCTTTCGAAAACGAGTCGTCGGACTTACCGAGGCAGGTCTGGCGAGGTTTGTATCCCGTACCGGTCGAGCTCTTCGGCTCTCTGGCCAGGTGGACGTTCTGGTTACATCGAGCCGCGAGATGCAATCCCTGAATCGTCGTTTCCTGAAGAACGACCACGCCACTGATGTGCTCTCGTTTCCTCAGTTGGGGACCGGCGGGGATCATCTGGCAGGGGAGTTGGCGATATCGGCCGAAATTGCCCGAGAGAACGCACGCAATCTCGGGCACTCCGTTGTGGAGGAAATTAAGATTTTGATTTTGCACGGCATGCTTCATTTGTCGGGATATGATCACGAAGATAAAAATGACGGTGGGAAGATGTCGCGCAAAGAGGAGCGGTTCAGAGTGCTGCTGAAGTTGCCTGTCGGCTTGATTGCACGGACCATGGTCATAGAAAAAAGAGAATCGCGTTCTCTAAATTCGGGCGTCAAGTCCGCGGCGAAAAATCATGGGAGCACGATGGGCTCGCAGCGCAAGAAGGCCAACTCGAACCAGCGAGAATACCGTGGCGGCAACCCATGAATTTCGCGCTCGCCATCGGTTTTCTACTGCTCTTCGGATTGCTGACGCTCGCGTCTTACGTGGATCGCCTTTATACCGAGATTGGAAAATTCCTCTCGCGCGAATTCCAAAACAATATTGACGCGTTCGAACAGAGTGTCGAACCAAAATTAGGTGTTGCTCGCAGCCGTGCCGCGCTCTCCATGGCGGTCATTTCGCAATTGAGCACTGCGGCCATTGCCATGCTGGTTGGCTTCACTGTCTTTCGCGACCGCACCTGGGGCCTGGCTGAAATTCTTCAGGGTATCTTGAGTCTCATCCTGATCGTGATCGTCTTCAACCGCTTTCTGCCTTTCGTATTTTTCTCCCGCACCAAGGGGCAGTGGCTGCTTCGATGGGCCCCAGTCCTGCGCGTCCTTATTTATCTGGCAGTACCGGTAACGCTGGTTCTAGGCTTTCTGCAATCGGTGGCAGCCCTTACTAAGGAGCACTCCAACGAGTTGCCAGAGACCCAGGCCGAAGCGGTGGACGCACTGATTGAAGCTGGACAGGAAGAGGGCATTTTGGATGAGAGCAATCGCGACCTCATTCAATCGGTAGTCGAGTTCGGAGAGAAAACCGTGCGGGAAGCCATGAAGCCGCGTCCGGAAATCGTGGCCGTACCGACGACCATGACAGTCGAACAGTTCATCGAACTGCTGCGGTTGAAACCGTTTTCGCGTGTGCCGGTATTCGATGGCAGTATCCACAACATGAAGGGAATCGTCTATGCTCAGGACGTTTTACAGGTTCCCGATTCAGAAGCAGGGGTGCGGCGCGTAGATAGCGTGATGCGCAGAGACGTATATTTTGTCCCCGAAAGTAAACTAGGCAGTGACTTGCTGCGGGAGATGCAGAAGCACAATACCCGTATGGCAATCGTGGTGGATGAATACGGCGGAGTCGCAGGTCTGGTCACCATCGAAGATCTGGTCGAGGAAATTGTCGGAGAAATTAGTGACGAGCATGAGAAGGCTACCATCGTGCGCGAGAGCGACCATTCTTATCTGGTGCCTGGCAGCATGGACATCGACCAGCTAGACGAGCTGTTCGGCATCCGTCCCGAGGGAAAAGAGTCTGCCACAGTGGCTGGCCTCGTGAGCGAACTCGCGGGCAGAATTCCCCGCAAAGGCGAGACTGTGGAAGACAAGAATCTGCGCTTTGAGGTAATGGAATCCACCGGACGGCGAGTTGAGCGTGTGCGCATCTCGGTGGTTCAACCGCAACTGTCAAAGCCCGTAAGCTTAAACTGATATAGTTGTGTAAATCCCCCGTCAGGACCGGTTCCGTGCGGTTGAGACTTAGTTCCCAACATTCTTCATGGCCTTTCATTCTGGATTCGCGTGCATCCTCGGCCGCCCCAATGCGGGCAAATCCACCCTGCTAAACGCGTTAGTCGGTCAGAAACTGGCCATTGTCAGTCCCAAGCCACAGACCACCCGCAACCGCATTCTCGGAATCATTCACGTCCCCGCCGGCAAGCGCAAACACGGCGGACAAGCCGTTTTGATTGACACCCCGGGTGTACATAAGGCGGATAGTTCACTCGACCGCAAGATGATGGCAGAGGTACGAGAGGCGATCGAGGGCTGCAATCTGATTTTGCTGATCGCAGATGCCACCAAGAAATTTGGCGACGCCGATCGAGCGCTTTTGGCGATGGTCGAAAAGTCCGGAACGCCTGCATTCCTACTGTTAAATAAAATTGATTTGTTGCGCGGCGGGAAGAGCAAGCTTCTCCCCGTGATTGAAGCCTATTCAAAGCTGCATAGTTTTGCAGAAGTGGTCCCGATCTCGGCCCGTAAGCCCGAGGGTCTCGACATTCTAATGGAGAAATTGATTTTCGCTCTGCCGAAAGGCAACCCTTACTTTCCGGAAGATCAGGTGACGGACCAGCCCATGCGTTTTATGGTTGCGGAAGCGATCCGAGAACAGATATTGTTTGCCACCAGCGAAGAAGTGCCGCATGCGACCACAGTGGTGATCGAACAGTTTAAAGAAGGTACGAGCCTCACTCGCATTGCGGCAGCCATTTATTGCGAGCGCGAAGGTCAAAAAGCGATTCTGATAGGCAAGCAGGGCAGCATGCTGAAACAGATCGGAACCCTCGCCAGATTGCAGATCGAGAAAATGGTGGGCACCAAGGTCTTTCTGGAGTTATTTGTTAAAGTTCGTCCCGACTGGCGTGAATCGCACCTGTTTGTAGAAGAATTGGACTGGCGAAGGCAACTTCGGGGATTGGCAGGGTCAATCGCTGAAACCAAGAGTCTGCGGTAAAAACGCGTGTCCGCAGAGTTGTGTTAAAGCAGTCCAACCAGGAATTTAAGAGGACTTCATATGGGTTCCGATCCCGCTACGTTGTGCGACTTTGATTCCGGCAAGATGGTTGTGCGCTTGAAAGTGATGCTGGCTGCGGACAAAAATGCCGTTGATCCCGTAGTGCAGAATGTAATGCAGATCGTCAAAGAGATTGACTGTGCCGCGGGTAAAGAGGAAGCGGTCGAACTGGCGCTTACTGAGGCATTGGCCAATGCTGTTTTACACGGCGCCAAAGCCGATGTCACGAAAATCGTCGAGTGCGATGTGGCCTGCGACGATCACGGCACCATGTTAATTATTGTTCGTGATCCCGGAAACGGATTTGATCCCGCCGTCATTCCCAGCCCAATTTCTGGCCAGAATCTCTATTCCAATTGCGGACGCGGCATTTACCTGATCAATCAATTGATGGACGAAGTGAAGTTTGCGAAAAACGGCAGCGAAATTCAGATGATCAAACGTTAACTGCGCGTATCTGCGATCCACTCACAGCTATTCCTTCACTGCAATTCCCAGGCTCTTCATCTTCCGGTAGAGATGGCTGCGTTCCAGGCCTAACACTTCTGCGGTCCGGCTGACGTTGCCATGATGCTCGTCGAGTTTTTTCAGGATGTAATCGCGCTCGTATGCGGAGCGTGCCTCGTGCAGGCTGGCGAACTCCGTTCCCACGTTGCGCCGATTGCCATCACGATATACCAGTGGCGGTAGATGCTTCCGCTCGAATTTGCTGGTGGTCGGATTCATGATCACGATGCGCTCGATGACGTTGCGCAGTTCGCGTACGTTTCCAGGCCAGGAATAGCGCATCAAAGTTTCTATGGAATCGTCTGTAATCTCCCGCGTACGCCTGCCATAAGCGGCCGAAAACTCTTTTAAAAAATGACGCGCCAACAACGGAACGTCTTCTTTTCGCTCGCGCAAGGGTGGCACGGAGAAGGGAATCACGTTCAGCCGGTAAAACAGATCCTCGCGAAAGTTGCCTTTCGAAATTTCCTCTTCCAGATCTTTGTTAGTCGAAGCAATGATGCGCACATCCACTGTGATGGTTTCGTCGCTTCCCACAGGAGAGAATCGCTGTTCTTCGAGAGTACGCAGAACTTTGGATTGCGTCTTCAAACTCATGTCGCCAATTTCGTCGAGGAACAGGGTTCCGCCATCTGCTTTCTGAAATTTGCCCTCCTTCTCGGACGTCGCCATTGGGAATGAGCTTTTGCTGTGTCCAAAGAGTTCGCTCTCGATCAGATCTTCAGGAATGGCAGCGCAATTCACTTCCACAAAAGTCTGCTCCTTACGGAGACTGCGAAAGTGTATGGCGTGACTCACCATTTCCTTGCCGGTGCCCGACTCTCCATAAATCAACACCCGGCCGTTGGTCGGAGCCATGATTTGAATCTGCTGCCGCAGCGCTTTCATAGGCACGCTTTCACCCACGATTACGTGTTTCGGCGCAAGCTGTCTCTTGAGGTCGCGATTCTCTGTACGCAGACGCTTGGCGTCCAGCGCGTGCTTCAGCAGAATTAAAGTCTTCTCGATGGAGAGCGGCTTCTCCAGAAAATCGTAAGCCCCCAGCTTGGTGGCCCTTACCGCGGTTTCAATCGTGCCGTGCCCGGAAATCATAATCACTTCGGGTGGATCCTCCAGAGCGCGAACTCTTTGTAGAGTGTGCAGACCGTCCATGCCCGGAAGCCAGACATCAAGCAGCACCACATCAAAAGCGCCGCTACGCAAACTCTCTAACCCGGCTTCGCCCCCATCGGCGGTGAATACCTGATATCCCTCGTCTTCCAAGACGTCCTTTAGGGATTGCCGGATCGTCGGTTCGTCGTCGATGATGAGAATGTTATGCATGTTCGGTTTCTGAAGTTGTTATAGAGGTCTCTGCCGCAGTCGGGAGCTCGATAACAAATCTGGTCCCAAGCGGCTTGTTCTCTTCGATTCGAATCGAGCCGTGATGATCTTCAATAATGCGGCTCACAATCGCAAGCCCTAAGCCTGTGCCGCGTTGTTTGGTCGAAAAGTACGGGAGAAAAAGTCTTTCCTTCAACTCCGTAGTCACCCCGTGTCCCGTGTCGGCGATAGTGATTTCGACTGCATCCCGGCTAGCAACCAACGAGGTTGAAATCTCGATTTCCCGAATCATGGAGTCTTGCATGGCCTCGGCGGCATTATCAACCAGGTTGGCGACGGCGCGTTTGATCCCTTCAGCGTCCGCCATCACCTCCGGGAGGTGCTGCGCGAGCGCGGTGTGTACGCGAATATTGTCCAGGCGCCCGTTAAACATAGACAAGGCGTTCTCCACAATATCGTTAATACTGGTGAGGCGCGGCTGAGCGGCGGGAAATCGGGCCAGCGTGGAGAATTCATCTACCAGGCTCCTCACGGTCTCTACAGCGCCGCTGATGGTTTGGGCGCAACCGTCAATGACCTTCATCGCACTAGCATCTAACGGAGTGCTACGCTGCAGGTGTCTTCGAATGCGATCAGCGGAGAGTGAAATCGGCGTGAGAGGATTCTTAATTTCATGAGCCACCCGACGTGCTACTTCCCGCCAAGCAATCTGTTTTTGCGCTTTAATCAAGTCCGACATGTCTTCGAAAACCAGAACATAACCGAGACGGCTATCTCCGTGCCGCAACGTCGCCACCGTGGTTGCGAGATTGAGCGACCCGCGAAGAACGGGGATGTCCACTTGGGTTGTGGTGGTACCCATGCGATCAGCGCGGCGTAGCAACGACTCGAGAGCCTGTACGACCTCGGCGGGAAAAATGTCCGTTAGCGAAGCCCCTGGCAGAATTGCCGATGCGTCCAGTCCAGTTCCCGCCGCGTGAAACAGACGGATCAAGGCATCGTTAACATGGGTGATGCGGCGATTGGCGTCCAAAGACAGCACTCCGGTAGGAATGCTCTGGAGAATCGTCTCGATGTGGCGGCGTCGCTGCTCGAGGGCGACATTCGCCGCTTCAAGCTCGCTGCTCGAAGCATCAATCTGATGCCTGCTCGATTGCAGTTCTTCTGCCATGCTGTTGAAGGACCGCACCAGGTCTCCGATCTCGTCGGCGGCTGCAACCTCGACGCGAAAGTCCAGTCGGCCACGAGAGATTTCCTGTGTGGCCTCTGCCAGCGCGACTACAGGTCTGGTAACGAGCTTGGAAAGAAAAAGCGCTAACCAGGTTGTGGAGAACAGAACCAGCACGGTGAGTAACAGTAGCGTTTCCATGTAAGTGCGCCGCACGAGCCGCCGCTCCCGGTATAACTCGAGATAGCGTTTCTGGCTGGCCGCCGCCTGCTGCGCAATGCTTGAGAACTCCTTAGGAAGAGGAATGGCAACGAGGATGAGACCTTCGCTCGGAAGCGGATAGCTCCCCACAATGTATTCATTGTGTTCCCAGACAAACTGCATCGCCGAATCGCCCGCTGATTTGTGGCTGCTCTGAGCGAGTGCAGTAGCTTCCGCAATTTTATCCTTGAGCAAAGATAAATTTGCGGGTAGACCGAGGCTGGTTTTGACGTCGCCGTTCAAGATGGCGACGGCGAAGCCACCACGCAATGTGGACTCACGCTCGCGAAACTCCGCCAGCACCGGCGCAAAATTTCCTTGCGCAAAAGCGACGCCCACTTCGGGTTCCGTGGCAATTGATCTCGCTTCGGCGACGGCATCCTGGGCCACATAGTTCGACAGGATGGACGCCATCTTCAGTGTGTCCTGCCGGACCTCCTCCAGCGGACTCGAAAACCATCTGTCAATCGAACGATTCATGAGCGAGTAAGCGAACCAGAACATCATAATGACCGGAAGAAACGACAGCAGCAAACTCGCAACCACGAGGCGAGTACGAAACTTCGAGCCTAGTACGCCCAACTTTCGTTCAGCAAAAAGCTTCAAAAGGTTACGGGCAAGAACAAACGTCAGCGCAACAAACAGCAGAAAAATAACAACAGAGAGTGCCGCAAACACCAGAAGCTGCTGATTGGTGCCAGGATTTAAAAACGGGAGATCAAACGAAGTTTGCGAGAGCACAACCCCGAAAGCCAGAAAAAGACCGATTGCCAGAAAGATGATTAATTTCTTTCGGCTCGAGGTTTCTACCGTGGAGCGAGTTTTGTCAGGAATGACCACGCATGAAGAGAGTGCAACGCGCCCGTCCAACTCTCAATGCATCCATCTTAAGCTGGATAAACGCGGCTGGGCAAAAACTTGCAAAGCGGGCAGTGTTCGCACAGCGGCTTCGTCTTCAGGCAAAACTGCTTGCCGGTGCTGACAATAAATCCGTGAGTGTCATTGAAAACTTGTGCTAGGGAAGATCGTTTCGTAGTAGACATCCGCGACGCAGGATGGGCAGCTCCGTGCAGAGCCGGGTTGAGTTTCACCTGGTTCAACAATTCCGAACTGCTCTCGGCAGACAGGGGAAACAACGCCTTCTGCATCAGACTTCGTATCTCCTCGTAAGTGGCGCGAGGCGTGATTATCTGGTGGCGCTCGAGAATCCGGCGAGTGTAAGCGTCCACTACGAATACCGGATGCTGACCGGCATAAAGCAGAATTGAATCGGCGGTCTCAGGGCCGATGCCTGGGAGGTCTAGCAGTTCCTGCCGAAGATTCTCTGTCGGTTTCGCGAACATCCGTCTTAGCGAGCCGCCGTAGTTCGAATCAAGAAAATCGACAAAAACCTTGAGGCGAAGGGATTTTTGCCGAAAATAGCCCGACGAACGAATCAGCGTTTCGAGCTCCGTCAAACTCGCGCTGCGAATTCCCTGCAAGCTCAACCGCCGCGCCGATCGCAGTTTTCGCAGCGCATGCTCGACATTTGTCCATGAAGTATTTTGAGTGAGATAGGCCCCCACAATCACCTCGAAACGGGTGCTGGCGGGCCACCAGTGCTGGCGTCCCCAAGACCGTTGCAAGGCGCGGTAGTAGCGGCGTAAGTGTTCCTCGCGAGCTGCGCGCGAACGCTTACGCGGACGACCCACATTTGCACGTCTGTGCTCAGAACGGTGTTCCAAATAGTGAACTCCAGCCAGCGCTGGCCGCCCGCGATGGCTCTGCTGGCGGACCTGAATCTGGTGCTCCAGCAATCTACCGATTACCAAAGTTTGTGTCCTTCTGAGAGCAGCATCTCTCAGAACGCCCGCCAACAGCGACGGAGAGCGTTGCTTGCCGCTCTAATCGTAAACCAAGGTTCGGTACAAGTACCAAAGTTACTGGTGAAAGTAACCTTCTCAGGTGACAATTTGTGTCAACGCAAAAGACTCTGTTGCTCCCTTTACTGGGACGGCAACTCTGGCGCTGAACTGACGTTTACCAGCAACCGTTAATCCGCTGCTTAGGAGCAAGGCATGTCTCAACGGCTGGGCGACCTTCTTGTGAAAGAGAAAGTCATTTCCCCAGAGCAGTTGCAACAAGCGACGAAAGTCCAGAAGGAAACCAGCTGTCGCCTGGGGTCCGCGCTGGTAAAGCTCGGCTTTCTGAAAGACGAAGACGTCACCAACTTTCTCTCGCGGCAGTATGGCGTTCCCGCAATCAACCTTTCTTATTTTGAAATTGACCCCTCTGTAGTCAAGCTAATCCCGTTTGAGACTGCGAAACGTTACCAGATTCTGCCCTTGAGCCGCGTGGGCGCATCGCTCACCATCGCCATGGTGGATCCGACGAACGTCTTTGCAATGGACGACATCAAGTTTATGACCGGCTTCAACATCGAGCCGGTGGTCGCATCCGAAAGTTCCATTCTTGAAGGAATCGAAAAAGCCTACGGCAACACCAAAGAGGAAGACCTCGAGCAGGTAATGCAGTCCATGACGGAGATGGACGAAGCCGACGTGGAGCTCCAGGCCGAAGAAACCGAGGTGGGGCTTGCCGATCTGGAAAAGGCGGCCGATGAAGCGCCCATCGTCAAGCTCGTGAACATGATTTTGACCGATGCGGTCAAGCGAGGCGCCAGCGACATTCACGTGGAGCCCTACGAAAAAGAATTTCGCGTCCGCTTCCGTATAGACGGCATTCTGCAAAGCATCATGTCGCCGCCCCTAAAACTTAAGGATGCCATCACTTCTCGCATGAAGATCATGTCGAAGTTGGACATCAGCGAAAAGCGACTGCCGCAAGACGGTCGCATCATGCTGAAGATGAATATTGGCGGCAAGAAAAAGCAACTGGATTTTCGTGTCAGCACCCTGCCGACGTTGTGGGGCGAGAAGATCGTGCTGCGGCTTCTGGATAAAGAAAATCTTCGTCTGGATATGACGAAGCTGGGATTCGAGCCCGAGTCGCTGGTTAAATTTGAAAAGGCGATTCTGAAACCCTACGGCATGGTGCTGGTCACCGGTCCAACCGGCTCCGGCAAAACCAACACGCTGTATTCCTCTATCGCGCGCTTGAACCAGCCTGACACCAACATCATGACGGCGGAAGATCCGGTCGAATTTCAGCTGGGTGGCGTCAACCAGGTGCAGATGAAGGAACAGATCGGATTGAATTTTGCGGCTGCACTGCGAGCCTTTTTGCGGCAGGATCCAAACATCATCCTGGTGGGAGAAATCCGCGACTTTGAAACCGCTGAAA
>JBDUDA010000089.1:0-10861 GCA_040003205.1 Acidobacteriaceae bacterium | reverse complement strand
TTCAGCAAGTGTAGGGGGATTCTCCGTTCCGTTGCGACATATCCATCAGAGCAGTTCACCAAGATCCGCAAGACTGCGTCGGCGGATGCTGATGCGTGCGTGCGTGAAGTTCCATGTGAGCATAACAAATCAATTGAAAAGGACGGAATAATGAAATTGAAACTGAGTATTGCCTCGTTGTCACTGGTTGCAATTGCGTTCTGCAGCGTTAATGCGTTTGCGGCCGCCGGAGCGATCTACACCCTTAGCAACTCAAGTACCGGAAACGCAGTATTGGTATTTAGCCGCTCAGCAGACGGTCAAATCTCTCCTGCGGGAACGGTCTCGACGGGTGGTCTCGGTAGCGGCGGAGGTCTGGGGAATCAAGGTGCAATCGCGATTGATGCCAATAACACTTTTCTGTTTGCCGTGAACGCGGGGAGCGACGACATTTCCGCCTTCAGAATTGAGGAGAACAGTCTGCGGTTGGCAGGCGTCACAGCTTCGGGAGGCAAACATCCCATCAGCCTTACTGTCAGCCGTGGCATTCTGTACGTCCTGAATAACGGGGCCGCCACTGGAGGCAGCGATACGATTGCCGGCTTTGCAGTAGCGAATAACGGACGCCTCACGCCGATCGTGAGCGGACTCCCGCTTAGCGGAACCTCGGTCGGCCCCGCTCAGATTGCGTTCAACAATGACGGCAATCTCTTGTTGGTTGCTGAAAAAGCAACGAACAGTCTCGATCTCTTCTCGGTAGATGATGATGGCGTGGCGATTGGTCCAACCGTAGTGCCCTCTGCGGGACAGACACCGTTTGGGTTCGCTTTCGGAAAGCGCAATGAGGTGTTTGTTTCCGACGCGTTTGGGGGCGCTGCCAATGCGGGCGCGGTTACCTCGTATTTAGTCTCCACCAGTCAAAATTTGAAGACGATCAGCAACGCGGTTCCTGACAAGCAGTCTGCCCCATGCTGGGTCGTGCTGACCAGTGATGGGCGTTTTGCATATACCACGAATACCGGCAGTGGCAACGTTTCCGGCTACGCGGTTGGGTTCAGCGGGAAGTTGAAGCTGTTGAATGCGGATGGAGTGACGGCGTCAACTGGCACTGGCAGCAAACCGCTCGACGCGGCCATCAGCAACGATGCGAAGTATCTGTACGTGCTGACGCCGGGGAGTAGCAACATCCAGGGGTTTGTTATCGCTCTGGATGGTTCATTAACTCCGCTATCGCAGGCGGCGGGTATTCCTTCGTCGGCATCCGGGCTGATTGCAAGGTAAAGAACAAATGCCCGTTTTCGTATTCAATCCATCGGGGCCAGCACGTTTCGTGCCGGCCCCGATGCGCAGTAGACAGGTCGTTGACCGCGACGAGGTGTAGAGTCTTGTGCTCGCGAAAAATTATGGTCGTTCTCGCTCATGCATCGGAACGCCGTCCACGCTCTTTTCATATCGCGCAAACTCCGGCAGCTAGTGTTATCTGTTAAGCGTCCCAAAAACCTCAGAACCGAAGGTATTCCCACTTTGGGCGCGAACGCTGGTTCATCTGTACCGACGCGGTAGCGTCGTACTCCCCGTCCATTTACCATGAATCCGTCAGAAAGGACTATTGCATGCTCATTACCGAGCCTCAAGGATGGATGGAACTCTGGGAGCGCGCGCAGAGCGAGACCGACACCGAACGGCTGCTCTTGATCTTGACCCAGATGAATGCGCTGCTAGCCGAGTACGAAGGCGCACTAGACCATGAATTTCAGGTGCCCGCCATCCCCGCTTTGTGCTTGGACCTTTCCGCGCGCCGCGGATGAAGTGACTTCTCCGCTACCAGTCGAGCGTGGACGAGCCAGAAACACGACTTAAAGTGACGGATAAGCTCACGGCCCTATTATCATATTCCCGCGCTTCTTAGACACTTGCGCGAATCACGCGCAACTCCTTAGTCGCACTAGGGTTTACTCCCAATATTAGGGAGGTCTTAATGTTCGATTTTTCCGATCCCAATTTGCAACGCCTGTGCGCCGCAGTCAGTAAAGAGCGAGACGGAAGCAAGCTCATGTTGCTGATTGACGAATTAAATCGCCTACTCGAAGATCAGCAGGAGCGTGAGAGATCCCGAATGAATTCCGACCGCCGTTTCGCCCGAAACTCACCCGCTACTGCGTACCCATGCATGGCTTGCATTTTTTCCTGCTATCGCATCGCAACTCCGCCGCTTATCTTGTCATTGCAGTATTCTTAGAAAGCAAATCTAACGTTAGAAGAGGTGAAACATGGCCGAGCCAACCTATGAAGAATTGAAAGCACGTCTGGAAAAGCTAGAGCAGCAGGGGCAGAAGCGAACCGGGAGTCTGGAATTTCGCGTAAGCGAAAAGGGCGGAGTCAGCGTTTATGGCCTTGGACGATTTCCAGTGACGCTTTATTACGAACAGTGGACACGGCTTCTCGATGTTGCCGACAAGCTGCGCGAATTTTTGGATGAAAACAAATCCAAACTAAAGCTGAAAGAACAGTAGGCGGTATTCCGCCGGGCTATTCTTAGACTTGACGAATGTCTTCAGAATCCATTCTCACCCAGCCACCTCCCGCAGCGGACGCCCGCATTGCGTACGGAGCCGACGCTAGTCAATTCGGCGAACTGCGCGTACCAAAAACTCCCGGACCTTTTCCCGTGGTGATCAATTTCCACGGCGGCTTTTGGCGCGCGAAATATAATCTCGCGCACGCCGGACATCTATGCGCAGCGCTTGTGGCCAAAGGCCTCGCGACCTGGAACGTGGAGTATCGCCGTGTCGGCAACCAAGGGGGAGGATGGCTGGGGACATTTGAAGACGTGCGCAATGCTTACCGCTTCATCCCGCAGATAGCAAAAAAATATAACCTGGATCTCTCCAAAATGGTCGTGATGGGACACTCTGCCGGGGGCCAACTCGCTCTCTGCCTCGCCAGCCACGAGCCGGCAATCAAGAGCGTGATTTCGCTGGCGGGAGTCGTGGACCTACAGCAGGCATGGGAACTGCACCTTAGTGAAAATGCCACGGGAGAATTTATGGGTGGAAATCCGAAGGAAGTGCCTGAGCACTATCACGAAGCAGACCCAGCTCAGCTTAAGATCTCCGCAACTCAGTGGCTTATTCATGGCGCTGGCGACGACGTCGTTCCGTCAACTATGAGCCGCCAATATGTCGAGTCCAAAAAGGCTCGCGGAGAAGACGTCCATCTTCTCGAAATAGCCGCAGCGGGACACTACGAACTGATTGACCCTCATTCCACGGCGTATCCGAAGATCGAGAGCACGATTTTGCACCTGCTGAAGTCCTGAATCCCCGTCATCTCTCGGAGAGACCTGCTTTTAAGCGCAATTCCTCAACACCAGCGCCGAATTCTTCGAGCCAAACGCTATGCAGTTGCAGATGGCGTGTTCGATCATCTTCTTTCGTCCTTGCTCGGGAACGTAATCCAGATCGCATTCCGGATCGGGATTCTCTAGATTAATCGTCGGCGGAATCTGACTGTTCTGCATGGCCACAATCGTCGCCGCTACTCCGGCCGCTCCGCAAGCGCCCTGGGGATGGCCAATCTGCGACTTCAGCGCGGACATCGGAACCTCGCGCGCGTGCTCTCCAAGCGCCAGCTTCAAAGCGCGAGTCTCGATTCTGTCATTCAACTGCGTTGAAGTTCCGTGAAGATTCACATACTGAATGTCGGTCGGCCCAACGCCTGCGGTCTTCATCGCCAATCCAATAGCCCGCGCCGGCTCTTCGCCACATTCCTGTAAACGCACGCGATGGAATGCCTCGCAGGTCGAACCGTACCCGGCAATCTCGGCGAGAATCTTCGCGCCTCGCGCGCGTGCATGCTCGTATTCTTCCAGCACAAACATCCACGCCCCTTCCGCGAGAACGAAGCCATCGCGATCCACCGAAAACGGGCGCGATCCCCGCTGCGGGCTTTCATTCCAGTTGTCAGTGAGAATCTTCATGAGGATAAAACCCTTAATAATTCCCAGCGCAATGGGAGCATCCGCGCCGCCGCTCAGCACCATATCCAGCCGTCCGGACTGAATTTGTCGCATAGAGTACGCGAATGCATCCGTGGAAGAAGTACATCCGGTAGTGATTACATGACTGGGTCCGCGCAATCCGAAGCGCACGCTCAATTCGCTGGAGAGCGTTCCCATCACACCGGTAGGCACGCAGAACAAACTCATTTGGCTATATTTCCGCGCGAAAAATAATCGGTATTGCTCTTCTGTAAATTCCTGCGAACCACCGCCCGAGCCAAGAATCACGCCGAAGCGGCGCTTTTCTTCCAGGGGAAGGGAAGCGGCATCAATGCCCGCGGTGGATAGCGCCTCCGAAGAAGCCGCTAAAGCCAGCGGTAATACACGGGACACATGTTTGCGTTCACGCTTTTCCACCCACGCGAGTTCGTCGAAGCCAGAAACTTCTCCTGCAATTTGCACTGGCACCTCGGAAGCGTCAAAGCGCGAAATACGCCTCACGCCGCTTCGGCCTTGCAGTACGGCTTCCGAGAACGCGCGATTTCCTATGCCGTTCGGGCTCACCGCGCCCATGCCCGTAATTACGACTCGCCGCTGCACAGCTCCGACTCGTTCCATGTCGAAAACTATATAGGAAAGTCACAGGTGATTTGTCAGTATCCCGTGCAGAATTGAAAATGCATGGGATCTCTAGTGCGTCCCTCCCAATCGCCTCCCCAGGTAAATCCAGCGCTGAGGAATAGCGCCACCAGGTTGACGTCCATGTTGCCCCTGGTCCCTTGCTGATTCGTCTCCGGATTCAAATCCAGTGCGATGCCCCAACTGTGTGCCGAGAGCTTGCTGCCCGCGCGCTGTTGACGAAAAGCAAAGCAGCCGCCGAAGCTGTGGACCGTCGCCTGCAATCCCTGCTCCTGGATGGTATGGAAAACCGCCGTCAAAACTTCGGGCAGTAAACGATGGCACGCAAAGTGACTGATATATCTCGTGCGGTCCCACGCCAGAAGCAACGGGAATGGAGAGGAAGCAGTTGCCAGAAACTCCGATTGCCATTTGGAATCGAGCGCCCCGTCAGGACGAAGATATTCGCTATGATCGCCAAACATTGCAAGAATCTCTTCCATGCCATGGGGAGGGGCTAACAGACGAGGATTAGATTCATGTTCAGAAGTAGCTGGAAGCTGAGGCATTCGAAATCCTTTCGCAAACAAAACAAGCCGCCTTCCAAAAAAGCAGATCTCATCCCGACCACTGAAAATCCTGTCATCCCGACCGCGTCGGAGGCTGCGCGCAGTGCACCTTCGGGGAATGGAGGGACCTGCTTTCCTGTTGTGCACAACGATGAAGAGAGAATTGCAGCAGGCGCACGTCCGCAAGCGCGGCAGGCGCTCGCCGAATCTATATAATTTCTTTTCGAGCGAAATCGTTTCAACGAAAGAGGGAATCCTTGGCCTACGACGACTTGCGGGAATGGATCAAAGTCCTGGATCGCGCCGGAGAGCTCAAACACATTCGCGCCGAGGTAGATCCGATCTTAGAAATTGCAGAAATTACCGACCGGGTTTCGAAGAGTCGCGATCGCACGGGAGTTTCCGGCGGACCTGCGCTTTTGTTTGAAAACATTAAGGGTTTGCCCGAAGCGAAGGTTTTGATCAACCAGTTTGGCTCGGCTAAACGAATGAACCTCTCTCTTGAGGTGGACTCGCTCGATGAGGTCGCCGATCGCATTCGCCATTTCATGGACGTGAAATCTCCACAAGGCTTTTTGGGAAAAGTAAAAATGCTGCCGATGCTGGCGGAGATGGGAAAGTTTTTCCCCAAGACCGTTGCTACGGGTCCATGCAAAGAAGTCATTCAGAGAGAAAACATTTCACTTTCCCAATTCCCAATTCTTCAGTGTTGGCCCCAGGACGGTGGCCGGTTCATCACACTTCCCTGTGTGGTCACGCGCGATCCCAAGAGTGGAAAGCGCAACGTCGGCATGTATCGGATGCAGGTCTACGACGAGCGCACGACGGGGATGCATTGGCAGCGCCAGAAAGTCGCAGCTGAACATTATCGCGAGCGCATGCGTGCCAAAGCCGCTGCCTCATCTGAGCAGCCTCGCAGCGCCGCAGTAGATGTGATGGCCCGCTCTTCGGGAGGCTCTATCCAGATCGAAGGCGACAGGCCGTCCGGCAAGATGGAAGTTGCAGTCGCCATCGGGACCGATCCTGCGCTGACTTTTTCCGCGATCGTCCCCGCGCCGCCCGATATCGAGGAGTATTTGATCGCTGGATTCCTTCGCCAGAAGCCGGTCGAACTGGTGAAGTGCGAAACGGTAGACCTCGAAGTCCCCGCCAATGCAGAAATCATTCTCGAGGGGCACGTGAATCTCGATGAGCTTCGCAGCGAAGGCCCGTTCGGCGATCACACCGGATTTTATTCACTCGCCGATCTGTATCCGGTATTTCAACTCAGCTGCATCACGCACCGGAAGAACCCGATTTATTCGACCACTATCGTAGGCAAGCCTCCCATGGAAGACGCGTGGATGGGCAAAGCCGTCGAGCGTATTTTTCTGCCGCTCATGAGACTTACTATCCCAGAGATCGTCGACATCAACCTTCCCGTTGAAGGTATCTTTCACAATCTGATGATTGTTTCCATCCGGAAGTCCTATCCCGGACAGGCGCGTAAAGTCATGAATGCCGTGTGGTCGCTTGGGCAGGCGATGTTTACGAAGTGCGTGATCGTCGTGGACGAAGACGTAAACGTTCAGGACATCGCCGACATCACTCTCAAAGTTCTCAACCACATTGATCCCGAGCGCGACATTCAATTCATGATGGGGCCGGTTGACTCTCTCGATCACGCTTCGCGGCTCCCAAATTATGGTTCGAAGATGGGCATTGACGGCACCCGCAAATGGCCGAGCGAAGGATTCACGCGCCCCTGGCCTGATGAGATCACGATGGACGCCAAGACCAAGGCACTCGTGGACAAGAAGTGGAAAGAGCTCGGATTCGAATGAATTGCCGCTTTCTTCTAGGATAACGAACTTCGACGGGAGAAGAGGCCAGTGCTTGGAAGCACCCTCTACAGTTGGAATCAGAAACTTGCGGGATTGGTGAGTTCTGTCATCCCTTGACAATAAAAAGCAGGTCCCTCCACTCCGCAGGTGAATTCCCTGCGCGAACCCACCTGCTCCGGTCGGGATGACAGAGTCGGCTAAAAGAATATTTAGAGTTTGCCCACCAGACGCAATGTCATCCCGAGCGGAGTCGAGGGACCTGCTTTATCCAGTGGCGCGCCATTGCCAGCGTCCTTAGGGATGCTCGTACGCAGGATTATCTGGAGCTGGCGGATCGTAGTCGCGCCCGTACTTGTTTTTGTGGCCGCTCGCCAGATCGCCGCTCGGCACGCGCAAAACTCCAAGCGTTGAGTTGTTTTCTGAAATCGTGATCTCGCGCGTCATCGCGTCTAGGGTTTCGGGAGCGGCAGTTTCATGCCATACGCGAAGGGTATAGCGTCCAGCAGGAACTTGCGGAACGACAATTTCTCCGCGCCGGTTGGAGACGCCGAAATATGGCGTCTCGAGCGCAATCACCACCGCATTCATCTCCGCATGGATGTTGCAGAAAATATATGAGACTCCCGGCTTATCGAAGTGCACATCGCGAGTGCTGCCGGCTTCATAGAGTCCGAGATCGAACCGTTTGCCTTCGAACAAAGAGAAAACATTGTGAAAGAAAGGATCGCGATTTGGGAATTCCACCACCGACCCGACCGGCGTTACCAGCAGATGAGGCTCGAAGCTTTTGTTGTGCTGAGTAAGTCGTGGGTGCTGTAGCTTCGCGCCCATACTGGATGCTAAAGCGGGTGTTTCCGCCACCGGCGTGAGCCACAACACAACATTGCCCGCGCGATCGGCGCTCGCGCCTCTTCCTGAGCTGGATACCACCACCCGCGCCGAAACGGTGACCTCCTGCGCCAGAGCGGGAGCGGTGCAGATCAGCAGCGCGCATGCCAGCGGGAACGGACAAAAGCTTTTTCTTATTCCACGATGATTCAGAACAGAACTCCCATCATCAAATTAATTTGGTCGGCGCTGCTGTTGCCGTTGTAAATCTGGAGCGTCCGCAGGTGTCTATATTCAGCCGAGAAAATCAGGTCCGAGCGCGGGCGAAAAATAAAATTTCCGAAGGCACTGCGATTTTCTAACAAGGTTAAGTCGTATACCCCCTGACTGGCAGGCAACATTCTCAGGTCTTTCGCGAAGGGATTATCCAAACCAAAAGCACCGTTGAATTCCAGTTTGGTAGTGGCCCGGAACTTCAGTTGCGACCAGCCGCCCGCCGAGTTAAGCGGCAGAACTTGCGTCTGGGCGACCAGCGGATTGCCGTTGAATAAAACGCTTTGACCAATCCCACCGCCGAGACTCCCCACTGCTTTTCCCCGGTACATCTCGCCCGAGAGACTGAAGCGCGAAGTTAACGGAATTTCAAAATCCGCCATTCCAGCCCAAGAGTCATTCTGGCGATAAAATGCCCAGTTTTGGCGGCCGTAATAACCAGCGGCGCCGAGGGTCAGCGCGTGTCCCTTCACGAGATGCGACCACGCCATCCGCGAACCGTACGCAGGCTGCGTGGACTTTTCTCCCGCCTGCGGTTGGCGCTGATACTGCGCGTATGGCGGTTCACCCGTCAGGTTATCTAGTATGCCGGCCTGCACTGTGATGCTTTGCGCGTCCGACAAATCGAAGCGGTGCTCGACACGCACTTGCGGAATCCATCCCCACAGATTGCCGGCATAAGTAAAGGCCGGGACGGCGAGCGACGCGAATGATGTGGGAGATAACGGAGAAAGGAAGAGCGAGTCCTGTCCGACGACAAGTGAGGTCTTGTGCCAATCCATTCTCATGCTGGCGATACGCAGCCGCACCAGACCATAGTTAAATCCATTGAGCGTGGTAGGGTAACCGCCGGAAAGATCGAACTGAATCTGGGCGGAGGTTTTCGCGCCCGCGAGTCTGGGGCCGAATGCCTCAAGTCCAATTTCGGACTGGCGCAGAGTCGCTCCGAAAGTTCCCTTGGAATCGTAAGGCGTCGGCGGATTTGCGTAGGTAGGGAAGTCCTGATTCTCCACTGAACCGCGATTGCTGAAGAGGTTCATGAGCACGATGCCGGAGAGCCGCACCCGATATTTGGACGCGCTCTCGACTTTAGTCTGGTACTGCTCGTCAATTTTGCCGTTCAACAATTGCGTGGAACTTTCCAATGCTTCGGTTCGGCTGTCCAAAGATTGGTTCCGCTGAACGGGCGAGTCTTCCTTGCCGGCCTCGTGAACAGGGGAGTCCGCGGGTTGTGAATCCTGCGATCCAGCCGTTTCGACCGTAGGTCGCCTTGCCTCCAGTTCGCGTTTAAGCGCTAGAGTTTCCGCGCGATATTGCGCGGCTTCCGAGCGCACTTCTGAAACCGCCGCCCGCAATTCAGTTACCTGTTGCTGTAGTTCTCGCACAGCGTCATTCATGGCGGCACTGTCCGAGTTTTGCCCACTTCCTGGCGCTTGTTGAGCGAGCACCGGGAGGGCTGCCATGAAATACAGTATGGCTACACCGAACCCGCAAATGCGAAGGACTACACAAATCAAATGTTTCACGATTGGCCTCCCGCTGAGTCGGAAGTTTCAGGTTGATCGTTCGTTGCGTTCGCTGGAACCTGCCGGCTATTAATGAGCGCTTCGACACCCAATGCTGCTGAATAGAGCTTATTCCGATTGCACTCGCTTCGTCGGCGTCAGAGCGTGGGGAAACGGCTCTCTCTGGTTTGTAGAATTGGCCTGGCCCGCCGACAAGCCCGGCAGGGGAAATACCAGCTTGAATACCGTTCCGTCGCCGCCCGTTTTCTCAACCGCAACTTCGCCCCCGTGATCTTGAATGATCTTCTGCACCACCGTCAACCCCAGGCCGGTGCCGTTTTCCTTTCCCTGGCTGACGAACGGCTCGAAGAGAGTCGCGCGCACCGAGTCCGGAATACCGCGGCCGTTATCACTCACGCGAATTTCGATTCCGCTGGCCACAGGGGTGATGACCACCTCGATTGCACCGGTGTTTGAAGGAATTGCCTCGCACGCGTTCAGCAAAAGATTGAACAAGGCGCGCTCGAGCTTCTTCTGATCAAAAAATCCTGCGCTACTCCCTAACTCCCTAACCGCAATTCGAATGGCATGAAATTCCGGATGAGACCGTATCGTCTGGATCGCGAGCTCGACGGAATGCCTCACGTTTCCAAACGCCGGACGTAACGATTCCCGGGTTCGCGAAAATTCCAGCAGAGAATCAATCAAGTCCGTCATTTGATTGACCGCAACGCTCACCTCTTGATACAGCTCTTCGCGCTGATCGGAGCTGAGGCCGGCCTCACAAAGAAATTCGGCATTCGCCACGATCGCCGCCAGGGAGTGCCGTAGATCGTGCGAGATGGAACTGGCCATTCGTCCAATAGTGGCGAGCCGCTCCGCTTCCAGCAACTCCTGCTGAGTTTTTTTTAGACTGACCCGCATACGGTCGAAGGCGCGCGTCAATTCCGCTATTTCGTCTTCACCACGATCGTCGAGCGAATAATCGAAATCACCTCTCTCCAAAGCGCGGACTCCGGCGACCAGACTGCCGAGCGGACGAGTGAAGGTATGGGAGATTAAGAATACGAGCAGGCTGCCTATCCCAACCGCAGCCAGGCCCAAGGCCATGAGAAGTCGATTCAAGCGATAGAGAAAAGCTGTCGCTTTGTCGTAAGACTTGAGGACGGTCAAGCGGACCGCTCCCGCCTGTCCGGCGGCCCGAACGCCATTCAGAATTAGAGACGTACTAAGAAATCTTTCCTCTCGCAATTGAATCTCCTGCGG
>JBDUDA010000088.1:0-10868 GCA_040003205.1 Acidobacteriaceae bacterium | reverse complement strand
TGACGCGAGTGAGATTTTCCGTTGTGCCCGACGCAACCACGCGGGCGCTTGAGTTGCGTAAAGGCAGCGCCGATATCGCCGCGAACGCCTTAAGCCCTGACATGGTGCTGGCGCTCAAGCGTGATTCCGGACTTGAGGTGATGCAGGGCCCGGGTACCACGCTCGCATATATGGCATTCAACGTTCGTGATCCAATCCTCAAGGACGCGCGCGTGCGGCGGGCGATCGGCCAAGCGATTGATCGTGCCCCCATGATTCACTATTTGTGGCGCGACTTTGCGCGTCCCGCAAGAAGTGTTCTACCTCCCGAAAGCTGGGCCTATCAAGCAGAGCAGGCACTCGATTTTGATCCTGAAAACGCAAAGCGGCTTCTCGATGAAGCGGGCTATCCGTTAAAAGGTGGAGTGCGATTCCATCTCGAGATGAAGTCCTCAACCGAGGAAAGTACGCGGCTGATGGCGGCGGTATTGCAACAGCAATTACGTCAGGTAGGAATCGCACTCGACATTCGCACCTTCGAGTTTGCCACTTTTTTCTCAGACGTGACGCGGGGAGCTTTTCAGCTGTATTCCCTGCGCTGGATCGGCGGCAATGAAGATCCCGATATTTTCGAATATATTTTTCATTCCAGTAAGTTCCCCCCCAAAGGGGCAAACCGCAGTTATTACTCGAACGCGAAAGTGGACACGCTGATTGACCAGGCCCGTCAGGAGTTGGATCAGAATAGCCGCAAGCAGAAGTATGCGGAGATGCAAGGCATACTGGCGCAAGAGGCTCCGGCAATCAATTTGTGGTATCTAGACAATCTACTGGTGCATACCAAACGCGTTAGAAATCTCAGTTTGAATCCCTCCGGAAATTACGATTTCCTGAGGACTGCGGAACTGGATCGCCCTTAGCTGCGCACCCACACGCGTACCTCGCGGACAAATTTCTGCGTGTTACCATCGAAGATTCCAGCGAACATTCATGCGAATTCTTTTTATTGGCGACATTTTCGGCAGGCCCGGCAGAACTATTGTGCGCGAACGTCTTTCCGGTCTGGTACGGGAAAATGCGATCGATTTAATTATCGCCAATGGCGAAAATTCCGCAGCCGGTTTTGGAATCACTCCTCAATTATCCGAAGAATTGTTCGAGCTCGGAATCGACGTAATCACCACTGGCAATCACGTTTGGGACAAGCGCGAGATCGTGCAATATTTCGAGGCCGCAGACGGAAACCCGCACAGCCCCGCGAAAAGACTTCTCCGACCTGCCAATTACGCGTCGGGATTGCCTGGCTGGGGGCTCTACGAAGGCCAAAAGAATGGCGTCGCTTACGCCGTCATTAATCTTCAGGGACGCGTTTTCATGGCATCGAATGACGACCCTTTTCGGACCGTGGACCACCTCTTAAAGCAAATCAAAGCAAAAATAATCTTTGTTGACATCCACGCCGAGGCCACATCGGAAAAGATTTCCATGGGCTGGTATTTAGATGGACGAGTCACCGTCGTCGTTGGTACTCACACCCACATCCCAACCGCTGACGAACGCGTGCTGCCCGGGGGCACCGCCTACATCACCGACGTCGGAATGACTGGCCCCTTCGACAGCGTAATCGGCGTTAAAAAGGAATTGGTGATTACGCGTTTTCTGAATAACATGCCAGCCCGATTTGAAGCCGCCACCGGAGATGTCCGGCTCTGTGCTGTGGTTGTGGAATGCGACGACGCCACCGGGCGCGCGAAAGAAATTAAGCGCGTTATGCTGCAATAAAATTGCCCCTCTCTATTCCTGAAACACTTTTTGACAAGGAACGTGACGCAGAGATCAATGGTTTAGCGCCTTCTTCACGTCCTCGCGATTGTGTGCCGGTAGATAGCGAAGTGCAGCGCGAGCCAACGACCTGTATATTTGGACCGCTTCGGGGATATCTTTCAGCGCTTTCAAATGCTGGCGCAGAATCGCCGCGTCTCCACGGACAATTGGCCCGCTAAAAGCATTCGCGGGTCCGAGCTGCGCGTAATTACTCAGTGTCTGGCGCACAATCGGAAGCATAATCTTGCGCGCCTTCGCACTGGAGATTCCTGCTGCCCTGGCTACTTGTTCCGCAACCACCAGGTTGGCGACGAGGAGCGGAGAGAGAAAAGTTCCCCATGCGTGGTATAGAGCTTTGCTCCCTTTATCAATATCAATGTCGAACGGCAGTCCACCCAGATCGCGGACAATCTGCCGCGCCGCCTGAAACGCGCGCACGTCCCCTTCCAGAGCAAACGACACACCCTCCAGAGACGGGATCGAACGATCGACAAACGTCATCATCGGATGCACCGACGCCACCACAGCTCCCTGCTGACGGAGCGCTTCAAGGTCGCGACTGGTCCTCGCTCCGCTGGAATGAAAGGCAATTTTCCGCTTCCACTGAATGACGGATGACAGCTGCCGGGCAGCAGAAGTGATTTTGCCGTCCGGAACACAGAACCAGACTACGTCCGCATCCAGACGTGCGGTCTTGGCAGTCGCGTGGCGCGCGCCCAGCTTGCGGGATAATCTCTGAGCTCTCCTTATCGAGCCGGTGCTTCCGCCGGAGATAATTTCGGAAATGCGATATCCCGCATGCTTCAGAGCGATGGCGATTGCGGTCCCAAGCCGTCCCGGCCCGACGATCGCAATTGAGAGCTTCGATTTCATTGGGCGAAGCATATCAGGAGAGTGCAAGCAGTAAATTACCGTCGATGCTTAGCGAGTTATCGGCTATCACTTATATTGGTGAGATGGCGAAATCATCCAAAGCAAAAAAAGTACGCGTGCTGTCATCGCGCGAGGTCTATCGCGGCACGGCTTTCTGGGTCACCCGCGACGAAGTCATCGAGCCCGGAGGAATCAAGGCTCGGCGTGACATCGTGCGCCACACCGGTTCGGTCGTCATACTGCCCCTGGAAGATAGCGGAAGTGAACGTCGCATTCTTCTCGAGCGCCAGTATCGTCATGCTGCCCAGCAGTATCTCTGGGAGCTCCCCGCTGGAAGAATCGACGAAGGTGAAAATGAGTTAACCGCCGCCAAGCGCGAGTTGCTCGAAGAGACTGGATACAGCGCGGGCAACTGGAAGCGCATTCTCACGTTTTATGCCAGCCCGGGCTTCGTTGCGGAGACAATGTCCATCTACCTCGCGCGCGACCTGCGTGCGGGAGTCGCCCAGCCGGAAGCTGACGAAGTGATCGCCATGCGTTTTTTCCCGGTGAGCGCGGCGCTGCGAATGGTTTTATCCGGAACGATTCGCGATGCGAAAACCATCGCCGGCGTTTTGTGGATCAGCCGCACCGAACAATCCTGAGGGCCGCTTTGTACGCGGCTTCTGCCAGAATCGGAAGTACTGACACTTCCCCAGCGTGGTCGCAAGACTGATGGATAAAACGGTGGCACGGCTTCGGGTGTGATAGTCCGAGCCAGGGGGTACGAGGCATATGAAAGGCACGGTGAAATGGTTTAACAATGCAAAAGGCTACGGCTTTCTAGGATGTGAGGACGGTCCCGACGTGTTCGTCCACTACAGCGCTATTACGTCGGACGGCTACAAGAGGCTTCAGGAAGGCGATAACGTCGAATTCGAAATTGTACAAGGTACGAAGGGCCCGCAAGCCGCCAATGTTACAAAGTCAGGCTGAGTAAACCTTTCATTAGAACAAGAAAAGCGGTCCCCACTGTTCACACAATTCCACCGTTTAGCGCGACCAGTCAAAAGCCTAGAGATGTCAACGGCCCTGGCTGATTGGAAGTGGCGCAATCTCAAAATAACTTGTCATCTCGACCGGAGTCGTGGCTTCGCGTAGCGAAGACACCGCGGAGTGGAGAGACCTGCTTTTTCCCCCTCTAACAGCAGGCCTCTCGACTCCGCAAAGCCAGGCGGCTTTGCTTCGCTCGAGATGACAACCTTCGGCTGTAGCTTTTGAATTGAGCCACTACCGGCGAATTTGGATTAACGCCATGCGACGCCTATCAACCCTCTCCCGCACGGTAACCGCCCTGGACACCCCACCTGAAAATGCTTGACAAGGTGCTTTTCATATATCCTACAGTAGGCGAAGAAAAGGCGAATATGGCCACACTTCCACTTCCCCTCTCAAGCACTCCCAAGCTGGTAGGCATTGCCCGCCTCGCGGCCGAAGGCGAGTCGCTATCGCAAGGCTACGACGTGGAATACTTCACCATCCTCGGCCGCTCCCTGCTGAACCGCTGCACCATCCCGCGCATGCCCTTCACCTGGACCATCAATCCCTATCGCGGATGCGAATTCGCCTGCAAATATTGCTACGCTCGCTATACCCACGAGTTCATGGAAATGACCGATGGGATGGACTTCGAGAAGAAAATTTTCGTGAAGCAGCACACCGCGAACTTATTACGTTCCGAGCTACGGCGAGTTAAGCCAGGCGAGGAGATTGCAATCGGAACAGCCACCGATCCCTACCAGCCCGCTGAGCGACGTTTCGAAGTGACACGAGGGATTCTCGAGGAATTCAGCCGCCACGCCAACCTTAATTTAAGCATTATTACCAAGTCGGATCTGATTCTCCGGGATATTGATCTGTTGCGCGAAATCGCGGCCAACAATCGTCTGTTTGTGAACCTCACCATCACAACCCTGAAAGTTAAGCTCGCTCGATTGCTGGAGCCGAGGGCGCCGCGGCCCGACCTACGCCTGGAGGCAGTACGCAAATTGAATGCATCTGGGATTGACACAGGGGTGAGTTGCGCACCTGTAATTCCAGGGATTACCGACTCACCTCGCGATTTAGAGGCTGTCGTGAAGGGCACCGCTGAGGCGGGAGGCAAATACATCTTTGCCAATCCGCTTTTTTTGAAGCCCTGCTCCGCTTCCGTTTTCTTTCCATTTCTCGAGAAGGAGTTCCCTCATCTGGCCGATAACTATCGGCGTCGCTACAAAGATCGGGCTTTCCTGCCTGACTCTTACCGAAAGCGCATCTCTCACCTAATGGCGCGCCTGCGAGCGAAGTACGGCTTACCCGTCCGAAACCAGGCAGGCCGACACGGCTCATCTGGCTCTTTCACCCAGCGATCAGCTTAAGCTCTTCTAGACGGCCTTGGGGCATCTGTTCAATGTGGCGGAAGCGAGTTAATTACTTACACCGCAAAGATCGTGCTTAGCGACGTTCTTTAGAGGTGCGAGAGTCTCACGTAGGGTTCCAAATTGACACAAATTGTCATTCCGGAAGCGAAATCCGGCAACGTGACACAGTGTGACGGCGTAAGCTTGAGATGGCGAGGTTACCTTATCTATGCATCTAGATGATTTAACGTGACTTAACCGAGGTTACTTGAGTACCTTAGTAACCTTTCCCGTGTGGCGTTCAAAGTGCGAAGATAATCAGCAATCAGGTCATAACCGACCGAAAGTTTTGAAGGAGAGAGGGACAAAACATGAAGAAACAAAAAGGTTTTTCACTTATTGAACTGCTCATCGTGGTCGCGATCATCCTGATCATTGCCGCGATAGCCATTCCGAACTTGTTGCGTGCACGTATTGCCGCCAACGAGTCGTCCGCCGCAGCTTCGCTGCGTACCGTTTCCACAGCGCAGCTGTCTTATCAGACTTCTTACCCAGCCACCGGCTATGCGGCCACTATCGGAGCGCTCGGACCGCCTGCCGCAGGTTGCGCAGCCCCGGCAGTTGCTAATGCTTGCATCATTGATGCGACGTTGGCTGCCGGCACCAAGAGTGGTTACACCTTCGCCTCTACCGGCGCGGGCGGACCGCCTGCCACAACTTACCTCAGCACCGCTGTTCCGGTAACTCTTAACACCACTGGAGTAAAAGCGTTCTGCGGTACTGAAGACAACGTTGTTCGCTTTATCACCCCGAGTGGTGGCGCAGCCGGCAGCGCGGCTATCTGCACGGGCGCAACCTACACCGCGATCGGACAGTAATAGCTCAGAACGGTCGTAAAACAAAACGGGAGCACCGGATGGCAACATCCGGTGCTCCTTCACTTTTGTGAGGCGATGAAGGGTTCGCTCCAAGCGTTAAGTAAATTCATAATCACCTTCGCAATCGATTTTTCCCGTAATGGACGCACTGTCGCATAAAACGGTTTCACAATGACACAAATTGTCAGTCCTGCGACAGATTTTGACATCCGGCCTAGTGTCCAGCTGTGAACTGGCGAACGCCACTTTCGACGAGCCGCTAAATCGCTGTAAATTAAGAGCATTCCCAAAGTTACGAATGTCATTCCCTAATTCGGTTTGGCGATAAAGCTGCGAGTAAATTCTCGATCGGGCTTCTTAACTGTCGAATTCCATTTTTGGAGAAGAGGGACACCAAGATGAAGAAACAAAAAGGATTTTCACTTATTGAATTGCTGATCGTGGTGGCGATTATTCTCATCATCGCTGCGATCGCCATTCCAAACTTGTTGCGCGCGCGCATCGCGGCCAACGAGTCGTCCGCAGCGGCCTCGCTCCGCACAGTGGCCACTGCCCAACAGTCATTCCAGACCGCTTACCCAGCAGTTGGTTACGCGGGAACCATCGCAGCCCTGGGGCCTCCAGCGGCCGGTTGCGCGGCGCCCGCAGCCACTAACGCCTGCATCATCGATTCGACGCTGGCGGCCGGCACCAAGAGCGGATACACCTTTGCGAGTACCGGAGCTGGTGGCCCACCGGCAACAAGCTTCCTGAGCACAGCTAATGCGGTCACCCTTAACTCAACCGGTGTTAAAGGTTTCTGCGGCACGGAAGATAATGTCGTACGCTTTATCACCCCGGACCCTGGTCCGGCTGCCAGTGCGGCAGTTTGCACGGGCGCGACCTATACCGCGATCGGCCAGTAGAAGGTTCACAAAGTATCAAGCCAACTGGAGCATCGGATAAAATCCGATGCTCCTTTTTTTGTGTTCGTCCTAGCGCCTGTTACAAAAAGTGCCGCACGACGTTGTTTCTTACCTCGACATCGGCCGCAAATGGTCTCTGGCGTGCAACGAGAGATGGCATGAAACGGCCGCTAAGATATCCGACAACCAATCGGGGATTCTCTCTGATTGAGCTACTGATTGTCGTGGCCATCATTTTAATCATCGCGGCTATCGCGATTCCTAATCTTTTGCGGGCGCGAATTGCTGCCAATGAGTCTTCGGCAGCCGCATCGGTCCGCACTATTAACACCGCCCAGCAGTCCTTTCAAACTGCATTCCCGCTCACTGGGTACGCCAGCAATATCGCCACCCTGGGACCGGCAGATGCAAGTTGCAGCGCAGGGCCGTCTTCCCTTAATGCATGTCTGATCGATTTCGTGATAAGTCAAGGAACCAAGAGCGGATACCGATTTATATCCACGGGATCGGGTGGCCCTCCGGCTGATACGTTCGTCTCCGCCGCCGACCCTGTAACCATGAACATTACGGGCGTAAAAGGCTTTTGCGGAACTGAAGATCATGTAGTTCGCTATATTTCGATCGATGCAGGAGCCCCCAGCCATGCTACCTGTATGGGAGCGACTTACGTTTCGATCGGTCAATAAAGTCCGCTCAGAGTTCTTGCGCAAAACACAACGATCAAAGCGTTAACGTGGCGCAACTTTTACTTTGGTAATCTGGTCTACAATCCTGACGTCCTAATCTGAATCCAACTTGCTTATAATTTATGGGTGCGTCCTTTTTTTTTGGCGCAGCAAAAGTGATCATGACAGCGATTGACATCCTCGATCTGGAAAAAAAATACACGACCGGCTTCTGGAAAAAAAAGCCGAAGCAAGCCCTCTCGCCTTTGCGCATGCAAGTCGAGCAGGGCGAAATTTTTGGCTTCCTGGGTCCTAATGGCGCGGGCAAAACTACGACCCTGAAGTTGCTGATGGGACTCATATTTCCCACTTCGGGGACGGCGCGAATCCTCGGAATGGAACTCAGCGATCCCAAAATGAAAGCGCAGATCGGATTTCTGCCTGAGCAACCATATTTTTATGACTATCTGACCGCGCGGGAATTGCTGCACTACTATGGCCGGCTTTCCGGCATGGACGCCAAAGGGCTCTCCAACAAAATCACCACGATGCTGGATCGCGTGGGGTTGGGCGATGCCGCGGGAGTGCAATTACGAAAATTCTCCAAAGGAATGCTGCAACGCGCCGGAATTGCGCAGGCGATCTTGCATGATCCAAAAGTCGTTTTTCTCGATGAACCCATGTCTGGACTAGATCCCATGGGCCGTCGGGAGGTTCGCGACTTGATAGAACAGTTGAAGCACGAGGGCAAGACAGTTTTCTTCTCAACCCACATTTTGGCCGACGCCGAAGCTCTGTGTGATCGAGTCGCGGTCCTCCACAAAGGAGAGCTTCGCGGAGTGGGCGCCATTGCGGACCTTACCTCAAGCGTTCATGGCAGGGTTGAGCTGGTGTGGCAGGGGACTACCATTCCCGATGCATTGCGGGCGCTGAGTACTGAATGCCGCCTGGCCGGAGAAACTGTCCGGGCGATTGTGCCGGAAGAAAATCAAGATACGGCCCTGGAAATCATAAGGCGCGAACGCATGCGCTTAGTCTCGGTGACTCCAGTGCGGGCATCTCTCGAAGACTATTTCGTTGCCCGATTGAAATCTGACGCGGCTAGCGCGGGAGTCCAGTCTTGAACGGACGCATTTTCCAAATCGCATCGAACACGTTTCGCGAAGCGGTGCGCGATCGCGTACTTTACAACCTGATCGCTTTCGCATTGCTGATGTCAGGGGCAGCGGTTCTAGTCGGACAGATTTCAATCGATATTGAGCGATTGGTGGTTATCAATCTCGGACTCACCGCGATTTCGCTGTTCGGCACGGTGATTGCCATCTTCGTCGGCATCGGTCTGGTCTCGAAAGAGATTGATAAGCGCACCCTTTACACGGTCCTCTCGCGACCTGTGCAGCGTTGGGAGTTCATCGTCGGCAAATTTCTTGGCTTGGCTGGAACCCTCACGGTGAATACATTTTTTATGGCGATTGGTGTTTTTGCTTCGCTGCTGTATGTTTCGCATCGCTTGCATCGCGCGGATGGATGGGTTCTCGCCGCACTCTACTTCATAATTTTGCAGTTCTTAATCACAACCGCCCTTGCCTTGCTATTCTCTTCCTTCTCTTCCCCGCTGATGTCGGCCGTTTTCGCGTTCTCGCTGTTTGTGATCGGCAGTTTCGCAGAAGACTTGCGCGGGTTTGCGGCGATGACAGGCGGTCTCACTAAGTGGCTGGCGACCGGCGCGGCCTACCTGGTCCCGAACTTTTCGGCGTTGAATGTGATCAGCTCCGTGGCCCATCAGCAGCCGGTTTCAGGGCATCTCATCCTCTACAACACTGCCTATGCCGTGGTCTATTCGGCAATGGTGTTGTGCGGAGGCATTCTGATCTTTCAGCATCGAAACCTGAAATGAGCAGCACTCGCAGAGTCACGATTGCCGCTGGGACCCTTTTGCTTTTCAGTTTCGTAGGGTCAGTTCTGCTGCTGCGCCAGGTGGATCATCTCCGCACCAACGCCACGATTGAACAGGTGCTGTTCATATCTTCCCCCAGGGCTCTTAAACGAATGAGCCTTGGTTACGACGGGCTGTTAGCGGACATTTATTGGACGCGTGCAGTTCAATACTTCGGCACCGCGCACCACAGCACCGGAAACTATGAATTGCTTTACCCGCTGCTGAACATCGCCACTGTTCTGGATCCGCATTTAGTCCCCGCATATGAATTCGGCGCCAATTTCGTGGGGCCAAAGCCTCCCAACGGAGCGGGCCAACCGGAGAAAGCGATTGCACTGACGGAATTCGGCATCCGCAATAATCTTAACGAGTGGCGCCTTTACTACAATCTTGGTTTCATTCATTACACGGAAATGAAAAATTACTCCGCTGCGGCGGACGCGTTCGCGCGCGGCTCAGAGGTGCCCGGCGCCCACCCCTTCTTGCGGATTCTGGCAGCGCAAATGGCGCAACACGCGGGAGAATCTGACACTGCCCGTATGCTGTGGACGACGACTTACCAAGCCTCGCAAGATCCTTCGATCCGCGCAAATGCTGTCGCACACTTACGCGCGCTGCGGGTGGATGACGAAGTTACAAAGTTGGAATCCACTATCTCTCTTTACCGACAGAAAACTGGACGCTCGCCGTCGAATTTTGCAGAACTGGCAAGAGCTGGGCTGATCGGTGGTGTTCCGCTGGATCCGCTCGGCCGTCCTTACAACCTGACCGCAGACGGCAAGTTGGAAGTACGTTCTCCGGACGACTTGCCCTTCATCCAAAAAGGAATGCCGGCAGGGTACGTGCCTCCGAAGAGACCGAAATTGCTTCCTTCGGATTAGAACGTCTCACTTTGAAAAGAACAAAGCAGGTCCCTCCACTCGCCGGTTGCTTCGCTTCGCGAATCAACGGGCCGGTCGGGATGACAAGTCTAACTGATATCCCAAATGTGCCTTCACTTTTGTCATCCCGAGCGGAGCAAAGCGTGAGCTTTGCGCAGTCGAGGGACCTGCTGCTGCAACGGCCAACGCTCAGAAGAGTTGGCAATACGGGAGATGGATCGGACGCCTTGGCGATTAACATTGCCAACAATGAAAATTGTCTTGAACAACAACCCAGCCCGTGGCTGCGACACTGAGCTTTCGCTTCGAGGAACGCTGCGTCGCTGGTGGGAAGAGCAGCGGATGCACATGGGATTTCCCGCAACGCTGCGTCTTCTCGCTTCGATCTTGTGGGAGTTTGTTCGCGAATCCACCCCCGAGCAACGACGCCAGCGCTACGGAGACGCTGACTTCGACTGGGAACATCGAGTGGACACCACGGGCGGCGCCGTTAAGTGGCGCGACCGGTTCCTGGGCATGTTTCACTCTCCTTATCAGCCCACCCAG
>JBDUDA010000283.1:0-3249 GCA_040003205.1 Acidobacteriaceae bacterium | reverse complement strand
TCATCAGTTTTAAATTCTTGAAAAGCTCCTGCGACAATCGTCCCTGGGAAGCTGGGCTTGTCCCACACAAATGAGAACGTTTTGGTGGGACCATCCGATGCCGCGGCCTTCTTCAACGCAGACGCCGTGGACGTCGTCTGCTTGCCGCTGCCGATCGCGATCATATGTACTGGAACGGTCACGTTGATGGTGGCGGTGAAGCGATTGAGTCCATATCCATTCACCGGAAACCAGCGTCCGGCATAAAGTAGATAGCTGGTCTCATCGCCGATGGACGCCAATTTCAGACCTTGCACAGGACTTTCATCGGCTGAGTCGAGCGTTCCTTCATATTCAAACGTTAGAGTGGTGGAAGCGTTCTTCGCCAATCCCTTCGGCAGTTGCACGCGGACAGTAGAATCCTGCGTGAACCTCTCCGCCGTCAGCGTCTTGCCCGCCTCGTCCAGCACCTTGGTTACGCGCAACGCGTTGTGCAGTTCAAATGAGGCGATATTTGTGTCGTCCAGGGCAGTGAATTTCACTTTGGCGCGCGCGGTCAGATGATGAGTGTGAGGAATGAGTTCGGCGTCAATCTGATAGTCGTCCACATGAAGCCGCAACTTTTCGGCGGCGCGAGCTGGAAGCGAACTTAAAAGCGTTAGGAAAAGCACACTCAAAAGAGCTACGCTGGCCCGCCGATACGCACGAGATTGAAATTCCATCAACGATGCTCTCCTGAAGTTGTCTAACTCACTGCTCGGTATAGATGAGGGTTTTCACTGAAAAGATGCTGGCAGGACACGACTTAGCCTGTTTTCTGCTGGACGCCCTTTGCGCCATTGAGTTGGAAGATGGCCTGCGCGGCTCGATCTGCGGGATGAATCCCATCATCCGCATCACCTTCAAGTATTACTTTAACCTGCCCGAAAGCGGCCAACATTTGCTGGCGGGATGGGCCTAGAGGGATGATTTCGGATAATTTGGCGGCCACCTGTGCAGCAGTGAAGTCGTGCTGCACTAATTCGGTCACGACTTGCTTACCGGCAATCAAGTTGACCATCGCGAAGTATGGCACTTTCACAGTCGAACGTCCTAGGAAGTAAGTCAGCGGACTAACGCGATACACCATCACAAAAGGCATATTCATGAGCGCGGCCTCGACTGTCGCGGTGCCGCTGGCGACGATCCCTGCGCGCGAATGGGCCATCGCTGGCAGAGCCTCAGAGACAAGATGAACAGCGTGTTCCCCAACCAGCGATTGAAGAAAAATTCTATTCAGCGTGGGTGCAACTGGAAGCAGGAATTCGTAGTCGCTACCCATCGCGCCAGCAGTTTTCAGAATTTCAGGAAGATTCATGCGAACTTCTTTGACGCGGCTGCCCGGCATGAGGGTAATCCAATTCTTGGATGGATTAAGGCCGTTCTGCAAGGCATAACTTTCCCGCGAAATCTTCGGCATAGCAAGTTCGGCGAGAGGATGTCCTACAAAAGTCGCGTCTACTCCCCGGTCGCGATAGAACTTCTCTTCAAAAGGGAAAATGACCAGCGCCTTGTTCACATATTTCCGCAGCAACCGCACGCGTCCCTGCCGCCATGCCCAGAATTGCGGACAGACGTAATACACAACCGGAATTCCGCGCTTACGCATTTGGCGCGCCACGCGCCAGTTAAAGGCCGGAGAATCAATGACCACGGCGACATCCGGACGCCGCCTGTCCGCCTCTGCGACCAGCCTTCGAAACAACGAGTAAATCTTAGGCAGGTGGCTGAGAATTTCGGATATTCCGACCACGGCAAGGTCTTTGGCGTCCACAACGGTATCGCATCCCGCGGCCCGCATGTGATCGCCGCCCGCTCCGAAGAATTCCGCCGAAGGATCGCGCCGGCGCATGGCTTGGATTAGTTGAGCGCCATAGGTGTCTCCTGAAGCTTCACCGGCGGAAATAAGAATTCGCAAGCGAGCATTGTAAATGCGAAGGTGGGAATGAACTCGGAGTGAACTGGAGACTGAGTAATCCCGCTGATCTCCTCCCTCGCTCTCCCCCAATGTCATCCTGACGCAGTGCAAGCGTTCGCTTGCGAAGGCTTGCCAAGGAAGGATCCCTGTCCCTGAGTAGGCTGATGGAGTTCTGTAGCAATGCAAGGGATCCTTCGTAGGGAGTTCCGCGCAAGCGCGGAACTCCGCGTCCTCAGGATGACATCTACTTCGTAGAAAATGTGGCTTAGCTGGCGCTGGTGACGGGAATTTCCTGGTCTTTATATTGCAGCTGGTAAAGCTTCCAGTAGATGCCGCGCTGTGCGAGCAATTGCTGGTGGCTTCCCATCTCGCGCACGTGGCCTTTATGCATCACGATAATTTTGTCGGCGCGCTGAATGGTTGACAGGCGGTGGGCGATGATCACGGACGTGCGGCCCTCCACCATGCGGTTCAGTGCATCGCGCACCCGCGACTCGGTTTCGGTGTCTACGCTCGAGGTAGCTTCGTCGAGCACAAGAATTTTCGGATTGTGAGCCAGTGCCCGGGCAAAAGAAATAAGCTGTTTCTGCCCCGTAGAAAGAGTCGAACCGCGTTCTCGTACCTCTTCTTGAAATCCACCGGGCAAGGTGCTGATGAAGTCCGAAAGATTGACGTCGTCGGCCGCCTGCCGAATCTCATCGTCGCTGATCCATCTGGATCCCAGTCGAATGTTGCTCTCGACCGTCCCGGTAAAAAGAAACGGGTCTTGCAGTACGACTCCGAACCGGCGCCGCAGCTCGGCCACGTCCATACTCTTTATATCCACGCCATCAATCGTTATCGCGCCTCTCTGCACGTCATAAAAGCGCATGAGCAGGGAAATAATTGTGGTCTTGCCGGCGCCGGTATGCCCGACGATGGCGACGGTTTCTCCCGGCTCGATCGCGAAGCTCACGTCATTGAGTACCCAGTCTTTCTGCGGGTCAGAGGCTGCTGGATGAGAAATGGAAGCATTGCCGGTTGCTCCCTCCGCTGGCATATCGCGATACGCGAACCAGACGCGATCAAACTCGATGCGGCCCGGTCCTTCAGGCTTAATGGTCTTAGGGGGACTGAGAATCTCTCCCTGCGTGTCAATCAGCTTAAAAATGCGTTCGCTCGAGGCCATCGCCGATTGCAGAATGTTGTATTTCTCGCTCAGATCTTGAATGGGACGGAAGAAGCGCTGCGCATACTGCATGAAAGCTACCAAAATTCCGAGCGTGGTCGCTCCGCGAATCACATCGTTGCCGCCGAACCAAATCACGCTGGCG
>JBDUDA010000087.1:0-11120 GCA_040003205.1 Acidobacteriaceae bacterium | reverse complement strand
CACGTTTCTCAAGATATTGCTGGTGATAGTCTTCCGCCGGATAAAACTTCACTGCCGGAACAATCTGCGTGACGACCGGTCGGTTGAAGCGATGAGTTTTTTCCAACATCGCTTTTGAGGCCTTGGCCGCGGCTTCCTGTTCGGACGAATGAAAAAATATGGCGGAACGGTACTGGGTTCCGGTGTCCGGGCCCTGGCGGTTTAGCTGAGTCGGATCATGATTGTCCCAGAAGATCTCCAGCAGTTTGTCGTACGAAACTTTGGCAGGATCGTAAACCACTTCGACGGCCTCGGCGTGGCCGGTACGGCTGCTGCATACATCCTGGTAGGTGGGATTCTCGAAATCGCCGCCGATGTATCCAACCCGGGTCGAAGTTACGCCCGGCAACTGTCGGAAAGTAGCTTCCACTCCCCAAAAACAGCCGGCCGCGAAGGTAGCGCTAGACATTTGTCTGTTCTCCTTGATATGTGGATTAGATGCCGATGGCGCGGAAATGACGCGCTCTCGAATTTCCTCACAAACCCTGTCACTCGGTAACTAGTCCACCAGTCAATTCTGTCAGCCGGGTGATGTGGTGTTGTGCGCACCAGCTTTTTAATTCCGTAACTATTTTTTCCGTGGCGCAGGGGTCCCAGTAGCTGGCAGTTCCGATCTGCACGGCCGTGGCCCCGGCAAGCATGAACTCAATGATGTCGCTGGCCGTCGAAATGCCGCCCATGCCAAGAATGGGTATCTTCACCGTGCGCGCGGCGTCGTAAACCATGCGCAGGGCGATAGGTTTTATGCCGGGCCCGGAAAGTCCGGCGGTAACGTTCGCGATGCGCGGCTTACGAGTCTCGGCGTCAATCGCCATGGCGACAAAAGTGTTCACCAGTGAAAGCGCATCGGCTCCGGCTTCCTGGGCGATGTACGCCATCTGCGCGATGCTGGTCACATTGGGAGAAAGCTTCACGATCAGGGGCCTGCGTGAGATCCGTTTGGCGGTAGTCACTACTTCATCGAGCGAACGGGGATCGCTGCCGAATTGAATCCCTCCGTGGTCGGTATTCGGACAGGAAACATTCAGCTCATAAGCCGCGATGCCTTCGCCCTCGTTGAGAATGTGGATGGTGGCTTCGTAATCTTCGCGTGTGTATCCGAAGACATTGGCGAACACAACGATGTCTTTGATCTCCCGCAGATGGGGCAATTTCTCACTCACGAAGGCACGTGCGCCAATGTTTTGCAGGCCAATCGCATTCAGCATGCCGGCGGCGGTTTCATACAAACGGGGTGGCGGATTCCCAGCCATTGGTTCGCGGGAGAGGCCCTTGACCACGAATCCGCCTAGTCTGTCGAGGTGAACAATGTCTTCGAACTCGAAACCATAACCGAATGTACCGCTGGCAGCGATGACCGGGTTTTTAAGCGGGATGCCGGCAAAACTGACGCTGAGGTCCGGACCGTTCTCTCGTGGGGGATGATTCGTCATCGCAAGGGTTCTACTTGGCATAAAGATGTTTCGACTGCACGCGTCGCTGTCGCGACTGCTTCCGCTCAACATGACAATATTCAGTTTTGTGTTCTTGAGCAAGCTGGGCCCGCGCTAAATAACCACTTTGAACATTGTCATCTTGAGCGCAGTCGAGATATCCCTACACTCGCTCCACAATCTTCTCGCGCCCTGCGGGTCCGCGCGCCGGATAAACCTGGTTCTCCCCGTGCAACCGCCACATTTTTTAGGTAGAGTAGTTAGCCTCCATGCTTGATCTCAACTTTGTGCGCGACAATTTGGCATTCGTAGAAGAGAAACTGCTACAGCGCGGTGCGAATCCTGCACAGGTGTTAAAAGATTTCGGACAGATTGATGCCCAGCGCAGGCAGGCCATCGCTTCTTCCGACACCCTGAAGGCGCATCGCAATCGCGCATCGGAAGAAATTGCGAAAGTTAAGAAAACAGGGGCGGACGCCAGCGAACTCATTGCCGACACCAAGAATCTGCGTGAGCAGATTCAGGAGCTGGAACGGGCGGTCGCGGAATACGAGAGCTCGCTGCACCAAATACTGACTGGCATTCCCAATATGCCTCATGCCAGCGTGCCGGTGGGTAAAGGCGCGGACGACAATGTGGAAGTGCGGCGCTGGGGCAATCCGCCGGAATTCAGCTTTACTCCGAAATCGCATTGGGAACTGGGAGAGCAGCTCGGGGTGCTGGATTTGCAGCGGGCCGCTAAAATTGCCGGGGCGCGTTTTGCCGTCTATTGGGAAGATGGAGCCCGGCTTGAGCGGGCTTTGGCAAATTTCATGCTCGACCTGCATACCCGCGAGCACGGATACACAGAAGTTCTGCCCCCTTACCTCGTCAACTCCGAATCCATGTACGGCACCGGGCAGCTGCCAAAATTTGCCTCCGATCTTTTCCGCGTACCTCATGGAGAAAAAGATTTTTGGTTGATTCCCACTGCGGAAGTTCCAGTCACTAACCTTTTTCGCGACGAGATATTGAGCGCGACGAAACTGCCGATTTCACTGACTGCCTACACGCCGTGCTTCCGCAGCGAAGCCGGTTCTTACGGTAAGGACGTTCGGGGCATCATTCGCCAACATCAGTTTCAAAAAGTTGAACTGGTCAAATTCGCGCGTCCCGAAGATTCTTACGAGCAACTCGAAAAACTCACTCATGATGCGGAAACTGTTCTGCAAAAGCTCGGACTCCACTATCGCATTATGTCGCTTTCTACAGGGGACATGGGATTTTCGTCGGCGAAGACTTACGACATCGAGGTGTGGCTTCCGGGCCAAAAACTGTTTCGCGAGATTTCCTCGTGCTCGAACTTCGAATCGTTTCAGGCGCGACGCGCCAACATACGGTTCAAACGCGAGGGCAAGGGTAAGACGGAATTCGTGCACACCCTGAATGGCAGCGCTTTGGCGGTGGGACGAACCTGGGTGGCGATTGTTGAAAACTACCAGCAGGCGGACGGCAGCGTTCTCATTCCAGAAGCGCTGCGCGCATATATGGGCACAGACCGTATTGTGCCGAGGCAATTATGAAGGTCGTTGCCAAGACCGTGAGTGGAAACTAGACTTGGACAGGGCCGACATTGCCGTTACTCCTGGAAGCGTGCCCCAAGATCGAATGACCCCAATTTGGCGCACAGTTCGCAATTACGTCCTATGGTCCTATGAGCGGGGAACAATTCATTATGACGTAATGGTCACCCTCATCCTGATCTTCATTTTGTTTTCTCCCCGCTGGATCAACTTCAATGACAAACCTGTCGAGCGCAATCCGCATCGTAGCGAAGTAGTAATCACTCCCGACGGGAAGGGCGGACTCATTTACCAGGTGTCAGGCGCGGCAATCGTCAGCTCAGCAAGTTCTTCATCGCAAGACTTTCACGAACTGCGAGGCGAATTGTTGCGAGTAATCGAGCCAATCTCGGGCGAGGTAAGCATTACCAGGATCGAACCCGTGCTCGACCGTAGCGGGCACGTGCTGAATTACAAAGTTTGGGTGGAGAAGCAGTAGCGTAATTATCGATAGACAGGTTCGAAGGAAAAACGTGAAGCGTTTTGTTTTGTGCGGGCTGTTTTTAGCAGTCATCGGCGTAAGCACGGGCTTCACTCAGCAGCCCGATAGCGCCGTTCCCGGTGCTGACCTCGAGAAAGTCCTGAACCGAATGGATACCCTGGCGGCGAAGTTCCGCAGCGCAAAAGCTGATTTTGTCTGGGACCAGTACTACAAAGCGGTTGACGATACGGATAGCCAAAAAGGCAAAATTTACTTCCGCCGGGCGAGTAAAGAAATTCAGATGGCGGCTGAGATTAGTGAATACAACGGCAAGGCACAACCTAAGTATGTGCTGTTCGCGGACGACAAAGTTTCCGTGTACCAGGCCAACGTAGTTAACGAGTACCCCGTCGGCAAGAATAAAGAAGCGGTTGAGAGTTTTCTGGTGCTTGGTTTTGGGGGCTCCGGCCAGGCTATGCTGAAAGCTTTCGATGTCACCTATCAGGGCCAGGAAAAGATTGGCGGAGAACAAACCGCCAAGCTCAATCTGGTGCCGAAGTCTGAGAAGGTGCGTAGCAACTTTCCCCAAATCACGCTTTGGATTAACGATCGAGGCATCTCAGTGCAGCAAAAGCTTTTCTCCGGTCAAGGAGACTATCGGCTCGCAAAGTACTCCGATATCGAACTGAATGAGAAGATTTCAGACGGCGTATTTAAGCTGAAAACGAATGGAAAAACCCAGATTCAATCGCACTAGTCTTAGCTTTTAGATACTTGCAGTAAGTTTTATGCTGAAATTCAAGATTCGGGCGTTATACTGCCAAACTGGCCGGAATGTGCGGGATCTTCGGCAGAGCAGCAGACAAAATTTGCAGGGCGCGAGTGTTGGTTAGATGGCTAAAGTCTTTACTATCCATGTTTTGCCTACGGTTGGACGCCGTCGTCGTGAGCGGACCTCAGACCCGCGTTACGTGGACGGCCAGCGGACCCTGGTTGAGGCCATGAGATATCTGGCTCAGTCCGACCCCCTCTCTAACCGCGGCGCGATCCAACTAATCTCAGAACATGTTCGCACCAAGTTTCGTATGAGCGATTCGCCTTTGGGGTAGAAGCCCTGAAGGCGCTGTCACTCAGCGAGTTTTTTTAGTCGCCTCGAACGTGCCTTTGACTGAATCCCCCGCCAAAAGCTGATAGGGATGATTCGACGCCGTCGTCGTCGTTCACTTCGTGAGCGGCTCTATCGCTCAACCTGACATGAATGTTTATTCTGGGGTAGTTGACTTATTTCCCCTCAGCAATCCAGCCGCAAGAACGATCACCACTGGATAGCATTCCAGCGTGTAGCGCGGTTCAGGATTCTCCAGGGTGCTGAGGAACGCCGAGCGCACTATTACGAATGCCAGCAGCAAACCGAGATAGAGTATTGGCTTTCTTCGAAGAGGAGAAATGAGAGCGGCTGCAATGTACGCGAAATTTACGAGTCCAAACACGACCGCCAGCGCCGACCATTTTCCGTCGTCGTTGAATTCCCACCAGCGGCTATCGGCGGGCAACTTCTCAGTTCGCGGACGGAACCACATATCGCCGATTCGCGCTGCTGGAAGCCACAGATAATATCGCAGGGGCGAGTATGCGATTCGCTCTTCTGCTAACGTCGTAAATCGTTTATCAAGTTCCGGAGTGACTCTCTGCGCTTCGTTGTAGTCCGACCACAATTGCATCGTGGTGGCACGTTGCTCGATCGAATCGAAAGCCCGAGAGGGCAACTTCTCAGCTTCGACTTTATCGCCGGGGACAGGCCAGTAAATCTCTTCTACCGATACGTAGTCAATGACCCAGGTTTTCATCCATTGATTGAATCCCAAGGGTACGAATTCGTCGGGTTCGTTGGCATAACGTGGCGCCAGAGGTTCAAAGCGGTGCAAAGTGTGTAGATTGCGCAGACCCCACGGGAGAAGCGGAGCAAGTGAAACCACAAGCAGAATCAATCCCGCCCCGACGAACTGAAAAAATGGGCGTTTTGCGTGAATCCTTCGGATGGTGACTAACGAAAGATAAGTCAGCAGCGCGAACAGGAGCAAGCCTCCGTCAGGCCGCAGCAGTATTGCGGCCGCGACCGAGCAGCCACACCAAATCCACGGCGCGATCCGCCGTCCGTCGGAAGATTGCAGGTTCGCGATGGCACAATCGAAAGCCATCGTGGTGAAGAAGAGTTCCGGCGTCTCGGTCAGGGCGGCCGCACAATAGTCCGCGAGGAAGGGGCAGAGTGCAGCCAAAAAGAAGGCAGCTTTTGCCGCACGATCAGAAATAATTCGGCGGGTGATATCGGCAATCAAGAAACAACTTGCCACGTCTACAAACAGCTGCACAACTAACACCGCGCGATAATGTTCCATTCCGAAAATCGCAAACACCGCCGCCAGGAATGCCGGGTACCCAGGAAGGCGGATATAAGTGGGAGAAATTTCCTCCGGCCCGCTTAAGCCGTAAATCCCGTGCTGAAGCCAGTTCTTGGCTATGTCTCCGTACACAAAAGAGTCAATCGTGATGCCCGGAAAGCGGTAAATAAACAGCAGGCGCAGTCCAATTGCGGCGCAGGCCGCAACCACAAAAAGCCAGATTTGCTTGCGGACAAGTTCGCGCACGTTGCGAATATATAGTGTTTCTCGCGCTTCTCAATGACGGGATTTGTGAAAGCTCTATTGTGGCGGTCGAAATCGAGTTTGTTTGACCCTCGCATTTTCGCAGCTTAGGATGAAGTAGCTAAAATCTACATGGCGAAACCGATTTTTTTCGATCCTTTGCGGGCTCGCTGGAAGCGACTGCGCCGGCTATTCGATGTTCTAGCCATCGCTCTAACCGCGCTGATCATTTTTTTTGTATATACCGCACTGCGCGACGAGGCTTTGCCTGGTTTGCTGTTGCCGTTACAGAAGCGTCCGTACCACGCTCTAAAGGAAACCGAGAAAGAGAAAGCGAAAGACCTCCGAAAAAAGCTGGCGGCGCGACGGAGTCACCGGAAATCAAAAATTGCTCCTTCGACCGTGAAATTGAATGCTGAAGAGGGAATTCGCGCCGCTTTTTATGTCCCGTGGGATGCGGCTAGCTTCTCCTCCCTGCGCGAGTATGCCCGCCAGATCGACTTGCTCTACCCCGAGTGGCTCCACGTCCTAACCCCCGACGGTCACCTTCAAGGGGTGGACGAGCAAACGAACAGATTCTTCGACGTCTTGCAGGGCGGGACCGTCCGCACCGTGGATGACAAGGTGATGCCATTCCTAAAAGCGGAAGATACCGGGATGGAAGTTTTCCCGTTGGTAAACAATTTTGACGGCACCAACTGGATGACGAGTGTTGGTGATTTTTTGAACAGTACCGATGCCCGCGCGAAATTCAGGAAAGAAATCTCCATCTTTCTTGCGAGTGACAAATATCGCGGAATCATGGTGGATTTCGAGGAAGTTCCAGATAACGCTCAAGCCGGCTACAGAAATCTTCTCAAAGAATTGTCAGACGACCTGCATCGCAACGGCATGAAGCTTTACGTGAGTGTTCCCGCGCGCAGTGTAGACGTCGACTATCGAGCAATCTCGGCTGTGGTGGATGGCCTGGTGTTGATGAATTATGACGAGCATTATCCAAACCCAGGAACGCCCGGTCCTGTTGCTTCGCAGGATTGGTTCACCGCGAATCTGGCTGCGGCGAAAAAAGTGGTTCCGCAGGACAAGCTAATCTGCGCGATTGGCAACTACGGTTACGACTGGGTCAGCAAGCCGAAGCATGACAAATTTTCACGTGAGGAACGCGACAAAAATCAGTCGGTGCAGGATGTCTGGCTAACAGCGCGAGATTCCGAAGAAGACGTAGATTTTGACGGCGACAGTCTCAACCCTCACGTTAGCTATCTTGACGAAAACAATGTGCAGCACGATGTTTGGTATCTCGACGCAGTCACGGCCCTAAATCAGATGCGCGCGGCGCAACGGTTGGGGATCAAGACCTTTGCCCTGTGGAGGCTTGGTTCGGAAGATCGCTCCCTGTGGCGGGTCTGGGACGTACCGGGGGAGCCATCGGCACCCGATAAGTTGAAAGACGTTCCCCCCGGTCAGGATGTAGACATGGAAGGGGAGGGCGAGGTCCTCCGTATCGAGGCTAGTCCACTGGTGGGGCGACGCACAATAACCGTAGACTCTAACACCGCCCTCATTTCCGATGAGAGCTTCGACTCTTTGCCGGAGCCTTACCGCGTGGGACGCTATGGAGCCAGCAAAAACCAGGTTGCACTCACATTTGACGATGGACCCGATCCCGAGTGGACGCCCAAAATTTTAGATGTCCTGAAACGCGAACGAGCTACCGCAACTTTTTTCCTGATCGGAATTCAGTCCGATAAGTACGATTCCCTTACTTCACGCATTTACCGCGAAGGTCACTCTATCGGGAACCACACCTTTACCCATCCTGACATCAGCAACCTTTCCAGCCGTTATATGAAGCTGGAGCTGAATCTCACTGAAAGACTGTTCGCGAGCCGGTTGGGAATCAGGACGGTCATGTTCCGCCCTCCTTACTCGATTGATGCTGAACCCGACACGGAGGACGAGGTGCGTCCGCTGGAATTCACCCAGTCGATGGGTTACATCACGATCGGCGACAAAGTCGACCCCAATGACTGGCGGGATAATCCTCGTCACACTGCCGACCAGATCGCTTCTGATGTTCTCGAACACCTTCCCCCCTGCTCGGCCGATATTCGTTGCGGAAATATTATTTTGTTGCATGACGGTGGAGGGGATCGCGAGCAGACGCTACTGGCCCTGCCCAAGATTATTGAGGGAGCTCGCGCGAAGGGGCTTGCGATCGTCCCGGTTTACGAATTATTGGGCAAGAGCCGGGCTGAGGTAATGCCGCCAATTCCAACGAACGAGCGCTGGGGAGCGCGCTTAACCTGGATCGGGTTCTGGCTGTTTGACATTGGCATTAAGGCCATCACGTGGATATTTTTCCTCGGCGACTTGCTTATGACGGGACGCCTCCTCTTCATCGGTGCATTTGCGATTTATGATCGCTTGCGGCATTCACACTACGGACTGCCCGAAGAGACACGGAGCTACAGGCCTCCGGTCGCAGTATTGGTTCCCGCATATAACGAAGAGAAAGTCATCGAGCGGACCGTGCGCGCCGTGCTTGCGTCAAACTACTCCAACTTCCGTGTGATTGTGATCGATGACGGTTCCAGCGATCGCACTCTGGAAGTTGCTCGCAGAGTGTTTAGTGCGGAGCAAGCCTCAGGCCGGGTGCTGATCCTAACTAAGGCAAACTCCGGCAAGGCCGAGGCGTTGAATTTTGGACTGCAACATCTGCGCGATGAAGAAATCTTCGTAGGCATTGACGCGGACACCGTTATCGCTCGCGAGGCCATCTCCCGCATGGTGCCGCACTTCCTCAATCCGAAAGTCGGAGCCGTAGCGGGAAACGCCAAGGTCGGCAATCGTATCAACCTGTGGACGCGATGGCAGGCGCTGGAATACATCACCAGCCAGAATTTCGAGCGGCGGGCGCTTAACACTTTGGGCGCGGTGAGCGTTGTCCCGGGTGCAATCGGCGCCTGGCGAGTTTCCGCCGTCAAGGAAGCGGGCTGTTATCACACCGACACAGTGGCCGAAGATGCCGATTTAACGATGGCGCTCCTGCGCGGCGGATATCGCGTCGAATACGAAGACATCGCGCTTGCGTATACCGAAGCCCCAAGCAACGCTAATGGATTAATGCGGCAACGTTTTCGCTGGTCTTTTGGAATCTTGCAAGCCGTTTGGAAACATCGCGCTGTGTTTGCCCGCAAAGGCGTGTTGGGATGGATCGCATTGCCCAACATTTTAATTTTTCAGATACTGCTGCCTCTGGTCTCGCCATTTATTGACGTGATGTTTGTGGTCGGAGCTCTCTGGTATCTGGTGCAGAAATTATTCCATCCCGAGTCAACCGATCCGGCCAGTTTCCAACGGCTGGTGGTTTTCTTTGCAGCCTTCCTGATCATTGATTTCATTACCTCTGCGATAGCGTTCGCTTTGGAGCGTCGCCAACCCGAAGCCCGCGAAGATGCGTGGCTTCTTAGCCAGGTATGGCTACAACGATTTGCTTACCGCCAGCTCTTTTCAGTGGTATTGTTTCGAACCGTAAAGCGCGCAATCGAAGGCCGTCGCTTTGCATGGGACAAACTAGAGCGCACCGCAGCGGTGAGTTACCGGCCGTCAGAGAGTGAAGATAAGCTTCAACTTCGCTAGGCCTTGAGCCTGAAACAAATTGAATGCCTTAAGTAAAATGGCATGATTAAAACCATCATCGAGCCTTTTCGAATTAAAAGCGTTGAACCTATCCGCAGGACCTCCCGCGCGGAAAGGGAGGTGTTGCTGCGAGCTGCGTACTACAACCTCTTCCTGCTTCCGGCGGCGGATGTGCTCATTGACCTGCTGACAGACTCCGGCACAGGAGCCATGTCTACACACCAGTGGGCCGCCATTATGGAGGGCGATGAAAGCTATGCCGGCAGCAAGAGTTTCGACCGCTTCAAAACCGCAGTGCAAGCCATCTTCGGATACACGCATGTAATCCCGACACATCAAGGCCGGGCCGCGGAACGGATCCTGTTCAGCGTGATCTGCAAAAAAGGCGATGTCGTTCCCAATAATACCCACTTCGATACCACGCGTGCCAACGTGGAGTTTGTGGGCGCCGAAGCGGTGGACCTCGTTATTCCCGAAGGCAAGCAGCCCAGCCTGAAGCATCCTTTTAAGGGCAATATGGATGTGGTTGCGCTCGAAAATCTGCTCGCCAAAGTAGGCCGCGAGCGCGTGCCGCTGGTCCTGCTCACCGTCACCAATAATTCTGGCGGAGGCCAGCCGGTTTCAATGGAGAACGTACGCCAAGTGAGCGCGATCTGCCACCGTCATTCCATCCCTTTATATTTCGATGCCTGCCGGTTCGCGGAAAACTCCTACTTTATCAAGCAGCGCGAAAAAGGATATGAGTCGAAAAGCGCAAAAGAAATCGCGCAGGAAATGTTCAGCTATGGGGACGGCTGCACCATGTCAGCCAAGAAAGATGGCATGGCGAATATTGGTGGATTCCTCTGTACCAATGACGATTTACTTGCGCAACAGCAGAAAGATTTGCTCATTCTGACGGAAGGGTATCCGACCTACGGAGGTCTTGCGGGCCGCGATCTGGAAGCCATCGCAGTTGGACTCCACGAAGCGCTCGAAGAAGACTATCTTCGCTATCGAATTGCTTCCACCGCTTATCTGGGCAGCCATATCGCCGACGCTGGCGTGCCGATTGTGCAACCTCCCGGCGGCCATGCGATCTACATCGACGCGCGCGCATTTCTCCCGCATATTCCGGTCGATCAATTTCCGGGCGTTGCTCTTGCAGTCGAGCTCTACCTCGAGGGAGGAATTCGGTCAGTGGAAATCGGCGGGCTGATGTTCGGGGCTGCCGCAAAAATGGACTTGGTTCGCCTTGCGATCCCACGACGCATGTACACCCAGAGCCACATTGACTATGTGGTCGAAGTGATTTTGGAAGTCTGGAGAAAGCGCGACAACATTCGCGGCCTCCATCTGACGT
>JBDUDA010000282.1:0-3308 GCA_040003205.1 Acidobacteriaceae bacterium | reverse complement strand
TCGGTGACGAAGTAGCGCTGACGATCGGCCTCTACGTCGTATCCGATCGTTGTTCCTTCAGGGATGTGGACGTCGCGGTCGATAATTGCGTGGCGTATGCGGCAGTGCCGTCCCACATTGACATGCGTAAATAGGATGCTCTCATCTATGGCACTGTAGGAATTCACCCTCACATCCGGAGAAAGAATGCTGTTGCTCACCGTACTTCCAGAAACAATGCATCCAGCGGAGACGATGGAGTCGGTAGCTTGTCCCGTGCGGCCGGGCTCGGCGAACACGAACTTCGCGGGCGGATACTGCCTTTGGTAAGTTCGGATCGGCCAGTCGGAATCGTATAAGTTGAAGACCGGCGACACCGAAACGATGTCCATGTTGGCTTCGTAGAAAGCTTCCAGCGTCCCCACGTCCCGCCAGTAGAGCGCTTCTTTCTTGTTTTCATCCACGAAGTCGTAGGCATACACCCGGTATTCATCCACCATCTTCGGCAAAATATCTTTTCCAAAATCGTGACTCGAATTTGGATCCTCCGCATCCTTCAGCAACGCCGGAATCAGCACGTCAGTGTTGAAAAGATAAATCCCCATCGATGCGGAGACTTTATCTTTGCTGTAAGGCGACCGCAGCTTGGTCTCCTTCGGCTTTTCTTCGAAGCCTACAACGCGATTATCGCTGTGGACGTCCACCACTCCGAAGCGCTGCACCTCATCAAGATCAATCTGGATTGTCGCCAGCGTTACGTCCGCCCCGGAATCATTGTGCTGGGTGAGCATGCGTCCATAGTTCATTTTGTAAATATGGTCGCCGGAAAGAATCAGCACGTGCCGTGGCTGCTCTGACCCAATGGAGTAAATATTTTGATAAACCGCATCGGCCGTACCCTGGTACCACTGATCGCTCACGCGCTTCATGGGGGGCAGCACTTCAATAAACTCACCCATCTCGCTGCCCATAATGTTCCAGCCTTCGCGGATGTGGCGGTTCAGCGACAGCGCTTTGTACTGGGTGAGAATGTAGACCCGACGCAGATCGGAGTTAACGCAATTCGACAGAGTAACGTCAATGATGCGGTAGATGCCGCCAAACGTCACGGCGGGCTTTGCGCGGTCGCGAGTCAGGGGATAGAGCCGCTCTCCTGCTCCTCCGGCTAATAGCACTCCAAGCGTATCTTTCATCACGTTTCGCTTCGATGCGGTTAAGAGCGTTGACGGCGAGCCGAGTTAACAACTTTGTAGTTGCTTGCCTTAAGACCGTAAATACTAGCACAGCGGGGAGAGAGCGAGTTTGTGCGTGAAATCGGAGCATGAGATTTTCGCGCGATGAAATTGCGCATCCAACGGCCTGATCGCATGAACTCAAGCCCTCTTTGAAAAAGTCTTCTATCGGTCCCTATCCAGTTCTGTCCTCCCGACCGAAGTGGAGGGACCTGCTTCGATTTTCGGCTGACCGGAACAGCAGGTCTCTCGACTGCGCAAAGCGAAGGCCTTTGCTCCGCTCGAGATGACAGCAGGGAGGAAGTAGTTTAAAAAATTATCATGGCCAAACACAAGCGGGACAAATCGCGCCACAACAAGATCGCCATTCTTTTTGATCTCGACGGAACTTTGATTGACAGCGTCTATCAGCATGTACTGGCGTGGGGCGAAGCGCTTCATTCCGCCAAAGTTGATCTGCCCAACTGGATGATCCACCGCAAAATCGGCATGAGCGATGAACTGATCGTGAAGGCCTTCCTGCGAGATGCCGGAGCTCATCTGACGCCCAAACAAATTGAGCGGATGAGAGAAGTCCATGGCGAAGCGTATGAAAAACGCTCGCATGAGGTCAGGCCGTTACAGGGCGCCAGGAAACTTCTAGCGGCGCTTCTCAAGGCGGATGTTCCTCATGCAATCGCGACCAGTAGCCCGCGCGAACCAGCCCAGAAGTTTCTAAAAATGCTAAACGTGGATGAAAATCTTCCCGTAGTCACCGGCGACGACGTCGCGAAGGCGAAACCTGAGCCGGATTTATTTCTGGCAGCAGCGGACCTCTTGGACGCCAAAATGGAAAACTGCATGGTCATCGGTGACAGCGTCTGGGACTTGCTGGCGGCGAAGCGCGCTCGCGCTATCGGAGTCGGATTGCTATGCGGAGGCTTTGGAGAGGCCGAACTCGAAGGAGCGGGAGCCTATAGAGTCTATGCCGGTCCGGCCGACCTGCTGGCGCATCTGGATGAAATCGGAGTTCAGTTGTGAAGTAGAGATTCTTCGGTTCTTATTAAGGATTGACACTTAAGTCTTGTCATGTTGAGCGGAAGGAGTCGCGCAAGCGACGAGTGCAGTCGAAACATCCCTATTCCCAGCAAATCCTATGCCGCGTCGTCTTCGACCCTAATCCGCAGCGACTTGAGAAATTTGACGTCCTGGTCGCTGACCTTGAGTTCGGGATTGCTGGTCAACGTCGTCACCATTGAAGTCTTGTCACCCTTTTCGCCCGGCTTGCTGACTCCAATCGTGGCCTCCAGCACCAGGAAGATATCGTATCCTCCGTCTTTGATTTTGGAAACGACTTCGGCAATCTGCTCTGAATCCGCCAGAGACTCGTTGATCGCCTCGCCTAATTCCTTCATCAATTGCTTCAGTTGCTGGTCCACTAGTCCCCCTCAGGGTTTGTCTACTGTTTCGAACTCCGGGTATTTAGATGCGATTTCAAGACCCGGTGCTTCATAAAACGCCACTTGCACGGTATTGTAACCCGAAGTTGATAGAATCAAAGAGATGATAAAACCCTCTACCGCGCGCAAGGTGGGCATCGCGGCGCGCATAGCCGGCCAGCAAGTTAAGAGGACGCGCACCTTCGGCGCGGCGGTGCAGGCGGGCAAGGCCACCGCCACTCATATCGGTGGCGTCGCCAGCCAACTCTGGCTCGAAGTTACCGGATTTGTTTTCTTCGCATTAGCCGCCATCGGTGCCTTGGCCGTGGTTCGTGAGGCTATGCTGTATCACGCGGGCAAGGCTGGCGCGAACCGAGTCGCTTCGGCGGTAATTTTCAGCCTCATGTTCGGATGGTTCGGGTTCACCTCTTTCTGGCGCATCCGGAAAAAAAGATAACTACTTTCAGAAAAGGCAGGAATGCCGGAAAAGCCTCTTAAAGACAACACAGTTGATCCGGAAACCTCCTCGCACATTCCTATTCGTCCGGTTTACGCGCCTACGGATCTTGATGGCCGCAAACCCGATGAAGAAGTTGGATATCCGGGGCAATATCCCTTCACCCGCGGAGTTCAAGCCACCATGTACCGTGGCCGTCTTTGGACAATGCGCCAATACGCC
>JBDUDA010000086.1:0-11188 GCA_040003205.1 Acidobacteriaceae bacterium | reverse complement strand
AGGGAAAGTTTTCGGACGTCGTCGTCCGCGTGACTGAGACCACGAAGATGACGGCTAATCTCTCCGCTCAGCGGGTGATGGAACAGGTGGAGGTGCATGCGCAGGTCCAGACGGTGGAAACAACCAACGCCACCACGGGACAGGCGATCGAGGCCAATACCATTCGCGACCTTCCACTGGCGACGCAGAACTTCGAACAATTGCTGACGCTTTCTTCAGGGGCCCAGAGCGAACTTAGCTCGTCGGCACAACTGGGTCGCGGAAATGTTCGTGTCATCGTGAATGGACAGCGCGAGGACAACAATAACTACCTAATTGAGGGCATCAGCGCCACGGATTACAACGTTGCCCAAGCCACTAATATTCCGCTTCCCAACCCGGATGTGATTCAGGAGTTCAAAGTTCAAACTTCGCTCTACGATGCCAGCCAGGGACGAAATGGCGGCGGCAATGTAAACGCCATCCTCAAGTCTGGGACTAATAAGTTCCACGGTGACGTTTATGAGTTTTTTCGCAACGACAAATTAAATGCCAATGACTATTTCTTGAATCGCGCCGCTCAGCGTCGGCCGTCGGTAAAGCAGAATATTTTCGGAGCCAGTTTCGGCGGGCCAATTGGCAGCGAAGGAAGAGCCGGATTCTTTTTCTTGAACTATCAAGGCACTCGTCAGCGAAGCGGTCTTTCGCCGGGCACATTCATCAGCAGTCAGCTTCCGATCCTGCCTACCGATCGCTCACCTGCCAATCTGGCGGCGATTTTCAACGTGCCCAGCATTGATCCGGTCATTGCAAATGCCGCCGGAACGGGATTATTTCAACGGCAGAGCACCCAGTTTCCGAATGCAGACGGATTTTTAATTCCTTCAGGAGTTGCGGGCCCGAATTGCGCCCCCAATTGCGCACCAGGCTTGAATAGTTCCGGCGGAATCAATACTGGACAGTACATCGTGAGCAAACCCGGCAAGTTTACGGAAGACCAATTTACGACCAACTGGGACCGCGAATTCCGCAACGGAAACGACAAAATTTCAGCTCGCTTCTTCTTTTCGAATGAGGAATCACTCTTGCCCTTCGGCGCCGGCGGCCTGCAAGCATCTTTGGGAGGCACTCTCGCCAGCAGCATTAGCGCGACTGACTTGGATTTTCCCTACGATCTGCCAGTCAAAGCCCGGTTTTTCAGCATTGGCGAAACCCATTTATTCACCGCTCATCTCGTAAATGACTTTCGCTTCGGCTACGTGAGAATCAACAACAGCTTGCTCAACAGCGCGCCCGTCACCGTCGGCGATCTAGGCATAGACCGGCCTACGAACAACGTAACTAAATCTATTTACAAATTCACGCTGAATAGTTCAGGCTTCCAGATCGGGCCCACCCCGCCTGCGGACCAATACCAGACTCAGAACAATTTCAATTTTGTCGAGAACATGAGCTGGGTGAAGGGGCAACACACGTTCCGGTTTGGCGGGGAATATACTCGCGTGAATCTAAACAAACTGTTCCCTCAAGTTTTTAATGGCCAGCTTTTCTTTGCCTCCGACAGCAACCTGACGGATTTCCAAAAGTTACTGGAAGGCGCGCCCGATGCGAGTTTTGGCGGCGGCGGCGTTTACAACCACCAGTACCGCAACAACAATTTTGGATTCTTCGCACAGGATGATTGGAAGGCGCGTCCGAATCTGACTCTAAACCTAGGATTGCGTACCGAAGTGCTGGGTGCCTTTTATGACAAGCTTTGCCACATCGGCAACTTTGATCCTGCGCTTGCAAACAGCGGCCAATATCCGTTCGTATATGGAGGTTGCGCCAGCAAACTGAACGTTGCGGGCCTGACCGGCAAGGGCAACAACACCACCTATAACAACAATTACGCCATTGGTATCGGTCCTCGCATTGGTTTCGCCTGGGACCTCTTCAGCGATCATAAGACAAGCTTGCGCGGAGGCTTCGGAATCTACTTCGTGCGTGAGGATGTCGGCACCGTGGACCAGCTCTCTTTTCAGGCACCATACCTTCCCATCGCTGGCGCTGGCGGGCCTCCCGGATGCCTTGGTAGTTTCTTTTCGTCGACTCCGCTGCCCGGCTGCCCCAGTCCGAACATCAACGCACTGCCGACTGGAGGCACACTCGATCCTAACTTCGTGCCATGCTTGGGAGCACTGCAAAGCTTCCCGGGCGGCGATACTACCCAGTTCCCAACCTATGGCTGCGCCGCCGGTAGCGCCGGTCTCGTACCATCGAACCTTCTTTTTGTGTTGACCGTTCCTCGCAAGTTCCAAGTGCCCAGCACGCAACAATGGAATTTAACCTTGCAGCGCGAGTTAGGCAGCAAGTGGGTTCTTGAGCTCGGCTATGTTGGAACCCATTCCATACATCTGCGCGAAACCCGCACCAGCATTCAGGCTGGGATCGCTTCGCCTACGAATCCGATTAACGTTACAGCTGCGGATGGCACGGTTTACCAGATCACCAGTAACACTGTTGGCAACGGTATTGCCCGCTCTAACCTTCAGGGTGTAAACGGCTATGGCGGCTTCCAGATTTTTGCCAACGACGCTTACTCGCACTACAACTCTCTTCAGACAACGCTGTTCCGCCGTTGGGGAGCCGGATATTTTCAGGGCGCATACACTTTCGCGAAATCACTGGACGCGACTTCCAGCGGCAATACCGCGCTCAACACCGCCTTTAACGACGAGAGCAACATCGCGAACTCTTACGGCCTTTCCGATTTCGACCGCAAGCATCGTCTCACTGTCAGCTACCGCTACGATCTTCCGATATTTCGAGACTCCAAAGGCTTTGTCCACGGAGTTCTTGGCGGATGGGCTGTCAGCGGCATCACGATACTTCAGTCGGGCACTCCGTTCTCAATCATAGACACGGGGGCCGGCACTGCTTACATTGTGCCGGGCCTCGCATCGCCGACGATGGGCGCGAGTCTGGCACCGGGAGGCTCGCTCGGCGCCGGGCTAACGTCTGGCGATGTTCATAAGCGCTTGGACGGATATTTGAATTACACAAATTTCACCACCGCGCCGACTGTGATCGGAGGAACTACTGGATTTGGTGATCTCCGACGCAACATTTATCGCGGTCCGTTCCAGCAAAACTGGGATTTTTCTCTAGCTAAAGAATTTCGTCTCAGTGAACGTCAGAGCCTGCGTTTCACGAGCGATTTCTTCAACATCTGGAACCACGCTAACTTTGCCAGTCCGGCGCAATCCGATGTCGAGAATCCTGGAACCTTTGGCAAGATTACTTCGACCGTCGGCACGCCGCGCCTGATCCAATTCTCGCTGCGATATGGCTTCTAACGTGAGCGACACCAAAACAGCCCGCGTTCGGCTGCTCGACCGCGAGCAGGTGGGAGCGGAGATCGCGCCACTTTATGACGCCTTATTGCAACAACGAGGCGTCGTCCCCAACATGTTCAGGGCGCTGGCAAACATTCCTACGCTGGCGCAAGGGGTCGCGGCGTTTCTCAATCCGATCGTCGGGGACGGCGCCCTACCCGGATGGTTCAAAGAGCTGGTCGCCGTCCGCATCTGTATTCTGCATCGATTTGAATACGGAATTAAGGCGCACTCGCTCTCCGCGCGGCAAAAGGGAGCGAGCGACGATCAGATCGCCGCATTGCAGGATTTCGAAAGCGGACCATTCAGCGAAGCTGAAAAGCTGGCTCTTCGTTATGCTGACCGGCTTCACTCTTGCGATGAAATCGACAACAACTTTTATGCGACCGTCCAGGCTCACTACAACGACCTGCAAATGATGGAACTCACCGCAGTGGCCGCTGCATTCGAGTTTTTCCCACGTTTCATTGGAGCGTTGCGCATCCCTGTCACTCCGATTCCGGAAAGCACTCCAAAGCTAAAAAGTCCACGATAGAATTAAGCCGATGAGACCCATTTCTTCCCGAATAGCTTTGATGAGCGGCGAAGGGGCTTTGTCGGTCTTCGCCCAAGCCAAAGATCTAGAGCGCCAGGGCCGCTCCATCATCCACCTCGAACTCGGCGAACCAGACTTCCATCCCGCCGACTCTGTCATGGAGGCCGCAAAGCGCGCGCTGGACGAAGGGAAAGATCGGTACTGTGCAATCCAGGGTGTTCCAGCCCTGCGGGAAGAAATCGCGAGCTACCTCGATAGGACGCGCAACATCAATATTTCAGCGGACAACGTGGTAATTGCGCCTGGCTGCAAAATCGCGCTGTTTATGGCGATGATGGCTATTGTTGAGCCCGAGGACGAAGTGCTTTTTCCCGACCCAGGTTTCCCTGGCTATCCCTCGATAACCGCTGGTCTCGGTGCAGTTGGAGTTCCCTTCGGACTGGACGAGAAGAACAATCTCCAGCCCGATCCCGACGAAATCGAATCGAAGATAACATCGCGCACAAAAATCCTGATCACAAACTCTCCCGGAAATCCAACCGGCACTGTGTATTCCGACGCGGTGCAGCGCAGACTGGCAGAGCTGTCGGTGAAACACGACTTGCTGGTGCTCTCCGACGAAATCTACGCCCGCATCATTTACGGCCAAACTTTCAAATCGATGCTTAGTTATCCGCGCATGATCGAGCGCACCCTGATCATCGACGGCTTCTCCAAAAGTTTCGCAATGACAGGATGGCGGCTGGGATACACCGTGGCTCCCGCCCACATCGTTCCAGCGCTGAACATGCTTGCGGTCAACAGCTACACCTGCGTTGCCGAGTTTACGCAATACGCTGCCATTGAAGCGCTGAGAGATCGCGCGGGAGCGACTGTAAGAATGGTGAATGAATTTTCTAAACGAAAAGAGCAATTTATACGCGACCTTAACCGCGTACCCGGTTTTCGTTGTTTTGCCCCTGACGGAGCATTCTATGCCTGGGTGAATATCACGGATACCGGCATGAGTGCCGAAGACATTTGCCGGATTATGCTTGAAGAGGCGGGAGTGGCTGCGATTCCGGGGGCCGCGTTTGGACCGACGGGGCAGGACTTCGTGCGCTTCTCGTTCGCATCTTCCACGGCGACTTTGAACGAGGCGGTCGAACGGATTCAAAAGGTTTCGCGGGCGTGGCAGGGTACAACCGTGACAGGCTGATTTGTTCGTCGGAAGGCTTTAACAAAACCAATCATCATTGACTGACCAAATAACGTGGAGAACAAATGACTCGTCCGCTTCGACTTTTTTTGTGCTTCGTGATGGCGTATTTCGCGCCGGTGCTTTCCTTCGCGCAGGCGCGTCCATTTCCGGGACCGGACTTGCAGCAGATCTACCAGCGACTGCTCCCGCAGATCGAGAAGATTCCGGCTTTCGATCATCACGCCCACCCAGGCTTCTCGGAGGATACCGATGTGGACGCGATGGCTGCGCCTCCCGGCAGCTCTGCCTTTCGTGAGCGGGACAGCAATCCGGAACTGGTGGCGGCCGCCAAAGCACTGTTCGGATATCCCTATGAAGATTTTTCTCCCGAGCATTCGAAATGGCTCGTGCAAAAAAAGGCTGAGCTCAAGAAAAAGTATCCGGGATCAGCTTATTTCGACATGGTCCTCGATAAATTGAACATCGAGAAATCGGTCGCGAACCGTGCCATGATGGCTGACTATCTAAATCCCAAGCGATTCCTGTGGGTATTCTTCGCCGACTCGTTCATGTGGCCCTTCGATAACAGCCGGCAGCGTGCCCGCAATGGTGATGAGGAAGTTTACCTGCCGCTACAGGAGAAAATGCTTCATCGCTGGATGCAGCAGGAAAATATTTCTAAGTTACCCCCATACTTTTCTGATTATCTCGGCTTTGTGAGCCGAACGCTGGAGGACAATCAGAAGCGGGGCGGAATCGCGATGAAGTTCGAGGTCGCATACTTTCGCTCTACGAAATTCGGCGATCCACCGCGGCAGCAGGCTGAGGAGGTTTACAAAAAATTCGTTGGCGGCGGGGTTCCCAGCTCAGAAGAATATAAAACTTTCCAGGACTATCTGTTCAGATTCCTCATTCTTGAAGGCGGACGTCTGCATCTCCCAGTGCATATTCACTCCGCCGTCGGGATTGGAGACTATTTCAGCCTGTCTGAGAGCGGAATCATGAACCTGGAAAATATTCTGCGCGATCCACGCTACTCGGGCACAACTTTTGTAATGATTCATGGCGGCTATCCCTTCGAGCGCGAGGCAATCTGGCTGGCTGCGGCGAAAAACGTTTACATGGAAAGCTCTTATCAGGAATTGGTTATGTATCCGTCCGAATTCAAACACTCTCTTAAACAGTGGCTGGAAACCTTTCCCGATAAAATTACCTTCGGTACCGACTGCTTTCCTTACAACAATATTTTAGGAGCGGAGGAAAGCTATTGGCTGGGTATTCAGTCCGCCCGCCAGGCCCTGGCTGCCGCCCTTGCAGAAATGGTATCTATGGGCGAAGTCAGCGAGAGCACGGCGCTCGATATGGCGAAAGCCTACATGCACGATACCGGGCTTAGTATTTACCAGCGGAAGGAAACTAAATGGCCAAGCCAGTATCGAAAAACATCGTCGGCAAAAAGACCTCGATGAAAAAGAGTGCAATTTCATCGAACAAGAATGTCATTTTTCGCCAGCGCGGAGTTCCGTCGCGTCGCGCCAAAGCCGAGCTAAAGCACATTCCCTGGAATACTGTCGAAATCGAAGAGCTGAATCCGCTCATCGGAAGGCAATTCGTGGTCGGTCGCGACATCATGGTGGCTCGCGTCCTGATGAAGAAGGGCGCGATTGTTCCGCAACATAGCCACGTGAATGAGCAGGTCACATACATCCTCGAAGGCGCTTTGCGATTCTGGATCGACGGAAAAGTAATCGTTGTCAAAGCGGGAGAAGTTTTGACCATTCCACCCAACATGCCACACAAAGCCGAAGCGATAATTGACACCGTCGATCTTGACGTCTTCAATCCTCCGCGCGCGGATTGGATTAACAAAGACGACACCTACCTCCGCTCAAAATAAGGGAAGAATCAGCCTGCTTCGAAATCTTGAGCTTCGCTTGCGCGACTTAACCATTTCCAAATTTACTTGTGCGGCTTGGGCTGGTGATCGAGAAGTTTCTCCATCTCGTCCATGACCTGATTCATTTTGTGGACCGTCAATTCCAACGGTTCGTCGGTCGTCATATCGACTCCTGCTTCTTTTAGTAGGTCGATAGGATATTTCGATTTTCCACTGGAAATGAAAGTCAAATAGCGTTTCGTCGCTCCCGGATCCCCACTTAGCACCTTCTCCGCAAGCGCCGATGACGCCGTGAATGAAGTGGCATACTGAAAGACGTAGTAATCATTGTAAAAGTGGGGAATGAATGACCACTCATTTGCCACATAGTCATCTACCACGCAAATCCCCTGATCATGTCCGTAATATTTTTTTACGATTTCCGCATACAGCTTGGTTAACGCTTCGCCTGTAAGGGGCTCTCCTTTGTCCGCTTTGTCGTGGGCGCGCAGCTCGAATTCCGCGAACTGTGTCTGCCGAAAAACCGTGCCTTTTATGTTTTCCAGATAATTGCCCAGAAGCGATAACTTTGTCTGATCATCTTTTATAGTGTTCTGCATGAAATCTATCAACAGCACCTCGTTAAAAGTGGACGCTACCTCCGCCACAAAAATCGGATAAGACGCCAGCGGATAGGGCTGGGTTTTGTTTGAGAAGTAGCTGTGCATCGTGTGTCCTAGCTCATGCGCCAGGGTACTCATGTCGTTATATTTTCCGTTGTAATTCAGCAGCATGTAAGGATGCACGTCGTAAGCGTCCCCAGAGGAATAGGCGCCCGAAGTTTTGCCTTCGCTGGGATAAAGGTCAATCCAGCGCTCGGCGAAAGCCCGCTTTGCCCCGGCGGCATATTCAGGGCCGAGCGGCTGTAGCGCTGAAAGAATATTGTGTTCCGCTTCCTCGACTGAATATTTCAGATCCACCGACGCCACCAGCGGCGCATACAAATCGTAATAATGTAAATCCGGAAGCCCCATCATTCGTTTACGCAGCTTGAGATAACGATGGAAAGTGGGTAAGTTACGATTCACTCCCTCAATCAACCGCATGTAAACCGAGGTGGGGATGTTCGCGTTATCCAGCGAAGCCGCCAACGCGCTCGGATATTTGTGCGATTTGGAATAGAAAGTAGAGCCCTGCATTTTGGCATTCATCATGGATCCGTAGGTGCCGCTGTAGGCGCCCAGTGAGCCAAAAAAGGATTCCATAACTTTGTTGCGATCTTCGCGCAAGGGACTGGCACGATACAACGCGAAAGCGGCCTTGTCGAGCTTGACCGATTTGCCATCGCTTAGAACGATGGTGGGATAAGGAAAATCGGCGTCCGAAAACACGCCGTAGATGCTGCCGGGGGCATTGGCCATCACGCCCGCACCGGCGAGAAGTTTCTCTTCCGCATCGCTGCCAGTGTGAGCGCGCCGCCGCTGAATGTCTTCGAGGTATTGCCGGTAAATTTTCAGCCTCGGCTCTTTATCCAGGAAAAGCCTGATCGTTCCCTCGTCAATGCTAAGAATCTCCGGCTCGATAAATGCGGTCTCTGCACCGAACGTGGACCCTAATTGCAGGGTCTCCTGCTTCATGGCCTGATAGCCTGCAATGCGCGTGTCCTCATCCGAGATCAAATTCGCATAAACGCCCAGCCGAGTCAGGTCCTTATCCAACCGGGATGTCAGCTCTAGCGCGTCGGCCAGGTGTTGCGGGGATGATGCAAGGCTTCCGTGGAATTGCCGCACTCTCGGAAGCTCGGCGACGAACGCATCTTTGGCAGTACGCCATGCCTGGTCCGACGGATATAGTGCGCGCAGGTCCCATTTAAATTGGTCCGCAATCTTATTTCGGTCGCGTTCCTGGCTGGAAGCCACGCCGCTAAATGCCGCCAGCAGCAGGGCAAAACTTGCGAGGTTCAGAAAATTACGCACCATTTCAATTTGCATAGAAATCCTCTGGGAATTATTTCCTAAAGACAGAAAATTTTACTTGAGTGCCGTGCCGTTCGCGCAATCACTTATAAATCATTCCATTGCTGCCGGAGGTTACACAACTCCACGCTTCCACAAGCCAATTTCAACGCGCACCAGAACCCACTTCCGGACGCTTCATCGCGGGACAACAATCCGCCGCACAAACATCCGCTCGCGGCCCGAGCGGTCCCAGTGCCAGACGTTCCTGATTATTGTCCATCCTCTCGACAATGAGTTCCCGAACCATGCTTATAAATCTGGGGTGCGTTCCCACCGTCCCCGCTCGCACCATGCGTAAGCCAAGTCCAGCGCAGAGTTCCCGCGCCTGCTCATCAAGATCAAAAAGAACCTCCATGTGATCGGACACAAAACCTATGGGAGCGATCACTACATCCGAAGAGCCACCCGCCGACTTGCACTGGCGCAAGTAGTCCAAAATATCGGGCTCCAGCCACGGTTGCGACGGAGGCCCGCTGCGGCTCTGGTAAACCAGCCGCCACTCTTTCTCACTGCGACCCAGCTCTCCGCCGACCAGCCTCGCGGTCTCCATCAGTTGCTTTTCGTAATCGCTGGTTTCCGCCATCGCAACAGGGATGCTGTGCGCAGTAAAAATTAGCTGTGCCGCTTCCCGCCGCCCAGGCGGAATCTTCGCCAGTGAGTGTTGCACGCGATCTACCAGCGCCTCAATAAATCCGGGATGATTATAAAAGGCGCGAATCTTATCCACGCGGGCAGCGCCCTCCCCAACCGCCTCTTGCGCGCGTGCTATGTCTTCGCGATATTGCCGGCAGCTTGAGTACGAGCTGTACGCCGAAGTCACAAAAGCCAGTGCATGGCGGATTCCATCTAATTTCATCTGCCGCAGCGTGTCCGCGAGCATGGGATGCCAGTTACGATTTCCCCAATAAATCGGCAGATGAGGACCGTTAGCCGTCAGCTCATCTTTCAGCGCCGCAACCAGCTGCCGATTCTGTTCGTTGATCGGACTTTTACCTCCGAAATGGTAATAGTGTTCAGCTACTTCCAGCATGCGTTCACGAGGCACATTCTTTCCCCGCAAAACATTCTCCAAAAACGGCATTACATCCTCGCGCCGCTCCGGACCGCCAAACGAAGTAATCAATATCGCTTCATATTTCATAAGCTGTAGCTATTTTATCCACGAAATACCATCCGCGTGTCATCCTGGCGCAGGGACTTCTACGCCGCTCGATTTCAATCGCGTATCATGCAAGGCCATGCTCCCAAACTTCTCACATGAGATTCTCGCTTCATGATGCAAGCTACTGAGTTCGAATTCCGAAACCGCTGGTGGCTCTTCGGCATGATCTCCGGCACATCTTTTTCCTTGCTTGCCTTCGATCACGTGCCCGCAGGCGGCCGTATTGCAGGCCGGCTCATGCCGGCTATGCAACTTTCAGAGACGAACTCTCTCCACATCGTCTTCAGCATTGCCGCTCTAATTATGATCGCAGCCGCGCTTCTGCGAACCTGGGGATCTTCCTACCTCGGCCGTGACGTCGTGCATGATCGTGACGTTCATAGCGAAGCCCTGCACGCCGATGGTCCCTACCGCCACGTCCGCAATCCACTCTACTTAGGAAACGTATTGATGGCTTTTGCGATGGGGATGGTCGCCCCCGTCGCGGGATGGCTCCTCATGATCATCGGCATCACGCTGTTTTCTTACCGCCTGATCGCACGCGAAGAAGTCGCGCTCGCATCCGAACAAGGCGATGCCTACCGCGCTTTCATGCGTGCCGTGCCCCGTTTATGCCCTGCTATAACCGCGCGAATTCCTGCCAGCGGAGGCACGCCGGATTGGATCAGTGGATTCGCCGCTGAAGCCTTCTTCTGGTCGTTTACTCTCGGAGTCGTTGGACTAGCCCTGTCTCTGAACATCCTCTGGTTTTACGCGGGACTGGTCGCTTCTCCTCTGCTGAGTTGGCTCGCCGGGCTAGCGATGCGCAAGCACCGCAAGCCTTCGGTTTCCGCATGAGCATCGGTTTTCCTCTGCACTCCACAAGTCTTGCGGCCTGTCCACAGCATCTGCACAGGCGGTGACTGTTTTCTACTTGCGCAAATACCATCTCGCGATGCACAGTCAAGGATGAACAGGCATGCAATTAATAAAAACTCCGGTTGAGGTTTGTCCCATATGCTCGGGCACGGGCTGGAAGCCCACAGCACAGGACAATTTGTCGCGAGGTAAAGATCGCCGCG
>JBDUDA010000085.1:0-11214 GCA_040003205.1 Acidobacteriaceae bacterium | reverse complement strand
ACTCTACGCCGTTGGATGTAAACGTTCCCATGTCTGAAGGAAATCATTTCTTGACAGTAAGTGGTGTGCAGGCAGACGGCTCCATCGTGTCGGCTTCCCGATGGGTCAGCGTGGGACCACGAGTCTCTTCCGTCGCGGCTGCCACGCACTCCGCAAGCACTTCGAATACATCAGGCACTTACACTTACAAAAATATCGAGGAGATGTCAGGCTGGTATCTCTATCCTGATCTGGGACATCCGGTTTGTAGTTCCTCCCCAGCCTTAGCGGCAACCCCTTCGATAAGCGCGCCGTCGGGTCAGTTTTACCTCGGGCCGACCGGGCAATACAACAATTGCTTGTGGCCCCTTTTGTTGGGATCGAACACGAACGTGTCAAACTTTACTCTGGATGCCTACTACACCCTAAGCAATCCGGCATACTCCCAAGGCATCGAGTTCTCGTCCAACCATCACGTTGGCACGAAATGGTACAAATTTTCGGTGCAATGCTCCTATGGAAAGGGTCATTTCAGTGTTTGGGATACAGCCGGTGGCCGTTGGTCCGCCACGACGATTCCTTGTACCAGGCCGGCTCTCGGAAGCTGGGATCACCTCACTGTGAATACCTCCATCAGTAACGGCAAAGCTGTATTCACTTCTTTGATTTTCAACGGAGTGACACACCCGATCAATCAGTCTTTCTATCCGTCGTCGAAAGCCAGCTCGGCTAGCTACGGCGTTCACTTTCAAATGAACGGCGACTTGCAGGGCCACGCCTATTACGCATACGTGGATCAGTTCACATTTTCGGCGTGGTAAAACAAGGTTGCTTGGAGCAGATAGAAGGGGTCATCGTTAAACCGATGACCCCTTATGTTTTCCACCAGGCTGCGTAGAAATTCCGACGCAGTTATTGCTGGCTCTTCTGATAATCCGAAGGCACCTTCTTGTAACCTGCGGGAACATCGAAGAGCGCAGAATCCACAGACGCTGACGAGAAACGCGTCATTTCCGTTGTGGACTCCATCAGCACGGCGGCTGCGTTCTGCGCAGAGGCTGCGGATTGAGTGGCGGGCGCGGGCTCTTGCTTCGATTCGGGAGCCTTCTTCTTTTTATGAAAGCCGCCGAAGCCTCCGAGATTGCCTATGCCGGAAGCGACGCCTCCGAAGTTTCCCATATGGCTGGCCGCTTTGCTTTCGGCCGTCGAGGCTGCGGCATTCGTGGCCGAGTCCGCCGCATTAGTTGCAGCCTGATCGGCAATCGAACCCGCAGTTGGCATGCTCGATGCCGGCAGAGGGGCCTCCGAGGCCGCCAGCAGCGCGCTGCCGTCTGCCGTTGTGCCCATGCGCATGACTTGAGAGACTGGCACTCCTTTCAGCTTCGACATTTCTTTTTGCATATCAGCCATTCCTGACAACATGCCAGGTTGCGCACCCAGCAACTGCGGCGAAATGGTAGAAGAGATGGCCCCGGAAAAAATCGACCCCATCTTGATCGCCATGCGGCGATTAAAATCTTTGACTTCGCCGTAGCCCGGAATCTCCGGCGCCATCCACATATCGTTTGTCATCGCCAGGCTGCCGGCTTGTCCAGACTTTTGGTCTTTGGCTTCCAGCGACATCTTGAGGATCGATTCCAAAGCGGCCAGCCCCGCCACTTGCTTGCTGGCACCCGTGTTGGTGACGTCCACCTTGAACTTCATCTCTGGTGGTGGCGGTTCGTTCTTTGTGGCAGGCGTCGGGGCGGGCGCTTGCGCCTGCTGTTTTTTGGCTTTTTCGACAGCCTGCTCCATGGCAGCCTTCATCTCCTGAAACGTCACCACGGAATATTGCTTCTGTGTGTGATCGATTTTGGTGATGGTTTCTTTATCCAAATCGATAATCTCACTGCTCTCCTGATTGATGTGGGCCATGTGATTGCCCTTGACCAGAATGGTGGAGTTAACCGGGTCGGTAATCTGGCGGGCTTGCTTGCTGAATGCTCCGGCAAATTTAGTCATGCTCACGATCGAGCCGCCGGTAATTTTTGTGGTCTCGTCGTAGCGGAAATCCGCGAAGCTGGAGACCGGAAGGGCAATACATAAGCCCAGTACAAAACCTGATTGAATGTACATGATGCCTCGTTTTCTCAGACAAGTATCTACTTGGAATCGAATTCAGCGAAGTGTATCGCAAACTGCATGCACGGGTCGACGGTCTGGCGAGCCCAGGTCCAATAGATTTGTGCAGAACTCTGGAAATCGCTGGCTATGCGGGATGGAAAATTTGCGGTCAGCGTGCCCAAACTACGGAGCAAAGGTGGCCTTTGACTGGAGCGACGCCGCTCCCGTACGTGCGCGGTGACCTTGCCGCAGCAAATACAGCATATAAAGCACAATCGCAAGATTTATCACTAAGATACTAATGTGGATAAAGTTAACTCTCTTGTATAACTCAAATAATTCGATTGGAAGGTAGAGAGTGCCGGAAATTAGGGCAATCCACTCCGCCCAGGTTCGAGCCTTCCACAGCCCGTAAGCTTCGACGAAACGCAGCGTGCAATAAATCCCCGCAAAGCCGGCGATAACGGAAATCCTTGCGTCGGTCATGCGGTCCGCCCACTCGAGGAATACTCGCGCAAAGTGGTGGTCCGGGCTGATGTGCAGCAAGCGAAGAAAGGCAAACGCAATATCGCCAATATCCTCCCGCTGCACCAGCCAAATCACCACCCCTGCGGCGGCTAAAACCACCAGTCCCTTGCCGAGTTCCAGGGAAGCAACCGCTCGCAGCACCTTTAACTGGTTGCAGTGCTTGCCAGCGGCGGGCATTGTTTCGGCGGAAAAACTCATAATAGAAGCCCTATTATCTCCCAGACAGGGGAACCAATTGTTCCGCCGCCGTGAAAATCTGATTACGAATGAGCAGGGTACTTAGGAGCGAAGTGAGTCCAGAGGCCGTCAATATCATGGCCAGCGCGACGAACTGGTAAAGAGCTGCGTAAACAGGCCTCGCACCCGAGAGCAGCATTCCCGCCATCAATCCCGGTATCCAGACAATTCCAAGGGATCGCAACGAGTCAATTGCCGGGATGAGACTGGCCTCGAAGGAAGCCTGTACAAAGGGCGACACACTGCTGTGGGCGTCGGCGCCCAACGCCAGCGCGGTTTCGATCTCCCCCACATGCGCGACCACATCCGCCCGAAACCGATTTAGCGCCAGTCCGTTGGTGTTCATGGAGTTTGCGATCAGCATGCTGCCGATGGGCACCAGGGCAGTAATCCCGCTGTCGATGACGCCTAGAGCTGTCATCACCGCGATGACCGAACCTGCTCCGAAAGCGATCGCCAGGGTTGAAATCCGGAAAGCATCCGGCAACCCTTTGGCGCGACGAGCGGAGGTCCCACCCGCAGCCACTATCATACCGGCGAGAAGAAAGCTGCTGATCCAACCGGGGCCGTGCAGTAGTAAGACCAGCAACGAGCCTACCGCCACGATCTGCACGGCCCCTCTTACCATTGCGACTGAAGTTTCCTTCTCGAGATGGACCCCACGCTTGCGAGCCAACAGCACCAGGACTACGGCCGATAAAGCTGCTACCGCTGCTTGCGCCAGTCCAAGCTGCAACTGATCGCTAAACCACCACTCAAGCATTCAGCACCTCGGCCGTGGGTCCCATACGCACAATCCTGCCCGCCTCCAGCACCAGCGCCCGTTGCGCCATTCGAAGTGCTTGCGAGGTGTCGTGTGTAACCAGAATGCACGCCAGCTTCTGATCGTGTGAAATTTTTAGAAGAGCCATTTCCACCTCGACCTTGGATGCCTGATCGAGGGCCGAAGTAGGCTCATCCAGAAGCAGGAGTAACGGAGAATTTGCCAGGGTACGGGCTAAAGAAACCCGCTGCGCTTCCCCGCCCGAGAGGTGCGCAACGTTACGTTCGCTATAACCTTGAAGACCCACGTCGGCGAGCAACTCGTTGATCGTTGCGTGCGTTAGTTTCCGGCCGCGCTGAGCAGGTCCGAATTGCAGATTTTGCTCCACCGTTCCCGGAAACAAATAGGGACGTTGCATCACCATGCCAAGCTTCGCGCGCAATTCGCGCGGTGGGATTTGACGGTAATCTTGTCCTAAGAGGTAGACCGTGCCGCTCGTCGGCTCGTCTAGGCGATTCAGAAGGCGGAGTAGCGAACTCTTGCCGGAACCACTTGGGCCCACGATCGCAAGCGTATCACCGGCAGAAACGTCGAAGGTGGCTTCTGTCACCAGTATTTTGTCGTCATCCTGATTTTTAACCGTGCGTCCCAGATCCTTAACGCGCAACACGATGGAGGACGTTGACAGGCCCGTGGAAGAGGGTAAATCCGCCCCTGCCAATTTAAGCCTTTGCCGCCCGGACGCTGGCGCGAAGTTCTTGCACAATTTTTCGGGCGGCGTTCGTGGCGGCTTCGTGTTCACTCACGTCAAACGAGATCGCCCCGACTCGCGCGTGTCCACCGCCCCCATAGCGCTCGCAAATCTTGGCTAAGTTCACCACGGGCTCACTAGGTGCCCAGGGATTCGAGCCAACCGACACTTTTACCCGAAAACTGCTTTTGCTAAGTCCGACGCTATAGATTGATTCTGGGAACAGGTAGTAGGGCACGAACTTGTTATACCCCTCGAGCTCATGTCCGGTCACATCGAAGAAAAGGGTACCGTCTTTTGATTCTGTGGCTTCTTTCATGATCGCGATGGAACGTTGATGGCGCTCGAGCAACGGTGGAAGCAGCGAAGCGACAAACGGCTGCTGAACAATATCCGCGAGCGGTTTTTCTGCAAGCAATGGAATAAGTCGCGGAAGGAATTCTGGATCTTGCGTGGACTCGATCACCATAGTGAGCTTCATCGCTGGCTCTTTCATCTCCACCGCTGTCTTAGCGTTCTGGTAGAGAGCGGCATCGACAATGTCTGTCCAATGAAGTAATTCTGCAACCGGAGCCGGGTTGAACCCAAAGCGCTGTTCGGCGGTAGCCGCAATGAAATTCGTACAAGACTTGAAATCCGGATCGTAAAACTTACGCGTGCTTTGCTCTTGCTCGAAATGAGCGGCATCTTCCGGACTCAGAAACGCGCTCAGATGGTGGTCAAACCACCAGGTGATTTTCGGAGAACTGGAATATTTGAAATCCACGATGGCATTCTCGTCGCCGTCGAAATCCTTCTCGTCGAACAACACCCCCGCGCGATGTAGCAATCCGGAGAACACGAATTCCACGTCGGTCCGAATCCGCTCGCGATAGAATCGCGAAAAAAGCGCAGCCGATGATGCCCCGTCAAAACATTTATCGTGATAAAAGACCCGAACTATCAATAGGCCCCCTTGGCTCCGGCATAACAGAGTATCGGAGATCGAGCAAAACTTTAAGGGAAATAGAGGGCTGGGTTGGCAGGCTTCTGCGAGCCGGTTTCACTTTAGTCCGTTCAGCTTGTGATTATGTGGGGTAGGAAACCGACCAGTTCATGCGTTCGCTTGCTTCTCCGCTAGATCACCAACCACAGGTAATTTGTACATCTGCCCCTGATTGGCCTTCAGTAGGAGAATGATCCAAAGGACAAACCCTCCCAATGAAATGAGCAGATGCAATGGAATTGTCAGCAGACCCATCATCGGCATAAATGTGAGAATCGAAAGCGCAAAGTGCAGGGCAATCAGAGCAACAAAGAAAAAGATCGACTGAAATGAATGAAAGCGGATAAAACGGTTGCGGTTATAAGGCTCCAACACCAGAAAAACGATCGCCGGGATAATCGTGACGTATGCCAGCATACCAGCGACATTGTCAGCGAGGCCGGTGCCTGCTGCGGGGGCCGCTGCCGCAGGTGTTCGCGCAGCGCAGGCGGGACAGGTTGTGGATCCATCAGGAATCTGTGTGCCACAAGTGCTGCAAAAAGCCATCACTACCTCCGCGCCGACTTGCTTCCCAGTCACACAGCGAAGCTCGAACCACTCGCGTTTGTCGGACGCGCGCACACTAACAGAAGTTGCGGTCGCAAGCAATCGGAATTTACGGCGCCAACATCGGCTTCGTTTGATGCTTATCTGGCAGCTTGCCGCGCGGCAAACGTTCCTAAGACGGGCAAGCGGAAGGCGATGCCTCGCCAGGCTTCGATAATCAAAACAATCCAAAGAATTCCAAAAAACAATAGTGAAAGCGCCGCGATTAGAAGGACGACAAGCTGACCCACAGGTTGAGCGAAAGCCAGAGCGGCGAAGACAACGAAGACAATTATCGCGACCAATATGGATTGCAAAGAATGAAAGCGGACGTATCGGCTCTCGCGAAAAGGTGTCGCGACCAGGAAGATCAGCGCGGGCAAAAAAGTGAAGTAGGCCAGCGTACCGAGAAGCCGGTCGCGGGAACCCATAACTGGACCAATGGGATCCGCTTCTTCCGGAAACGCGCGTGGTTCCTCGTCAACTCGCTGCTGAGACGTCGAAGCTCCGCATGCCGGACAAACAAGTCTCCCGGATTCCAAAGATGCGCCGCAATGTGAGCAGTTCGACATTCCGTAATTCGGCCCGTTTTAAATTCCTTAAGGTCAGACTAATTGTCGTGACGATCTTCGGCACTCTTCGCAAGTCCCATATATCTGAAACGTGTGTCGAGTAGTGACATAACGATGCTTGCTTCCAATCTCTTGCTCAAGACTGTCTATCTCAGGAGAAAAGAATTCCACGGAACTGCCACACTCGGTGCAGACCATGTGATGGTGACTTCGCCGATTGTACTGATGCTCATAGCGGGTGATCCCGTCGTGAAAGGCGACTTCGCTTGCCAGTCCGCATTCTGAAAGCAACTTGAGAGTTCGATAAACGGTGGTAAAACCAATTCTCGCATCCTTTTTTTTCACCAGGCGGTGAAGTTCATCGGTGGAAAGATGCTCGCGCGTGTCGAGAAATGCTCGTAGGATAGCGTCCCGCTGCGCCGTCTGCTTCAGGCCTACTCGTTTGAGATGGCCATGAAGAATAGCCTCAGCCTCAATTACCATCTCGCGCGAAATGCTGGGCTGATCGTCAATTCGTTTCTGTAGCATAAGTTCCGCGAGCCGTTGGCCACTATAATTCCCGCGCTGCGGGGCCGAGCTGGGTCGTCTTCACTACCCCTGGTTCTTCTGAATCATACTAATGTTTTCGCGGCTCGCCAATGTGGGATGTCCGCCGCGTTTGTGCTAAAAGAACCGCAGCCATAAAATCGGACACCTCATGAGCAGCAATCCGGAGAACGCGATAACTCACTCCGGCGCGCTTCCTGGATCGCGCGCCGCCAGAATCGCCATTGTAATTCTTGCGGTCGTCGTCATCGCGATCGCTGGCGCGGCGATTAGTTTCCTCTCCATTGCCCGTTCTGCTCTACCGCAACTGGACGGCTCATTGGCAATATCAGGGCTATCTGCTCCCGTTACCGTGATCCGTGACGCCTACGGAATTCCAACTATCGACGCCGCTACTTTGGATGATCTCTTTATCGCTCAGGGATACATCACCGCACAAGACAGGCTATTTCAGATGGACGGCATGCGCCGCTTCGCTGCGGGCGAGCTGTCTGAGATTCTGGGATCCGACCTGCTCAAGCATGATCGCGCGCAACGCATTTACGGACTGCGGGAGGCCGCGAAAAAGGCTGCGCTGATTCAGTCAGAAGATGACCGGCGCTACTTCGAGGACTACGCTCGCGGCGTCAATGCATACATTCATTCGCAGCGCGAACATTTGCCCCTGGAGTTCCGGATTCTCGGCTACGATCCCCGACCGTGGGATTCGGTGGCGTCCATGTTGATCGCAGCGCAAATGGCCGAAGACCTCAGTTCCGACCCTCGCAACGCGATCACCAGGGAAAAAATTCTGGGGAAGCTCGGGCCAGAACTCACTGCGGACCTGTACGTCAACACGTCCACGCACGATCATCCCCCCGACCAGACTCTGACATCCTCGACGACATCCTCGATCCAACAGCAAATGCCGCAGCACTTGAAGGAGCCGGAAAAAGACAGTATCTCCAGAAGTTCCGTCACCCATGCAGATTCAAATGACGCCGGTCATACCCAAAAAAGATCTTCATCACTATCACTTACTGAAACCGCATTCAAACTCTTCACTCTCCTTCGCGCCCCATTTTCGTCGCTCACTTCAGCTGCGGAGCCCGAGCCCGAACCGCCTGTCGTCATCGGCTCCAATAACTGGGTGTTATCAGGGGCTCACACGGCATCAGGCAAGCCACTTCTATCGAACGATATGCACCTTGCTCACCAAATGCCGAACTTGTGGTATCAGGTGCATTTGCGCAGCGGGAGCTATGACGTGGCGGGAGTGGCGTTGCCGGGACTTCCCTACGTAATCGTTGGCCACAATCAGAGGATCGCGTGGGGCTTCACCAATGTAGGGCCGACGGTGGAGGATGCGTACATTGAAAACTTCAACGCCCAGGGCCAATACCTGACGCCACAGGGATGGAAAGATCCGGAGCACCGGCAGGAAACAATTCGCGTAAAGGGCAAACCGGACGTTTCCGTGGATGTAGCGGTCACGCGCCACGGGCCTTTAATCAGCGAGCTGATTCCGGGAGAGGCCCGGCGAGTGGCGCTCAAATGGACGCTCTACGATGGCATCCACAATCCGTTTTTTAAGGTGAACTCGGCGAAAAACTGGAAAGAATTTCGCAATGCTTTTTCAGAGTTCGATGCACCCGGACAGAACGTGGTGTATGCCGACGTGGATGGCAATATTGGATATCAAACGACCGGGAAGATTCCCATCCGAGCGACCGGGGATGGCAGCCTTCCGGAAAACGGCAGTGACGACGAACACGAGTGGACGGGATACATTCCTTTCGAAGAGTTGCCCAGCGTGTTTAATCCGTCGTCGGGAACGATCGCGACTGCCAATGGCCGTATAACGCCGGGTAATTATCCCTACTCGATCAGCAGCGAGTGGGAAGCTCCCTGGCGGACTGAACGGATTTATTCGTTTCTGAGCTCGGATAAAAAGTTCTCCGCCCCAGATATGCTGGCTCTACAGACAGACATCTTTTCAGAATTCGATCAAATGTTGGCGAAGATGTTTGCTCAGGCTGTGGAGCATGCGCAATCGCCTTCACCTCGCGCCAAAGACGCGGCCGCTATTTTGAGAGTTTGGGATGGCAAGCTCACGAAAGAGTCTGCCGCTCCAACTATTGAGCTGCTGGCCCAAAATGCCATGATCCGTCTGCTACTCGAACCGAAATTAGGTTCAGCGCCGGCAAACTCGCACGACACTGAATCCACACTCAATTGGAAAAGTTACCGCTGGATGAACGAATCTGTATGGCTTGAGAACGTGGTCCGGCAGCAGCCCAGACGATGGCTCCCGGAAAAGTATTCCAACTACGATGAATTGCTCGCCGCCGCGGTAGAGACCGTTATCGGCGATGCGCGCGCACCCGCCGACCTGGCAAGCTGGCGATGGGGAAAGTTTCATCCCGTGGAAATTCAGCACCCGATCTTTGGCAAAATCCCGTTTCTGCGGCGCTGGTCCGGGCCGGGACTGCAAGAACAATCAGGCAACGGCTACACAGTTAAGGCTGCATCCCGCAGCCACGGCCCCTCCGAGCGCATCACCGTGGACCTTGCCAATCTCGACCAATCCACCATAAACCTCGTCACAGGAGAAGCAGGAAATTTCTCAAGCCCCTACTACATGGATCAATGGCAGGCGTGGTACGAAGGCTCAACTTTTGCGTTTCCCTTCTCCCGAATGGCGGTAGACAAGACAGGCAAACACCGACTCACGCTTGAACCGCCGAAGTAAGTGGAAATCTCCAGTTTGCAGATGATAATTTCTTCGGCTGGAAATTTTCGCGAGCGGGGGCCTGAACCGAGTCAGGATGGTTGGCTGCACTGAACTGCCGCTAAAAGTGCGGAGTGTCCACGATTTTTACGTCCGTCGGCTGCCCCACAATGTTGATTTGGGTCTTCTGCAACTGGCCGCTGGCGGCATCGTAAATTCGTAATACGCCGCCTTCGCATACATATACAACCGGGTGTTGCGGATTGGTCGCGATCCCGGTAACGTCTCCGTTGTCGGGCGGGACGACGACGCCGGCCGTCTGCGTGTTGAAAATTGAAAGGCACCCGCGCGCCGTAGCTCCGCTGCTCGCGGAAATGTTCGTACAAGCGTGAGCTCCAATAAATATTTGTCCGTTAGCTGCCATCTCCACGCGATTGTGGTAGCCATCGGAAATGAAAATGGGGCTGCTGTTCATGACCGTCATGCCAGATAGGTCCACCAAAGTCAGCGTCCCGCAACCGACGGTGGCGCTTCCGGAGCTGCAAGTGGTGCCCGGCGGTGAGCCGGCGACGTACAACGTGTTCCCTGATAGCAATCCGGTAGTCGCACCTGAGTTGACGCCGCCGCTCGTCAACGGAAGCGCAATACCGGGAGTTCCCGAACCCACGTCGAGAGGAGTGATGCTGGCCGGATTGGCGTCTCCACACTCTGGCCCGCAATTCAGAACATAAGCCGTGCTGTCGCTGCCATCAAAGACCGCCCATACCGGGCGGTGAAATCCACTGATGAAGGCCAGAGGGCTGGCGCTGGTTCCCACCAGCCCGGTATAAATCAGAGTGACCACGTCCGAGTTGTCACCAAATACGAGAATGCGGTCACCGCTGTGGCTTTGCACGAGGTAACGCGCGCCCGGAATCGGCAAGGTAGCCTTGATGAAACCGCCTGTGAGGCTGAGTACCACAACTGCTCCCGGCGGTTGCCCGCTAACCGGGGCACTCGGGATCGCCGCAAACGCAGTGGAATTGTCACTTCCGATAAACATGCTCTCGGTTGGACCAGGCACAGTAATTGCCGACGAAGTTGCAGTCGCGCTTCCCGCCTGGCTGAGCGTCTCCCTGGCATTATTCACAACTGCGACAGTGTTTCCCTGCGAGCTAAAAATCGCGGTCAGACTCTTGTCGGGACTCACCGCCATCAAGCCAGGGAATTGGCTCGATCCCGACAACCCGATGGTAAAAGTACTGAGCAAATCTTTGGTCGCATCCACGATCGCCAGCGACGGAGATACCCCGGCCCTGGTTAAGTGCAACGGATCAGACACAAACGCGCGAAACGTTAAACCGCTGGTTGTCTTGGTAGCTTTGGATTTACTGCCGCAAGAAATGCAAGCAAGAAAAGACGCACCCATGAACGCAAACATAGCTACGCGAAAAACAAATGTTCTCAAACCTGAAA